>NZ_JAIVLB010000019.1 GCF_020524495.1 Bacillus stratosphericus | reverse complement strand
TGGAACCCAAAGAATAAAACAGCAGCAATAAAAGAAATCAAAAAGGATTTTGATATGAAGAATCTTTTCAAATTCTCACCACCTTTCTAATGAAAACCTGGTACTTACGTTTATTTTACGGTCCCAATAAATGATAACCAAGAAATATAAATATAAAAAAACTGAAAGTGGTTATGAAATTTAAGAACGTGAAAAGATATTTTTTACTCATTATGCTCAATGCAATCCCAACAGGACCAATCACAAAATTTAACAGCCATAGAATACTACTTTGCCCAAAGAAAGCATTAGGCACCCACAATAAAAGCCCAATAATAAAACAAAGAAGTGAAACACTCTTTAAAACTTTTGTATTCAAATTATCACTCTTTCAAAAATATTATTTTAAAAACAACCGTTCTTTTTGCGTTGTTACTATCTAACATAAGATGCAAAAACAACACAATATTTTATGTAGTCTATGTAATGATCGGGGTGATGCGGTCAAACGGTTTCAGATGATGCCTTGTCTTGTTGCTGACGGCATTAAGGGACCAGACAAAACTTAAAGCTCGTTAATGTCACAAAAACGTTTTTGAGATATTTTAAATTCTTTTATGACACAATATAAACCCCCGAAATGGGGGTTTATTTCAAATAAAACTGAATATAACGTATATCGCAACTTCAGCTACAAGGAAATAGATCATGTACCTTGCATATCTATATACATCATCGTCGTGAGCAGTTTTCTTACTAATGAATGTCCATGCAAATAAACCTAAAACGGTTAACAATAAAATGACTTTAACTATTAATAATGGAGACATTTTACCACTTGCCTCGACATTTCCATCCATAGTATCCTAACTCTATTGCAAGAGATGCTGCATTAACTTTCATCCCAGATTTAACTAGGGTGTTAAAAATTAACTTTGCAGCTAAATCATATTGCTTAGTTTTGATATATGTAAAGATGGCACCATTCAAAAATTGACGCGCTATATTACCATAACTGCCAATCATTTTGTTTACAACACATTTACCAAAAGTCGTTGCACTAGCAACCTGAAACCCAGACTTCTGAAAAGAGGAGTCCAACGCAATCAACTCTTTCAATTTCAAAGCAGCAGAGTCACCCGCCAGAACTTTTGCATCAAACAGTTCATTGTTTTTAATAACATATCCTTCATCAGTTAGTTCCCCAACTTCTTCGAAGTAAAACTTTAATACTTCCTCAATTTCCTTTTCTGAATAATTACCATAATCGGAATAGCTTATCACCTGGGAATTCGGAAATTCACTTGCGTGTGATATTTGAGGTGCAACAAAGGTTACTAATAAGACAGCTGTTAGCAATAGGATAAATGGTTTGCAGAATCTTTTAGCCATTGTCTCCACTTTTATCTCTCCCTTATACTGTATTTGCTATAGTATAGATTACCATAAAATGTTTAATAACACCTCTTAATATTGAAAAATAGTAAAAAAGATACAGTTTATTAAGGTGATTATTTGCTTCAGACCTAGTGATTGTAATGTATGAGTGTTTCTTATTTACGTGTTTTGTAGCTGAAACAGGCACTTAAGCTGTAAAATACGGCCCTTATGATTAAATCAAAATCTCCATTCTCTTTTTTCTTTATCCCATGCTAATTCATTTCTTGTGATAAGGTTTTTAACAGCCTTACGGATCGCCAGTTCATCTTTACCTGTTTTCCTTTTCAGGTCATCCATTGTAGGGTTATTTCTTAATCTGCTCATATTATAGATGATCCGATATAATTTTCTTTCAAGGTCAGTCATACGGCACCTCCTGAACGGAATGTATGTTCGATTATAAATGTAAATAAAAAACCCTTCAAGTAGAAGGGTCATCTTAAAGAAGATACTTTATCGGTTATTATCATATGTTCTCCTGAACGTTCATATGAGAATTTAGCTAATGTTTCATCTTCATCTATATAAGGAACTTTCCAAAATACTGCGATTTGGTTAATTGTATTATTTTCTGTTCCAATTTTTGCAGCTAAATCACCACTAAACATTTCCACCATATTATAAGAAGTTTGGAGCAGAATTTTTAAAATCAAACGACAGGTAAATTAATGAAGATATAAGTACGGACCAAGATAACAAACTAATCTCTTCTTCATCTGCTGTTTCTGACTCGTATGTTTCTTCGGAATCTGTTTCATTGTGTTTTGTCAGCAAGCCACTTTCAAATTTAGAACTTAGTCGATCATCTTCAAATAATAAGTCTGCCGAGGCATCAGCATCAATTCCTTTTTCCCCTTCGTATTCCCAAATGAAAATAATTATCTTCTTTTATTTCTTCTGATCTAGCAGAACCACCGATAAGTTCTTTCACTTCATGTGGTGTCATACCTTCTTTAATTTCCCTGTATGTTTCTGGTGTTATAGCGACCGTTTCCGAGTAGCTTTTCTTACCAATGTTATTATACACAAAAGATAGAGATAGAAGGATCAGAAGGCTTGTAATAGTTAGACCAATTCCAAACTTCCTTACTTTTGGAAAAAGGCACAAAACAAGTCTCATATAAACCCTCCAACCTAAACAATATTAGAATAATAATTATCTAACATTTTAATCATTTGTTAAAAAGATCCTTGCAAGGCAAAGGCTCTTTATGAGATTTCTATATTCTTTTGAAGTTATCCACCAACTTTAATGGCCCTCTCACGATTTCCACCCGGACGAATATCTTTCATGTAATCACCCCTTTTCTTCATTATAAAGAAGTATTGGTTTTAAACAACATTTTGGCAACATTTTGGCAACAAAAACATAAAATTATCGTTTTAAATGTTCTGACATTGCATACACAAAAAGCTTATTATATACAGCATTGTACCATTTTTAGAACCATAGTAAGTGCATATAATAGACTCCCACCGTCTCCATATGATCTCAAAAAGTGTCAAAACCCATGATAGATAAGGGTTTTGACACTTTTTTAATACATGAAATTTTATATATTTACAATGCAGCTTGAATCATTGAAAAAAATAAGGTGCTGTCAGAGGAAATTCAGCATATCTTTGCCTTTTCCAGTGGAGATATGCTTTAATTTAATGAAAGACAAGTTTGATAGAAAAAAGGTGATTAGATGACAGAACATGAAGAAAGACATATCGCTTCGCCTAGAGCCGAGAAGGAAAAAGATCAATTAATCAATCGCTTGAAACGAGTGGAAGGACAAGTTCGAGGGATACAGCAAATGATTGAAAACGATCGTTACTGTATAGATGTCGTCAATCAAATTTCTGCTGTTAATGCGGCTTTAAAAAAGGTCAGTCTTCAATTAATGGAAAAGCATACACACCACTGCGTGGCGGATGCCATTAAGAACGGCAATGGGGATGAAGCCATTGAAGAGTTAATGAACGTCTTCACAAAACTGACAAAATCATAGCACGGAACGCATCATTTATGTTACAATGATACCCTACTGGGGTATAGTAAAATATAGAAAATGATTGATGGAGGCGATGAGAAGTGAAACAAGCAACACTTCAAGTGCAGGGCATGTCTTGCGGACATTGCGTGAAAGCAGTCGAAGGAAATGTGGGAGAATTAGCAGGTGTTGAGTCTGTGAAAGTCCATTTAGACAAGGGGCAGGTGGAGGTTTCTTTTCATCCTGATCAAGTCACGTTACACCGTATCTCTGATGTGATTGAAGAACAGGGATATGATGTCGTATAAATGAACATACGTGCTGCTTGCGCCAGCGTGTTATTTTTTTCAAAAAAGGTACCCCCATGGAGTATGTGGAGAGGTGAGAAAAATGAAAAAAGAAATCCACTTTCAAATTACAGGAATGACCTGTGCGGCTTGTGCAAACCGAATCGAAAAAAAAATCAACCGTATGGACGGTGTCGATCATGGGTCTGTGAACTTTGCGCTTGAGACACTTCAGGTCATGTACCATCCCGGTCAAACGTCTACAAGTGACATCAAAGATGCCGTTCAATCCATTGGGTATTCATTAATTGAACCAGCAGAAGAACTAGCAGAGGTAGGGAAAAAAGATCATCGCCAAGCAACGATTGAGAAGCAAATGGCACGCTTTTTGTTCTCCATGATTTTGTCACTGCCTCTCCTTTGGGCAATGGTCAGCCATTTTTCTTTCACATCTTTTATTTGGCTGCCAGAAGCATTCATGAATCCTTGGGTTCAGCTTGCATTAGCGGCGCCGGTTCAGTTCATTGTCGGCTGGCCCTTTTATGAAGGTGCTTATAAAGCATTAAAAAATAAAAGTGCCAATATGGATGTCCTTGTGGCACTTGGAACATCTGCCGCCTTTTTCTATAGTTTATATGAAAGCATTCAGTCAGCTTTTCAAGGCACACATGAGGCGGCTCTCTATTATGAAACAAGTGCTGTGCTCATTACGTTGATTGTGCTCGGAAAATTAATGGAAGCAAGAGCAAAAGGGAGATCATCAGAAGCGATTCAAAAACTGATGGGCTTACAAGCGAAAGAAGCTGTCATCGAGAGAGATTGGAAAGAGATGACCGTTCCTATTTCTGATGTGAAAGTAAATGATCTTGTGTTTGTAAAACCGGGTGAGAAAGTGCCGGTAGATGGAGAAATCATCGAGGGAACAACAGCGATAGACGAATCCATGATTACAGGAGAAAGTCTGCCAGTTGATAAAATCGCAGGAGATACGGTCATCGGGTCAACCATCAATAAAAATGGGTTTATCAAAGTGAAAGCAACAAAAGTAGGGAAAGAGACGGCCCTTTCACAAATCATCCGAGTGGTAGAACAAGCACAAGGCTCAAAAGCACCGATTCAAAGAATGGCAGATCAAATTTCAGGGATTTTTGTTCCCATTGTTGTAGGTATCGCTGTACTGACCTTTCTCATATGGTTTTTCTTTGTAGATCCAGGAAGTGTGACGTCAGCACTTGAGACTTTTATAGCGGTGATAGTCATTGCATGTCCTTGTGCACTCGGTCTTGCTACACCGACCTCTATTATGGCTGGCAGCGGCCGCGCGGCTGAATCAGGCATTCTGTTTAAAGGTGGAGAGCATTTAGAAGTGACCCAATCACTGGACACTGTGGTTTTAGATAAAACAGGGACTGTGACAAAAGGTGAACCAAGTCTCACAGATGTGGTGGTATTTGGAATTTGGACGGAGGACACACTGCTTCAGCTAGTGGGATCGGCAGAACAGCAGTCAGAGCATCCACTTGCTCGAGCGATTACGGAGGGAATGAAGCAGCGAGGTCTTGAAGCGGTCAATGTAGAAGCCTTCCAAGCAGATCCTGGTCATGGAATTGAAGCAAAGGCCGCTGGTCATCAGCTCTTGATTGGAACACGGAAGCTGTTAAAGAAACACCACATCCGATACGATGAAGTAGAAGCATCCATTAATAAGCTAGAGGAACAAGGGAAAACGGCGATGCTCATTGCCATTGACGGCGATGCAGCCGGTATTGTGGCGGTTGCAGATACGATTAAATCATCGTCCTCTCAAGCGATCGCCCGGCTGAAACATCAAGGAATTCACGTCGTGATGATGACAGGGGATAATAAGCGCACAGCAGAGGCGATTGCGAGACAGGCGAGCATTGAGCATGTCATCGCTGAGGTTCTTCCTGAGGACAAGGCTGCTCACATTGCGGATCTTCAGGAACAAGGAAGGAAAGTCGCAATGGTCGGAGACGGCATCAATGATGCACCTTCCCTTGCGACAGCGAATATTGGAATGGCGATTGGAACAGGTACAGACGTTGCCATGGAAGCGGCAAATATTACGCTCATGACAGGAGATCTTCATGCCATTGCAGATGCGCTTGAGTTTAGCAAGAAAACGATGAGAAACATCAAGCAAAATCTATTTTGGGCGCTTGCTTACAACTGTATTGGAATACCAGTAGCAGCATTTGGATTACTTGTGCCATGGCTTGCAGGAGTGGCAATGGCCTTTAGCTCCGTGTCGGTTGTGCTGAATTCACTCAGATTACAGCGGTTGAAACCTGTCAGAGAGGGAGTGGCAGAATGAAGTTCTCTTTTAGGGTTTGGTAGAAGTTCGTCATACATCTTTGCATTGAGCGGCTGTAATTCTGGTTCAGTTAACGATTTCATCGTAAAAGCCTGCCAAACCTCCATTTCAAACCTTCGTTCTTCATCAAGCGGAAGGACTTGCTCCAATAAAGTAAGGACATTTTCTTCAGTTGAGCCGTTTAATGGAAGCCTTGTCATTCGTTCTTTGATTCTGTCCTGAATCAGATTCATAGAGAAAAGAAATAGCTCCTGCTGTGTGGAAAAATAATGACGCATGGAACCGGTTTACTCTTTGTGCTTACCTTTCTCATCCAAGCACCAGAGCGAACAGAATCATTGATGCAGCTTGCATATGTGTGGGGGATGGTCTTAATCATTGATTTCCTCATTAGCATCAGCTATGTCACCTGGCCAAAAAAACACCCGCAAAATATGGCAGGCTAACAAAAAAGACAGACGGACTCACTCCGCCTGTCTTTTTTTATGAGGACAGTCCTTTGTAAATGGTGTCAATATTCCATTTCATCATTTTATAGTAGCTGTCTCCATCTTCCCCTTTCTTTCCAATGGAGTCAGTGAAGACTTTCCCTTTAATCGGAACCCCGGTTTCCTCAGAAAGGCTTTCCAGACTGCGTTTATCTACACTTGTTTCAAGAAATAGAGCAGGAACGCGATGATCTTTCACAAAATGAATGATGCGTTTCATTTGACCAGGTGTTCCTTCATTTTCTGTATTGATCTCCCAAATGTAGCCCGCTTTCAGTCCATATGCAGCTGCAAAATACTTAAAGGCCCCCTCACTTGTGACAAGCAGCTTTCTGTCATTTGGAAGCTGATTAAACTTGTCTTTTGCTTCATCATGAAGAGCCTGAAGCTTCTTGATATAAGCATCTGCATTTTTTTCATAATCCTCTTTATGCTCGGGGTCTGCTTCAATGAGCGCATCCCGGGTATTTTGGGCATAAAGAATGCCGTTCTCGACATTCAACCAAGCATGAGGATCCTGCTGACTTTCCAGCCCTTTTGAAGATAAATGCTTCACTTTGACGCCCTTGCTTAGTTCCGCTACCGGTGCATCATTCCCGTCCTTGCCGCTCGATTCAAGCAGCTTTTGAAACCAGCCGTTCCCTGTTTCAAGGTTTAAGCCATTATATAGAACAAGGTCTGCATCCGTCGTATGCTGAACATCCTTTGGCAGTGGGTCAAATTCGTGTGGATCTGTACCAATTGGAACAATGCTGTGAATAGAGACATGCTGTCCCCCTACTTCTTTCACAATGTCATAAAGAATGGAGTAGGTCGTGACAACTTTTAATTTGCCATCATCTTTGGCGAAATTATTATGTTGATTAGAACAACCTACGATGACCATAAAGGCAATGAATACTGCGATCAAACGGATTGCAAATAACTTCTTCATATATATCCTCCTTTTACATAGATGTTTCTTTTTTTAATTGTTTTCGTTTTCGTTTTGATTTTAATGATCTCCACAAAATACCTTGCTTCGGTGAAAAAATAAAGGCACTGCCGAATAACATGGTTGCGACCAAAACGATGGAAGCACCAGAAGACAGGTTATACGTAAAACTAAGCCCGAGTCCCACGACAGCAGAAACGACACCGAAAAAAGCAGATAAATAAATCATGATCCATAACCTGTCAGTCAAGAGATAAGCGGTGGCTGCCGGCGTAATAAGCATCGCAACGACAAGAATAATGCCGACGGTTTGCAGGGATGCAACGGTGACAAGGGTGAGTAATGTCATGAGAAAATAATGGATCATTCGGTTCGGTAAACCGTAAACAGAAGAGATCACCGGGTCAAATGAACTAATGAGCAGTTCTTTGTAGAAAATGATGACCGCCAGCAAAATAAAAATGCCGATCCCAAGCGTAATCCACATATCAGATGAACGAACAGCTAGTACATTTCCAAACAAGATATGATATAAATCGCTTGAACTTTTCAAAAATGTAATCAAAATGATTCCGATTGAAAAAAAGGCAGTGAATACAATGCCGATGGCAGAATCATTTTTAATGCGGCTGTTTTGACTGACATATCCAATGCCAATCGCTGTTAACACCCCAGTTAAGACGGCCCCAAAAAAAAAGTTAATCCCAAGCATATAAGAGATGGCCACACCAGGCAGCACCGCATGTGAAATGGCATCTCCCATCAAAGCCATGCCCCGTAAAATGATAAAACAGCCAATGACGCCGCATATAATGCCCACCATGACGGATGTAAATAACGCTTTTTGTAAAAACGCATATTCAAAGAGTCCGGTTAAGAATTCCATTACACGTCTCCTCCTGCTGATTTTAAGAATGGTAGCTGCGTTTCATATGCCTTCAGTATCACCTCTGGACGAAGGATATCCTGTACGAGTCCAGCTTTGATCAGTTTTTTATTTAAAAGAACGAGATGGCTGAAGTAATCATCGGCCTTACTTAAATCATGGTGGACGACAAGAATGGTTTTTCCTTCATGTCGTAATTCCTTTAAAATGCGAATCATCGTTTCTTCACTTGCCATATCAATCCCGACAAATGGTTCATCCAAACAAAAGAGCTGGGCGTTTTGAGCAAGTGCTCTAGCAAGAAAGACACGCTGCTGCTGGCCGCCGGATAATTCCCCAATCTGTCTTTTCGCAAAGTCCTGCATCCCGACTTTTTCTAAGCAATGGTATGCATAGGCCCGGTCTTCTTTTTTAGGTCGTTTCATGAGTCCAAGTTTCGGATATGTTCCAAGTAGAACGGTATCCAGCACATGGATAGGAAATGTCCAATCTAGATCATTTCTCTGCGGTACATATGCGATCTGTTTTCTGACTTGTTTAAAGGGCTGATCAAAAAAGTGAACATCCCCTTGATCTTTTTCAATTAAATCCAAGCATGCCTTCAATAAAGTCGATTTACCGCCACCGTTCGGACCAATGATTCCTGTCATCGTCCCTTCCTGTATAGAATGAGAGACGTTTTCTAATGCATCCTCTCCGTGATATGAGACATAAAGTCGGTCGATTGTTAAAGCATTTGACATCTCTTGCGGCTCCTTTCAATCATCATTGCGTTTTTTAAAATATATACACTCACTAAATATTTTTGATTTAGGTTAAAATGATTCTTTAAGACTAATTTGTTTCCTTAGGGAAACTTTCGACTTATTATAAACGTATGTCTTTCCTTTGTAAAGAGATATGCTGTATATTTTTCGTCAGAGGTCAAACGATTGTTTTTATGTTATGAAAGGGACATGAGCATCTTTTATTGAAAATCAAAGTGACAGCATTGGCCAAAAAACAAATCATTTGTTCATAAATGATTGACAGTTGATCAGAACGCCTCATATAATAAGGATAGTTCAATATATGAATATATGCTCATATATAACATATAAAGCCGCTAATAGTTTTGTTTGAATCAGGGAAAGTTATTTATATAGAAAAAGGTGAGAGCATGAAAAAAACAAAGGATGAATACGTATTAAACGGTCTTGATTGTGGAAACTGTGCGCGTAAAATCGAAACAGGTGTCAACAAAATAGATGGAGTTGAGGAATGTTCTATTAATTTTGCGACAGGCACGTTAACTGTAACTCATGCAGATGCACAAGAGGCCATGTCAAAACGTATTAAAAAAACCGTTCAGTTCATTGAACCTCATGTGAGTGTGTCACCAAAAGAAGAAGGGCATCACCACGATCATGGGGCAAAGAATTTAAAAACAATTGTACTGAAATTAATTGGCGGTGCTGTGATTGGAACAGCTGCTTATTTTATACATGAAGATAGCTGGCTGAAATTTGTCATGTTTTTTGCAGCGTATATACTCGTCGGCGGTGATGTCGTCTTTAAAGCACTGAAAAATATCGTGCGAGGTCAAGTATTTGATGAAAACTTCTTAATGACCATTGCAACTGTTGGTGCTTTTCTCATTCGGCAATATCCAGAGGCACTGGCTGTCATGGTGTTTTATCAAATTGGAGAGCTCTTCCAAGGTGCGGCAGTGAATCGTTCAAGACGGTCTATTAGTGAATTAATGAATATCCGCCCTGAATATGCGAATCTCAAAATAGGGCATGAAACAAAAAAAGTGAAGCCGGAAGAAGTAAAAGCTGGTGATCGTATCGTCGTAAAACCAGGTGAAAAAATTCCACTAGATGGATTCGTGATGGAAGGCTTTTCACTTGTGGATACCTCTGCATTAACAGGGGAATCTGTTCCTCGAGATGTAGAAGCAGGAAAAGAAGTTCTTGCTGGATTTGTGAATCAAAACGGCATTCTTGAAATAGAAGTACAAAAAGAGCTAAGCGAATCGGCTGTGACGAAGATTTTAGATTTAGTTGAGAATGCCAGCAGTCGAAAAGCACAAACAGAAAACTTTATTACAAAGTTTGCGAAATATTATACACCTGCTGTCGTCGTGCTTGCACTATTGCTTGCCTTTGTGCCGCCGCTTTTGATACCATCAGCACAATTGTCTGACTGGGTTTACCGGGCGCTTGTCTTTCTCGTGATCTCTTGTCCTTGTGCACTTGTCGTCTCCATTCCATTAGGATTCTTCGGGGGAATCGGGGCAGCATCTAAACGAGGCATCCTTGTGAAAGGCAGCAACTACCTAGAAGCACTGAACTCTGTATGCTATGCTGTCTTTGATAAAACAGGCACACTCACAAAAGGGAACTTTACGGTCACCAATATCGTGACAACCCATGACAAGTGGTCGGAAGAGGAGCTGCTTTCTTTTGCGGCTCTAGCAGAAGCGCATTCCTCGCACCCTATTGCAGAATCGATTAAAGCGGCTTACGGTTCGCCGCTAGATGAGCGCCATATCAAAGCGTATGAGGATATTGCGGGACATGGAATTAAAGCGACGATTAGCGGTGTACATGTATTAGCGGGAAATCATCGCCTGATGGAACGAGAGGGCATTGCGTATGAAAAAGAAAAAAGAAGTGGAACTGTTGTGTATATGGCAGTAGACGGTGAGTTTGCCGGATATATCCTGATTGCAGATGAATTAAAGGATGATGCCATCAAGGCAGTTTCTGCTTTAAAAGCATCTGGAATTAAAACCGTGATGCTCACTGGTGATGCCAAACAAGTAGGGACTGCTGTCGCAAAGCAAATTGGCATGAACGAGGTTTACACTGAATTATTGCCACAGGATAAAGTGATGAAAATAGAAGACATTGATCAGCAAAAAGCACCTCAAGAAAAATTATTATTTGTGGGGGATGGCATTAACGATACCCCAGTATTAGCAAGAGCAGATATAGGCATTGCGATGGGCGGACTTGGTTCAGATGCGGCAGTGGAAGCCGCTGATATCGTGATTATGACGGACCAGCCATCAAAGGTAGCAGAAGCCATCACTGTCGCTAAAAGAACGAAAGCTATTGTTTGGCAAAACATCGTGTTTGCTCTTGGTGTCAAAGGGATTTTCCTATTACTAGGGGCTTTCGGTATTGCGACCATGTGGGAAGCGGTCTTTTCTGATGTTGGTGTAACGGTACTCGCTGTTTTAAATGCGATGAGGGTCATGAAATAAAATTGTAAGGAAAAATTCACGATAGCGTCTTTTATAATAGCCTCTCTCTTGTTAAAATAGAAGAAGTTGGATGATGGCATCTTCCTAAGCTATTATCCTCTTTTTTACTTTTAAGGAATGAATGAAAAAGATAAGGTAGGTGCTTTTGTGAGTAAAAAAAATCAATCTTCATCCATCAAGTTTGCCGTCATTTTAACCATCATTGCAGCTCTTCTCATTGGTATTTTCGTTGTGATTGGCAACAACAACAGCCAAGAAGCACAAACAGTTGACAGCAAGCCTTCCATTAAAGGACAACCTGTCATGGGAGATAAAAAGGCAGCGGTGCAAATCGTCGAGTTTGGGGACTATAAGTGTCCAACATGTAAATCATTTGAAAGAGACATTGTCCCAAAGCTGAAAGCAGACTACATAGATAAAGGCGATGCCTCATTTTCATTTATTAACTTGCCACTGCCTGTTCATGGAGACGGTGCGGTGTTAGCAGCACTCGCTTCTGAAGAGGTGTGGAAAGAAGACCCAAAAAACTTCTGGGCATTTCATGCAGCTGTCTATGATGCACAGCCAAATAGTGATGCGGAATGGGTAACGCCTGCTAAGCTCACTGAATTAGCGAAAAAGACAACAAAAATCAATACGGACAAGCTAAAAGAAAACTTGTCAAAGAAAACGTATCAATCTCAGTTGAACACGGATGATCAATTGGTCAATCAGTTCAAAGTGAACGCAACACCAACTGTTTTCATTAACAATAAACAAGTACAAAACTTTTATGACTATGACGAAATTAAAGAATTAATCGATCAAGAGCTTAAAGGAAAAAAATCATGAAGAATAAGCTTGTTTACTTATACAGCGCATGGATCGTTTCCATCGTTGCTACAATGAGCAGCCTGTATTTAAGTGAAGTGAAAAAGTTTATCCCATGCGACCTATGCTGGTTTCAGCGCATTTTCATGTATCCCCTTGTGCTTTTACTTGGAATTGCTACATTCCGTGGCGATGTCAAAGTGAAATATTACGTTCTTCCTTTAACCATGATTGGTGCTTGTTTTTCTATCTATCATTATATGGAACAAAAGATACCGGGCTTTGCATCCATTCGCCCTTGTCTGAGCGGAATTCCTTGTTCCTTTGATTATTTGAATTGGTTTGGTTTTATCACCATTCCATTATTAGCACTTATTGCATTTATTCTTATCATCATCAGTATGCTATTATTAAATGCAAAAGAAGATTAACAAGCCTGCTTGAAAAGTAGGCTATTTTTTATTTTCGCAAAAAGATAAAATTCAAAGAAAATTTGTATTGCTTTTCGCCTGTGTCAGATATACATTAAGGGTGGAGTGCTAGATGATCAGACAATGGTAAGGAGATAAGCGGAAAATGGCATGGGAAGTCTTAAGTATCATTGGCATTGTCGCATTCGCCATTAGTGGCGCTATTGTGGCAATGGAGGAAGAGTACGATATTCTTGGTGTGTACATTTTGGGAATTGTAACGGCATTTGGCGGGGGAGCGATTCGAAATATATTAATCGGTCTTCCAGTATCGGCTTTATGGTCACAGGGGAAGATGTTTACCATTGCCCTTGTGTCGATTACAATTGTGTTTCTTTTTCCAAAGCTCTTGCTAAAGCATTGGAGCACATGGGGAAATTTCTCAGATGCGATTGGCTTAGCAGCCTTTGCAATTCAAGGAGCCTTATTTGCTGTGCAAAGAGAGCTTCCGCTAAGTGCGGTCATTGTGGCAGCCATTTTGACTGGGAGCGGTGGCGGAATTGTCCGTGATCTTTTGGCAGGGCGCAAACCACTCGTTCTAAAAGCGGAGATTTATGCAGTATGGGCAGCACTTGGCGGTTTATTCGTTGGGCTTGGATTAGCTCAAGGGGAGATGAGCCTGTATCTTTTATTTCTCATTCTTGTCACGTGCCGAGTGTGCTCTTATCTATTCAAATGGCAGCTTCCTGCTAGATCCTATTTTTTAAATAAAGGGTAAAAACAAAGAGGCGATATCGCTCTCTTTTTTTGCTGTTATTTTTTCAGCAAATGTTGGTATTTTCGTGTTGAATGAAAATCTTGTCATTTGGCTGAATTGAGATATTCAGTTTTTTTGGCGACCTCGGCTGAAGCTGGTGTTGACGCTGCTACTTGATACATACATTCTCTCTCCTAGACTTGAGGACAAAGCAGGTATGACAGGGGCGTTGCTTTTGGCAATCGAAGAGAAACGCCTATTAATAGAGTTTTAAAGCGTAACATGAGATAATGAAAAAGATAGAATTTTTGAAAAAAGGTGGTTGTTAAAAATGGTCAAAAGCTTGAATGATACCGTAACACTAAATAACGGAGTGGAAATGCCTTGGTTTGGTTTAGGTGTATTCAAAGTAGAGGACGGCAATCAAGTGGTAGATGCCGTGAAAGCAGCCATACGAAATGGATATCGCAGCATTGATACGGCTGCCGTTTATAAAAATGAGACAGGCGTAGGGAAAGCCATTAAAGAATCAGGCGTCAAAAGAGAAGAAATTTTTATTACATCTAAAGTATGGAACTCCGATCAAGGTTACGAAAAAGCACTAGCTGCATTTGACGCAAGCTTAAATCGATTGGGTCTTGATTACTTAGACCTCTATTTAATTCATTGGCCCGGACCCAATACTGATACATTTAAAGAAACTTGGCGTGCGCTTGAGAAACTGTATAAAGATGGAAAATTAAGAGCCATTGGCGTCAGTAACTTCTATGTTCAGCATTTAGAAGAGCTGTTAAAAGATGCTGAGGTTGTCCCAGCTGTGAACCAAGTGGAGTTTCATCCGAAACTGACACTTGCCGAATTACGTCAATACGCAAAAGAAAAAGGCATTCAAATTGAAGCATGGTCTCCACTTATGCAAGGGAAGCTGTTAGATCATGACGTATTGAAGGACATTGCTTCACGCTACAATAAATCTGTCGCACAAGTGATCTTGCGCTGGGATCTGCAAAGCGGCGTCGTCACAATTCCAAAATCAATCAATGAAGAACGCATTAAACAAAATGCAGACATTTTTGACTTCGAGCTTTCTCAAGAAGACATGGAAAAAATCAATGCATTAAATAATAATGAGCGCGTCGGCTCGAATCCAGAGACGATGACGGTTGGGTTTGAATCATAACAAAATAGAATGAACTTTAGAACACCTTTCGATAGGGCTTGAGTGATACACTTCTGGGATTATTGAAAGGTGTTTTTTGTTGCTATAAATCAAACGATTGTCAGTAAGTGTTAAAAAAAGTGTATAATTCTTAAAAATCATTGAAAATAGGTGGTGCAAAAACACAATTTGTGGTAATTTATCAATTGTAAAAAAAGGATGGAGAACTATTTACAAATCAAAGTAGCGCTGTTTTAATATTATAGATAATCTCAAAAAATACCAAGAGGGGTTTTGGAAATGATCCATGTAAAGGGACTCACAAAGTCATATCGACAGCAGAGATTTTAATATTCAAATTAAACATCAAAAGGTAAATTTCATCATGGGGAAGAATGGATGAGGTTTATCCTCTTGCATTTGGTTTATATGCAATTTATTTAACAACATATGACATCAAACATAAAACGATGAAAATGAAAGCGGTTCAATATCAGTGGAACGATGTTTTATTTTCAAAGCAACTGTCTCTGTATGTGATCATTCTATTCTTTATTCCTATTATCTGTTTCATTTCGTATATGGCTAGTCATCTATTTTATTCTGTCATATCACATAATATATCTGTTCAGTTGTTTACATATCAAGATCGTACTGAACATTCTATCCTGCTTCAATTGATGTTTGTTGTATGTATCAGCTGGTTATTTAGTACAATTGTTTTTTATTTAGGTAGTTTATGTCGAAGTTTTATATTATCTGTGGTTATCTATATGGTCTATTTTTTATTGATCCCTAACTTAGGTGTCTTTGATTTGAAAAATATGATCGCAAACTTAGCTTTGCATCTCTTTTCTTTTAAAGGAAACTATCAATTATTTGTACCTATTCCCATTAGTGTGACTGCAATTCTGATCTGCATTTCTTTGCTTATCATCTTGTTATCAATCCTGACTTATACTGTGGTAAAAAGGCAAAGTAAATATGTGGTATAAATCCCCCCTATTCTCACATAGGGGGATTTTTTATGTGCTGCTTCGGCGTACAGCCAGCAGCATAATAAATGACAGGATCACAATACAAATCGTCCAAGTCCATGCAAGCTCTATTCGTCCAGAATCAATGGCCACATAGATTGCCGTTGGGAGTGTTTGGGTTTTCCCTGGGATATTGCCGGCAAACATTAAGGTCGCCCCAAATTCTCCAAGGGCTCTCGCAAAGCTCAAGATCGCACCAGAAAGAAGGGAAGGTAAGGCGAGCGGCACGGTGATATAGGCAAAGACTTGGAATGAATGAGCACCGTCTACTTTTGCAGCACCCTCAATGTCTGACTCAATCGTCGAAAATCCAGCTTTTGCTGATTGATACATGAGCGGGAATGCCACAACCGTCGATGCAATGACCGCCGCCCACCATGTGAAGATGACAGGCTGATGGAAGATCCATTCAATGGCGCTTCCAATCACACTGTGTTTTCCGAACAGAACAAGCAATAAAAATCCTACGACCGTTGGCGGAAGGACAAGAGGCATCATGAGAAGCGTTTCAATGATCATTTTTCCCTTAAAAGATGTTCGCGCCATCCAAAAGCCAATGGATGTTCCAAAAAGAGTAGCCAATAGCCCGCTGACGACGGCAACTTGAACGGACAGCCATATTGGAGACAGAAATTCTTCGGTCAGCATCGGCATTACTTCACTTGAAAGCCGTACTTTTTAAAAATCGATGCGGCTGTATCTGATTGTAGGTATTGAAAAAATGTCTTGGCTTCCTCTAAGTGTTCCGTCTCTTTTACGAGTCCTACAGGATAAATGATGGGGGAATGCATGTCCGGATTTGCCTCATCCACAATCTTTACTTTTTTGGACACAAGGGCGTCAGTCTTATACACAACACCTGCTTTTACATTCCCTGTTTCTACGTAGCTTAGGACTTGACGTACATCCTTGCCATAGACAGCGTTCTTTTTTACTTGATCCCATATGTTCAGCTTCGTGAAAATCTCTTTTCCGTGTGTACCAGCAGGAACTGATTCAGGTGTACCAAGAGCGATTTTTCCTTTTAAATGCTGGACGTCGAGAAAGGTTTTGATAGAAGAAGAGTCTTCTTTTGGCACAATGAGGACAAGCTCATTTTGTATGACATCCTTTATATGATCCTGATCGATATCTCCGGATTGGACAAGTTCATCAAAAGGCTCTTCAGCCGCAGAAAAAAAGAGATCCACTTTTGCCCCTTGAGCGATTTGCTGCTTCAGTGCGCCTGATGATCCGAAATTATTCGTTAATGTTACGTTCGGATGTTGATCGTTGAAGGTGGATTCAATTTCTTTTAGTGCATCCTGCAGGCTTGCAGCCGCTGAAATCACCAACTCCGTCTTTTTGCTTGTATCTGATGACTCCATCTCAGTTTGACACCCAGTCAGGAGCAAACAGATCGTGACGAAAGCTAAGAATAGATACTTCATGTTCCCACCTCTTATCATTCAATATCATGTGTATTCCTTATTATAATCAAACTTATTTGACCATTCATAGGTTTTCAGTAAAAGAGAAGAGAAAAAGCCGCCAGATGGCAGCTTTAATGCTGATAAAAACGAAGTAAATTCCCATTGATCACTTTATCCGATAAGGACAGCTCTTTATTGGCTTTCTCAATATAAGGCTGACATACTTCCTCTTGTTCAACAGGTTCTTTCGTTTTTTGGTTATAGCAAGTGTTTTTTGTATAGAGATAATCATCAGTAATAAAATTCCCATTTCTCAGAACAGCGAAAGGCGTACGTTCGTTAGAAAATAAGTCATTTCCAAATTGAATGGCATCCTTGGACTCAATACCAAGCAAATGGAGGAGTGTCGGTTTCACATCCATTTGGCCGGCTGTTTCAGATATTTTCTGTGGTGCTTGATCCGTGATACCAGGAATGTAGATTAAAAATGGTACCCGCTGTAGTTTGACAGCATCAAACGGTGTGATTTCATCCTGCTCGAGCAGCTCGGCCATCGCCTCATGATGTGCCTCTGAAATGCCATAATGATCACCCATGAGGACAAACATTGTATTTTCATACAGTCCTTCTTCTTTCATGCGGTCAAAAAATGTCTTAATGGCTTCATCTTGATAACGGACGGTTGTCACATAGCGGTTTAAAATGGAGCTAGACGAATCATATTCATCGATAAACTGATCCTTTTGGTCAATTTCAAACGGAAAGTGATTGGTCAGGGTAATGAATGTGCTGTAATAAGGAGTCTTCAACTTTTTTAAATAATCAATGGATTGATCAAAAAAGTCGATATCCTTTAAGCCCCAGCCAGTCGAATTCTGTTCATTGACATCAAATGAATCGACATCATAAAAGCGGTCAATTCCAAGAGATTCATACATCACATCACGATTCCAAAACGTTTTGTTATTGGCATGAAATTGGACGGTTTGATAGTTCTCTGTTTTCAATTGCTTGTATAACGTGTCATATTCGTTGTCACTCGCTGTGAAAAAGACAGCGCCGCTGCTAGATGGATAGAGTGAATTTGCGACAATAAACTCTGAGTCCGACGTCTTTCCTTGCTCTGTCTGCTGATAAAACTCATCAAAGTAAAAGCTCTTCTTAGCGAGTTGATTTAAAAATGGTGTGATGTATTGTCCGTTTACCTTTTGGTCAATGACAAATTGCTGCGTTGATTCAAGTGAAATGAAAACGACGTTCTTGCCTTTAGCAAGTCCAAAGTAGTCTTCGTTTGGTGCACTGTAGTCAGCCTTTGTGTAGTTTTCCACTGTTGAAAGTGTATCTTCATCTGCGAAGGCTTTTTGCCCAATACGAGCCGTTTGAGCAGCACCATCATAAAGATGGAATTGAAAAAGACCAAGGTTTCGTACAAGGACTTCTCGATCATGAGAGCTTGTCAGAAATCGAGGGTGATCCAACACGGCTGCACTGACATGGAATATTAGGAAGCTACAGCAAACTGCATAATACGTTTTAATTGTCTTAAATGATGCTTTTGGTGATAACGGTTTACGCTTTAACAGCCAAGCCAGTACCACGAAATCAATGAGCATCAGGACAAAAAGCGGGTGGAACAATTCAGTCATACTACTGCCCATATCCCCCATATTCTTTGCCTGAAATAAGACTGGGATGGTAATAAAATCAATATAAAATCCGTAAAAGATCGTATTTGATATCAAAATTGCCGTCAAAATAAAATTTGTGGTGAATAAAAAAACCTTTTGTTTCGTTTCATTTAAAAAAAGAGCAATCCCAAACAAAGGGAGCAAAAAGCTAAGTGGATTCATCAAAAGCAGCCATTCGTGAAACAGATTCGCTGTTCGTATATGAAATCCGAATTGATAAATGATGTATGTTTTCATCCACATGAAGAGGATGGAGTACACTAAAAACCAGTGATTTTTGAAAAACGTTTTCATTTATGTAGCTCCTCATCATTCTTTATTCAGCCGCGTAAAACACTTATTTTAAACCTACTAAAAAAATGAGGAATGATCAATTCATATCCTTTCTTTTTTAAAAAACTCTTTTTCCTTCTCCTAGAACTGAAAGGGGATAGACATTCCGCAAATGACGGCGATGTAATAGCAGGTGACAATGGTGAGGGCAGCTAGTACGACTTGTTCACCTGTGCTGCCTGTTTTGACATAAAAGGGAAGACGGACTTTAATTGTAGCTGGAAATAAAAATTTA
Organism: Bacillus stratosphericus; assembly: GCF_020524495.1. Lineage (GTDB taxonomy): Bacteria > Bacillota > Bacilli > Bacillales > Bacillaceae > Bacillus > Bacillus stratosphericus_B. Next base: position 44,730 of record NZ_JAIVLB010000019.1, on the reverse strand, counting down.
ATACCGTTCACTGTTCCTGCATCAAGAATAAGGTGGCTCGCCATTCCAACAAGTAAACCGATGCTAAGACTGTCATTTGGTATGTATGTTGTCGCAATAAAATAAATGATCAGCAGAAATAATAAACTGTGCGTAAAGGTGCGATGACCGAAAACACTACTAATCAGTGTCGAAAGGAGTGGGAATTTCCTCCCGATTTTACTTTTCGTATGACAAAGATCTGGGATGAGGGCACCTGCTGATCCAGCAGCAGCCATAGCGACTGGGTCAAATCCGTAATAGTAGGCGGCGGCTGTTGAGGCTGCAATTCCGCCCATAATATGTGTTTTTCCTGTCATGATGCGTACTCCTGTTCTATCTTTGGTTCAAGTACTCACTATATCAAGGGTGAATTCATTCAGCAAGGCTTATTTCTAAAGAAAAAAGGAAAAAACAGTGACCTTTCTCCATTATTTGAAAAAAAAGAGAAAGACCTTTTATGATGAATGAGCTTAGCCCCTTGTATAATGATGAATGCTGTAGCACAAATTACACAGGCAAAGGCATTTTATGAGAAGGGGGGAAGTAGCGATGTCATTTTTTCAAAAGGATAAAAAGGCGAAAAGTGAGAAAAACCATCAGCAGGTAGACCAGCTGTTAGAAGAAGCCAGTAAAGAACTAGCAGGTGATCCGCTTCAGGAAGCTGTACAAAAGAAGAAAAACAACCATCAATAAGCAATCAAAGGGCAGAGAAAACGAGAAACGGTTCTCTGCTCTTTTTATGATTTTCCCTTTGACAGATGTAAGAATGTTTGATAACCTTCGTGTAGTAAAAAATGAATAGAAATCCTCACGCTATGTCTCAGTGAGGTAGAGGTTGCGCGGATGATGAGTCACTCATAGGAGAGATGGAATCAACGATCATGAGAAAAAAGGCATCAGCGCCGAAGTGTAGAGAGAGCTCCAACTTTCTTTATGCTGGGTCTGCATTGAATAAATGCAGGACTGCCACGTCTTTAAAGCGTGGAGGGCTATCCGGAGATCAAGGTGTATGTTTTGAAAAGCATGGACTTTTGTTCAGGCTTTTTTTATGTTCTGCGGGACAAAGAAAAGGGTATGCTGTTAACAAAAAAGTGACCCTATTGAACATAAAGAATGTAAGTCATTGCTTCACAGATATATCGATGAAGATACTGCCGGGTCTGGTCCAAAGTGAATAAAACGGAGGTGCGGAAATGGAACAGACAAAAAAATGGGGTTTTTGGTTATTGACGGCGTTTGTCGTCGGAAATATGGTAGGTTCAGGCATCTTTATGCTGCCAAGTACGCTTGCTCAGCATGCGAGTCCATTAGGTGTGACGATGGCATGGCTTGTCACAGGTGGCGGAGTGCTGATGATTGCACTTGTATTTGGGCATTTGTCCATTCATAAGCCGCATCTGAAGGCTGGACCACAAAGTTATGCAAGGGCGCTTTTTAAAGATCCGAAAAAAGGAAAAGCTGCCGGTTTTACAATGGTTTGGGGATATTGGGTGGCGAGCTGGATTAGTAATGTCGCTATTATTACAAGCCTTGCTGGTTATTTAACAACCTTTTTCCCTATTTTAACCGTAAAAACGGTGATCTTTACCTTTGGGAAAGAAGCGATCACACTTGGTCAGCTCACGACTTTTATCGTATGTACCATCCTTCTATGGGGAACTCATACTATTTTAATCACAAGCTTAAGTGTAGCAAGTAAATTAAACTTTATTACGACCTTTTCAAAGGTGTTTGGCTTCGTCCTTTTTATTGTAGGAGGCTTATTTGCCTTCCAAATGACATTATTTGAATATTATTACTTCCCGGTTGCATCAGGGGGCCAAGAGGTGCTCGGACTTGGGGGTCAAATACATCATGCGGCCATTTCTACACTATGGGCATTTATTGGAATCGAATCTGCTGTTATTTTATCAGGAAGAGCGTCCTCGCAGCGTGATGTCAAACGTGCGACGATTACAGGGCTTTTAATTGCACTATCCATCTACATGATTATCACACTGATTACAATGGGCGTGTTGCCACACGATCAATTACAAGGCTCAGACAAACCATTCGTAGACGTGCTTCAGTTGATTATTGGGCCAGCTGGTGGAATTGTCATGGCAATGCTTGCGATCATTTGTTTATTTGGGTCGATGCTTGGCTGGATCTTACTCGGTTCAGAAGTACCCTATCAAGCAGCAAAGGCTGGTGATTTCCCAGCAGTGTTTGCAAAAACAAACAAAAAGGGGAGCCCTGCCTTCGCCTTGACTGTCACAAATATTATGTCACAGCTGTTTATTTTCTCAGTGATGTCAAGAACAATTAATGAGGCTTTTACCTTTTTAACAACATCAGCAACACTTGCATATCTCATTCCGTATATCGTGTCATCGATCTACAGCTTTAAGATCATCATACAAGGCGACACGTATGATCTCCAAAAAGGAAATCGAACAAGAGACGGCATCATTGCACTTGTTGCTATTGGGTATTCTGCTTGGGTCATTATTTCAGGGACAGCTGATTTGAAAACATTCGGTCTCGGAATTGGCCTGTTCTTAGTTGGTATTTTGCTTTATCCATTCATGTCAAAAAGATTTGCTAAAGGAACAGAATAAAGAAGATGTGTTTCTCAAAAATTGGTGTGAAATGAATAAGTAAATGATTTTTCACGTTCATCCTTAACATAGTAGCCACTCTATGGGTCAGTTGTACTGACCTTGATTTCTTTTGTTTCTTCTTCGGTATATATACCGAGTTGTTTTACGAGATTCCTAGTAATACCATATTCTTTAGTTGATATTTTTTCGCTTTTATGGAGAAAAGAGGTACTTTTTTACTTTAGACAATGGTAATATACGGTTAGAGAACATATCTAGAAAGGAAAGGGATGCGTGGAAACAGCAAAAATATTGATTGCAGATGATGAAGAAGCAATTGTAAAAATGGTTGAACGCGTATTAAAAAAAGAAGGATTTCAGCATATTTATAAAGCCTACCATGCAAATGAAGCATTAGATGTGGTCAAAAACGAAGACATCCATCTCTTAATTTTAGATGTGATGATGCCCGGTAAGTCTGGCTTTGACGTTCTTCCTGAAATGAGAATATATACGAAAGCGCCCATTTTCTATTTAACTGCAAGAACGTCCGATGTAGATAAACTGACCGGCTTTGCACAAGGGGCAGACGATTACATCACAAAGCCATTTAATCCGTTAGAGCTAGTGGCCCGAATTAAGGCTCACTTAAACCGAACATATATCTCCTTACAGGAGGAGCAAGAAGAGGCTCACAACCAATATGAATATGCCCATTTCTCATATCATCCTCATGCAGCTGAATTGAAAGTGAGAGGAGAGGTGACGGCATGCTCTGCTCAACTTCTATCTTTGCTGAAGTACTTTTGTGATCATCCGAATGTGGTCCTTTCAAAAGATCAAATCTACGAGAAAGTATGGGGCGTCCCATCATATGGTGATAACAACACCGTCATGGTTCATATTCGAAAGCTGAGAGAAAAGATAGAATTAGATCCTAGTCAGCCTGAATACATTGTAACGATTCGTGGTATGGGATATAAATTTATTCCACATCCTGTGAAGGTTCTGAATTAATTCATGAATTTACGAACAAAACTTTTCTTTCACTTTGTCGGACAGATGTTTATTGTCATTGCGATTCTGGTGATCGGGAATACGTTCTCTGAGAATCTATATTATAAAAAACACTATGAGAATATGACTGAAACCGGTTTAACAAAGGCCGATGGAGATACACTCATGAGGTGGCTTTATTTTAACGAGGATGGAAAAATGGAAGCCGATGATCAGCTCAAACAAGCAGTGAAAAAACGTGACGGCTGGTTCCAAGTGATCGATTCAAAAAAACACAATGTATATAGCTATCACCTCCCTAAAAATATTCCAACATCCTATCAAAAGGATGAAATGATCAGGATTTTTGAAAAAAGACAATTTAAAGATTACAAGATGTACTTCTGGCCAATTGAGATTGATCAAGAAAGCTTTATCGTGTTATATGGGTTTAAAACGAACAGTACAAAGGTAGCTAATTATCTCAAGCAGCACGAGAAAAATCTGGATGCACTATCTCAATATTCGGTTGAAACGAAAGAATTTTTGAAAAGAATGAATGGATCGGTGCATCTATTCAATGAAGAAGGAAAATATCTAAAAGGCATCCTTGCGAAAAACGATTTGAAAAATAACGTAACGGATGTTGAACTGCTAAAGTACCAATCGAAGCCTTGGGAGTTTAGAAGTGACCTCTCTTACATCAAAGTGAATAAACATCTCTACATAATCGTGTCTGTGCCAAATAAAGTATACAGCCCAGACGAGCTTTATGATAGAGAGACAGAGGCTTTAAACCAATATACGACCATTCTGATTGCGGGTCTTGCCCTCACTATTATTATCGTTATGACATTATGGTACTCTTATCGATATGGGCTACCGATCTATCACATTATTCGCTGGCTGATTTTTTTATCAAGAAATAAATTACAGGAACCAACAAACAGAAAAGGGATTCCAGTCAGTAAAAATAAAAAAGGCCGTATTAAGCGAGAATACCGGTTGTTTGAAGATATCCTAAAAACAATGGATCAGCTCACGCATACACTAAAAGAGAATGAAGCAAACCGTAGGAAAATTCAAATCACAAGGGAAGAATGGATTGCAGGATTGTCTCATGATTTGAAAACGCCTCTTAGTACGATTTACGGCTATGGAATGATGCTTGAATCTAATCAATACCAATGGTCCAAAGAAGAAGTCATGGAAATGGGACAGGTCATTCGTGAGAAATCAGAATACATGTCGACCTTAATAGAGGACTTAAACCTTACGTATCGATTGAAAAATGGCGCATTACCTATTAATCGAAAACCTGTCGAACTTGGTGAATTTTTAGCGTCTATTATGGACGAGTTTTCAAGAAGCTCATTTTCGGAAGATTATCCGTCATCTTTTGAAGATCAAACAGATGGAGTCATGTTTGAGATTGACAAAGCTTGGTTTAGACGAGTAATTGAGAACCTGCTAGCGAATGCTGTCAAGCATAACCAGAAAGGAACTCATATTACAGCTACCTTATCTGAAACAAATGAGGAAGTTCGGATCGAAATGAAAGACAAAGGACGCGGAATGGCACAAGAAACTGTTGATCACTTATTTAACCGTTACTACAGAGGGACAAATACGAATGATCCAACGAATGGAACAGGACTCGGGCTGGCGATTGCTAAAGAGCTCGTCTTACTGCATGACGGAGATATTCAAGTTGAAAGTGATCTAGGTGTAGGAACAACTATTGCGATTATCCTAAAAAAATTATCATCTGTAAAATAGTCAAAAAACGATTTTCTTTTCTAATGGAGATCGTTTTTTCCTATTTTAGAATTGAATCATTTTTGTAAAAGATTAAAAATGTTAACGTGAACAAATCTTTTTTCATTATTTCAATTTGAACGTGCAAAGCAGCTACAGCATCAAAGCAAGATTACATGCAGAAAAAGACAGGAAAATGAAAGCGGTTTTATGATAAGATGGTAAAAAATTATAAAAGGCGGAATAGCATGACAGTCACAATTAAAGACATAGCAAAATTGGCAAACGTCTCTCATACCACGGTATCAAGGGCTTTAAATAACAGTCCTTTTATTAAAGAAAAAACAAAACAAAAGATTTTGTCGATTGCAAAACACCTGAATTATTCACCGAATGTCCATGCTAGAGGCCTTGTATCACAAAAATCCTATACAATCGGTCTGTTTTTTACGAGTTTAACAGAAGGCACGTCCTCAAGTTTCTTCGTGGATGCGTTAAAAGGTGTCAACAGTGTGATGACAGAGCACTATAATCTATTTGTAAAAGAAATTGCTGACCTTCACGAGTACACAACCATTCATAAACAACGCTATGATGGCATTTTGCTCATGAGCCAAAGCGAGCACGATGAAGCGTTTATCCACCATGTAAAAAAACAGGGCATTCCCATCATTGTGCTAAATCGCCGTGTGGAAAGTAAAGAAGTGATGAATATATTAGCTAATGATAGTCAAGGTGCATACCAAGCGGCGCACTATTTTATTCAGCAAGGTCATGAAAAGATCGCCATCATTGAAGGGAAAGAAGGCTTTAAATCGACTCAGGAAAGAAATGATGGTTTTCTACAAGCATTAATTGATCATCATGTGCCAATGAAGAAAGAATATATGTTCAAAGGAGACTATCACATGAAAAGCGGCTATGAATCAATGGAAGCTTTGCTGACTCTTGATTATCCACCAACAGCGCTTTTTTGCTCAAACGATGACATGGCCATTGGTGCGATGAATGCTTTGTTGGCAAAAGGCAAAACGTGTCCAGGTGATATCTCCATCATCGGTTTCGATGATATTGCATTTTCATCCTATACCACGCCTGCACTGACAACGGTGAAAAAGCCGATCGAAAAAATGTGCGCACTTGGTGCAGAAGCCATCCTTTCAGTCATAAATGGTGAAGTGCAAGAAGATCATATGGAAAAAATGTATGTACACACAGAGCTGATGATCAGAGATTCAGTCAAAAAGGTGCAATAATTAGCGCCTACAGGTGAACATATACAACCTATATGCACTGTAGTATAATATTCCCGAAATTAGAAAAGAATTGACGGAGGAGATTCTGTCAAGCAGTACATAAAGCAGGGGGTTTATTCATGAAGAAGTTAACAGCCATTTGGCTATCGTTTTTGCTTGTGATGGGTGTTTTAGCAGGATGTGCAGGTGCGGAAACAGATCACAAAGCAACGGGTTCTGAAAATAAAGAGACAGCAACTGCGGCATTTCCTGTATCAATTAAAGATGCAGCTGGTAAAACAGTCCAAATTAAAGAACAGCCCGAAAGGATTGTTTCTTTAATTCCAAGTAATACAGAGGTTGCCTATGCGCTTGGCCTTGAAGATAAAATCGTTGGAAGATCAGATTTTGACAATTATCCAAAGGAAGTAGAAAAGGTTGAGAAGATAGGTGGACTTGAATTCAATGTAGAGAAGGTCATTTCCTTAAAGCCTGACCTCGTATTAGCACATGCATCACAACTGGGGGCAAAAGATGGATTTAAACAGCTTGAAGATGCAGGTATTCAAGTGCTGACTGTAAATGATGCAACCTCCTTCAAGGATGTTTACAAGTCTATTCATATGATCGGTGAAGCAATTGGAGTGAAAGAGGCATCCGCGAAGCTTGTAGACGAGATGAAATCAAAACTGAACGACCTCAAAAAACAAGCAGAGGCGATTTCCAAAGACAAACAAAAAACAGTCTTTGTTGAAGTGTCAGGTGCTCCTGAAATCTATACAACAGGTAAAAATACATTTATGGACGAAATGCTTTCAGTCATTCATGCAAAAAATGCAGCCGGCGACCAAACTGGCTGGGTACAAATGACAGAAGAGTCAATTATCAAACGAAATCCTGATGTCATTGTCACAATTGATGGTTCAAGCTTAGCTGATCTGAAAAAAAGAGATGGTTGGAATGCGATTAAAGCAGTAAAAGAAAAACAAGTCTTTCAATTGAATACGGATCTCGCATCAAGACCGGGACCGAGATTGGTTGAAGGAGTCGAGGATCTTGCGAAAAGCATCTATCCTGACACGTTCAAATAAATTCATTATCGCTTACGCATTCAGTGTTTTACTTCTTGTGGTGAGCATTGGAATGGGAATCTCATTTGGTAGCTTAGGGATTCCCATTCCTTCTATTCTTCGTATATTTGTTCATGAACTATTTGGAGTGCAGGTCGGAACCATTGATTCTATTGATCGCAATATTATGATGAATATCCGGCTGCCGAGAGTGATATTAGCGGCATTAGTAGGAGCAGCGCTGGCGTCATCTGGTGCTGCCTTTCAAGGTTTATTAAAAAATCCCCTCGCTGATCCTTATACACTAGGAGTATCTCAAGGGGCATCTGTTGGAGCCGTAGCGACTTTATTTTTTAGCTTGCAGCTCCCCTTGTTGGGCAGTTTTACACTGCCTTTTTTCAGTATGACAACAGCGCTTGTGACACTATGTCTAGTCCTCTTTTTCGCACGTCTTGTTCATCGGGGGATGAGCATCTCCTCTTTAATCTTGACGGGTGTGATTTTCAGCTCTTTTTTGGGAGCGCTCATTTCATTAATGATTGCTTTAACGGGTGATGACCTAAAAGAGATTATTCATTGGCTTCTTGGCAGTGTGTCCATGAGGGGCTGGCGTTATATCGCTCTTTTTCTCCCTTTCTTCCTCATTGGTACCTTTGCACTGATGCTGATGGGGCGAGATTTGAATGTGATGACGTATGGCGAAGAGAAGGCAAAGCTATTAGGTGTACATGTGAAAAGGAGCAAATATATTGTACTGCTTGCTGGTTCGATCCTGACTGGCAGTGCGGTAGCGGTGTCAGGGACGATTGGATTTGTGGGACTTGTGATCCCGCATTTTATCCGCCTTTTAGCCATCACGGATCACCGGCATCTGCTGCCTTTATCTATGATGAACGGCGCTTCCTTTCTTGTCATAGCAGATGTGTTATCCCGTACAATCATTGAGCCGACGGAATTGCCTATTGGTATCATTACTGCGTTAATTGGTGCACCTGTATTTGGGATCATCCTCATTCGCAGATATAGAGGGGGGACGCATCTATGATTCAAGTGAAGGAAGTCAAAGGTGGCTATGGTGAGAAAGAGGTCATTCGTGGCATCAGTTTTGAGGTGAAGAAAGGAGAATTTCTCGGTATACTGGGACCAAATGGGAGCGGAAAGACAACCCTGCTCAAAATGATAGCAGGTATTTTAGCGCCTAAGAGCGGTCAAGTATGCCTCAGCGGTTGCTCGATTCAATCATACCGGCCAAAGGTACTTGCGCAAAAACTTGCTGTTCTTCCACAGAAAACCGACCAAGCCTTCTCATTTACAGTGGAGGAAACCATTCAGTTTGGACGTTATCCTTATCAGAAAGGATGGCTGCAATCTGTCATGAAAGAAGATGAGCAAGTCGTAAGCAGAGTGATGGAACAAACGGATGTCGTTCAATTTAAAGATCAATCCATTCATGAGTTAAGCGGAGGAGAACAGCAGCGAGTATATTTAGCCCAGGCATTAGCTCAGCAGCCTGAATATTTATTGCTAGATGAGCCAACCAGTTTTCTTGATTTAGCTTATCAAAAAGAGTTGCTCGATTTAATTAAAGAAGAGACCTCTTCCTCTAAATTAACGGTGATCGGTGTGTTTCATGATGTAAACATTGCCAGTTTGTATTGTGATCGGTTGCTATTGCTTCATGAAGGAAAGGCTGAAATATTAGGACAACCGCATCACGTTTTGACCACTGAACGGATCAACCGGGTGTACGAAACTGATGTCACACTGCTCAATCATCCACTGCGAGCAAACCCACAGCTGATGATTGAGCCTGCTGCAATGTCTAAAGCATCCAATGTGAAATTAGCTGATGGTTGGAGAACGCATGGCTCAAAAGGAATGACATTTTCCATCAATCAGCCGCTTCGTATTCTATCCTCACACGAGAAAAATGGAGGTTTCTTTTGGAAAAGGTCACTTGGAACGGGAACTGAGACTCTTCATGACAGACTAGATGATGCTGAAGGTATATTGTTTTTCGGCAAATCTGAGGGACAAAAGCAATACGCCGCTGAAGACGATGAAGATGATATAGCTCTTTACGGGATGCTTCAGCAAGGAGAGCTAACCATTTGGCTTGTGCTGAAAGGATCTTTATCAGATGGAGCGTCTGTTCAGATGATGGGGCAGTTGATGCACATCATTCAACAAGAGGGGAGCATCCCAATTCATCATCTTTGTATCGCTGCTGTCAACGCAGAAGAAATGGGACTTGATGCCCTTCTATACGAAAGGTTACGGAAGAAAGCGCAACGTCTCCTTTATACATTGGGTGCAATTAAAAAGTAACCAGAAGGTTCACTTTTTTGTGTTTAGTTCATGGTTCAGCATTCAAATCGACCGAATGTTAAAAACACAGTGTTTATAGTAAAATAAATACAAATTTTCAATTTCAGGGTATTCTAAAAGGACAAAGCAATGCACAAGGAGGAGAATCGATGAAACTTTATACAAAAAACGGGGATCAAGGCCAAACAGGCTTGATTGGCGGGAGAGCAGATAAAGATGACATCAGGGTAGAAGCGTACGGTACGTTAGATGAGGCGAATAGCTTCATTGGACTTGCACAAGCAAGCTTACAGCAGCATGGTGAATTGTTTCAAGATATTCTGTCTGAGCTGATCGTCATTCAGCATGAGCTGTTTGACTGCGGTGGTGATTTAGCAGCGGTGAAACCGAGGAAAGAAGGCAAATTAACAGATGGATCTGTGGCATTCCTTGAGCAAAGAATGGACGTGTATGTAGAGGAAGCCTCCCCGCTGACCAAATTTATTTTACCAGGTGGCCAGCAAGGCGCTGCCTTCTTACATGTGGCGAGAACAGTGGTCAGAAGAGCAGAGCGGCATATTGTGACGCTAGCGAAGCAGGGAGAGATTCCATCAGTTACGCTCACATATGTCAACCGTTTATCCGACTATTTATTTGCAGTTGCACGTATTGTAAATCATCGGCTCGGTGAAGCTGATGTTGAATATGAACGAAGTGCAGATGTGTTTCGTTCTAAATAAGGGAAGCACTTTTCAAGAGTGCTTTTTTGTTGCAGTCAAACCTGACCAAAGTTACGACTCTGGTCGCAATCAAAGATCAATCTGTAACACGTTTTGCCGGGTTTCTATTTTGACTATAGTAAAAGCAAGGAGCAAGAAAGGAGGCATGAAGATGGCAAAATGATCGATCTGACGAGCTTTATTGATGATGATAAAGTCTATCCAGTGATGGAGGCTGATGCTTTGAGTTACTTATTAATATCGAAGGCAGGAGAAATTGCTGATGCCATTAAGTCTGCCAGTATTGGAGAACCAAGGGAATTGAATCAAAAGTGGCTAGAAAGGTCATGAATAAACTCCGTCATTAAGCAAATGGGTATTCTCCGGATTCGTTAACAGCAAGAGAAATGGAAATATTGAAGCTGATTGCAGATGGGAAATTGAATAAGGTCATGGTGAGGAATAGTTATTACAATTAAAACGGTGAAGACGAATATGACCAACATTCTTTCAAAGCTTGACGTAGAAAGATCGAACACAAGCGGCTGTGTGCACATCGTCATAAGCTGATTCAATAAAAAAACAGCTTTCAAATGAAAGCTGCTAGAACATGCGGAATTTTAGTCCTTCTGTCCTGTGATCGGACGTTCGGATAGTTGATGGAGCTCAGGAACTGAAAAAGCCTCCTGCTCCTCGGCCGATTTGTCTATCAGGGTTTGCTTCATCTCGGATAATAGCTTTACGCTCTCCTTTGCCAATGCCGCTTTTTTCTCCTGAAAATCAATGATCTGTGAAAGTCCGACGAATAAACCGCCTCCAATAAGAAGGATCGCAGGGGTTTGTCCATAATAAATCACGATCAAAAATGTGCTCGAAAAGCTGTCGGCTTCAATGAAGAAATCTTCTTTTGATTGCATGAATACTACGATTAAGAGGAGTAATCCTAAAATCAAAAATAGAATGCCGGCCAAAAGTAAAGCTCGTTTCATGATTGACACCCTTTTTTTCTTACCATTTTAACATACTCTATAAGGATTGTGTTGCGCCCTTAGTCCCGAAGTCACGGATTTTCACATTTACCTTGTATTGAATGTCCGATTCACTAAAAACCTCATCCCAATGCTTTGCTTCTTTTCGAAAATCATTCGGATACGCGATATTCGCTTTTTGATAAAATCCACAAATATCTGCTTTGATCTCGTGCTGTAACTTCTCAATGAAATCTTTCACGTTCTTTTCTAACCGCTGCTTCACGACCCCCTCAATCTCTTGGAGATATTTCTCATTAAATGAATTTTCACGTACATTCCAGTCCTCAGACAACCTTCCATCAAGCTCGACTGAAACATCAAATCGATATGTGCCACTGGCTGATTTATGAGTCTTTATGTTGTGGTTAAGTTTAAAAATCTCAAAAGAATAGATGCTCTGATCATATTGAAAATCAATCACTCCGCCCTTTGCGTCCCCAGTTAATAGGTTATATGACTGCACTGCTAATGGAGAGATGTTAGTGAGAAATCGTTTATTTTTAATAATAGAGGCACCTTCCAATATTAATTTGCCTTTATCGACACTGACTTTTGGAAGGGCAAAGGATACGTTGTTTTGCATGGCAGAAGAAATATCTCCTAATGAGACTGGCTTAAACATGCGAATGGTTGTTTTTGTATTTCCCGAAATGGTGTATAAAGTGGATGAAGCTGGCTGCCCGTCGTCATTGATTTTTAGCATGTCCCCAGGCTTTTCAGAAGTCATAAAGACAAGACTTCCTCTTCGTGTTTCATTGTCTCGAATGAATTGATTAATGACCAAGTCGAAATTATTCTCATTGATGAGCTCCTGAGAAAATAAATAAACTCTTAGCTGATGTGAGAAAATGCGGTGAGTTTTTTGGGCAGTTGTGCGAAAAATTTGGTGCATAGAATCACCGCTTGTTTCAATGATTTCAGTGGGGTCTTTTATGCTCGTTTCTTGATCAATTTTTTGAGGAACGAGAACTTGCATAGACAGCTTTAGTTTATGTCCGTTATCTCCCTTATCTACAGCAAATCCAATCGCCATGTTGAGCTCCTCGATATTTGTACTATCCCAGCATCCACTTAATAGGATAAGCGTCAGGAAAGCAAAAGTCGCTTTCTTTTTCATGTTGCTTTCCCCCTCCTTTTGAAAAACACAATAATGAATAAGAGAAACGGGAGTATGCCGAATAAAAGGAAAAATAGGTTGTTTACATAAGTCAGATAATCACGCACTATATCAACATCCTTTGGAAAAATGGCGGCAGAGAAGATCACAATCCCCATCAAGGCGAGGACGACTTTTTTAGGAAGCTTTGTCAGCTTGGATACCCCAATTGCAGCAAAAAACGTATACCCTACAAAGCTCGTATAAAGCTGAATAAGCCATACGATCAGCAGAAAGGACTCAATTCGTTCAATAAAGACCCCCTGAATATCAAATGATTGAAATAATGCAATGGTCGGCCAAGTTAATGTAGCCGTTTCTTTTACAGTCAGCGCACCAACTACAAGAATATAGGTGAAAATATAAATGATCGCAGGAATCAAAAATCCGACTGTACCATAAGCAAAGGTGTGTTTTTGAGTGTTCATATATGCAGGCATAAACAACATCATTTCAATGCCGACAAACGAAATGGCTGAAGCATTAAAGGAATTGAAGACAGGAGATAAGCCCTCTCCTAACACTGGCCGGAGGTTATCTAACTTAAATTCTTGTACACTGAGTCCGTAGGCAATAAATAAGATGATGAGTGTAACAATGAGAAAAAAAGGACATAGCCTGGCAATATCACCAATCCCACCAACTACAAGATAAAAACCGACTAAAATAAAGCTGAGCATTGTCACGACTACAGGCGTGTTTTGAAGCAGGAAGAACTTCACCATTTCCGACATGGCCCTTACTTGATAGCTGGCGACGCCAAGAAAATAAATAATGATCAAAAGGTTGGCAAGAGCGCCAATCCATTTCCCAAGCCCTTCGTTTGTATAATCATAATAAGAGGAGAAGGGAACCTTTTTCATCATGAGCACATTCGCAAAAATAAACACAATGTAAATGGCACTCATCAGTAAGAGTGCAATCCAGCCGTCAGGTGTAGACGCAGCCTGAGCCATTGATCTTGGCAGAATCATCATGCTTGCGCCTAAAGTGGTATTCGTAATAATGGCACTTGCCTGATAGCTTGTGATCGACTCTTTATGATTGACCATGTCGTTCTCCTTTCTTCTGGTTTTTCAAAGGCAACCGAATGATGGAATTATCCTCGTTTTTATAGCTGAACACAAAATCTGGTGAGAAGTATGGAGTGCCAAAACTTTTTTGTCTAGTCAAATGTGTCAGTAGTGCGAGCATGAACAGTACAACTCCGTATAAACCCAATGCAGCCGCAGTAAACATGGACACAAAGCGGAGCGTGCGAAATGACATGCCTATCCCGTATTGAGGAACGGTAAAGGATGCAAGTGCGATGACACTGACGATAATCACCATGATTGAGCTGACAATATGAGCTTGTACGGCAGCCTGTCCAATCACGACTCCTCCAACAAGTCCGATCGTTTGACCAAGCGGATTTGGCATCCTTAATCCAGCTTCCCGTAACAGCTCAATGGTTATCTCCATGATGAGTGTCTCCACAATAGGAGGAAAGGGGACATTCTCCCTTGTGCTTGAGATGGAAATGGCTAACGTTGTGGGCAAAAGACCTTGATGGAAGGACACAAGTGCAATATAAATAGCTGATAAAAACAATGTAAGAAAAATGGAAGTAAAACGTAGCAAACGAATGAGGGAGGCAGCGATCCATCTTTCATAATAATCATCAGGTGATTGCATGATCGTCGCGAGGGAAGCAGGCACAATTAAAACAAAAGGTGAATGATCGACAAAAATGGCGACTCGCCCATTGTTTAAAGCAGACGCAACTTTATCTGGCCGTTCTGTGTTTTGGATTTGCGGAAAAGGAGAATACACATTGTCTTCAATGAGTTCCTCAAGAACACCAGAGTCTTGTATATCATCAATGGTGACTTGTTTGAGACGTTTTTTCACCTCTTTTAAAACAGGAGCTTGAACGATACCATCAATGTACATAATGGTCACTTGGGTGTATTTTTTCTGCCCAATTTTCATGTCTACTGTTTTGAGATCAGGGTTTTTCAAGCGCTGTCTCACGAGAGCTAAGTTCGTGTTTACATCTTCAATAAAGCCAATTTTTGGCCCTCTAACCACTGTTTCAGATTTGGATTCCCCTAAACTACGTTTCTTCGTTCCGTTCGTTTCTAAAATATAAGCATGCTGAAATCCGTTAATTAGAACGACACAATGCCCTTGAAAAATCGCATCGATCAATTCTTCAGAGGTCTTCACCGAACGGGTTGTCATCATGGATAAATTGGATTCTAGCTTCTCTTTTGTAAGAGAGGTATGGTCTTGCAGCAGCAGCTTTAAGAAGGTTTGAATCTGGTTGGTTTCGTTCATTTCTTTAATGTATAAATAATAAACAACCTGTCCGTGAGGTAGCGTTTTTTTCTCATGGATCAAATCGTCCATTTCCTTTAACTGCGGGAGAATAACAGAGAGATTATCGTATAAGTGCTCTTTCAGTGGAGTCTGATTCAAAAGGATCACCCGCCTCAACATTTTTTTCTTAGCATTACCTACTTGAAAAAACAATATTCTCTGTTACATTATTTTGTGGTAAAAGAAAGAATAGGGTTGTGGAGGAAACAAGATGGCACAAATTCGTTTAGCAGGAACAAAAGAAAAGATTGACCGTATTCTACAGTCGTTTGACAAGCATTATGAGGTGAGGTATACGTCAAAGGATTATGGAAAAACGAACCCAAAATACAAATATTCGAAAGATGTTCGTGTTTATATTGAACTAAAATTAAAATAAAGATAAAATTTTAATTGAAAACGCTTAAAGGATTTTCGTTTTTTGTATAGAATAGAGTTGAGTGATGAGAAGCTATGGAGGGATACATAATGACGGAATTTAGAATCGAAAAAGATACAATGGGCGAAATTAAGGTGCCAAAGGACAAGTTCTGGGGTGCACAAACACAACGAAGCAAAGAAAACTTCAAAATCGGTTCTGAGAAAATGCCAAAGGAAGTTGTGAATGCGTTTGCAATTTTGAAGCGTAGCACAGCCATTGCCAACGAACGTCTTGGTAACCTTGAAAGTGAAAAGGCAGAAGCCATTGCAGTTGTATGTGATGATATTATCAGCGGAAAATACGATGAGCATTTTCCGCTTGTTGTATGGCAAACTGGTAGTGGAACACAAAGTAACATGAACATAAACGAAGTCATTTCAAATAGAGCAACTGCTTACTTGAAAGATAAAAATAGTGAACTCAGCATTCATCCGAATGATGACGTAAACCGAAGTCAAAGCTCAAACGATACATTCCCAACGGCTATGCACGTGGCAGCTGTTTTAGCTGTGTACAAAAAATTAGTACCTGCTATTGACCAGTTAAGAGCCACATTTGATGAGAAAGCAAAAGCGCATCAAGAGATCGTTAAAATCGGTCGTACGCACCTGCAAGATGCAACACCGCTTACAGTTGGCCAAGAGATTAGCGGCTGGGTTTACATGCTGGATCGTTCAAAAGAAATGATTTTAGAATCTACGGAAAAAATGAGAGAGCTTGCGATTGGCGGAACCGCTGTTGGTACAGGGATTAACGCACATCCTGAGTTCGGCAAATACGTGGCTGAAGAGATCAGCAAGTTAACAAGTCAAACTTTTCATTCTTCACCAAACAAATTCCATGCACTGACAAGCCATGATGAAATTACGTATGCACATGGTGCCCTAAAAGCCCTTGCAGCTGATTTAATGAAAATTGCCAATGATGTCAGATGGCTTGCAAGTGGCCCTCGCTGCGGAATTGGTGAATTGATGATTCCTGAAAATGAGCCGGGCAGCTCTATTATGCCTGGAAAAGTCAACCCAACACAAAGTGAAGCTTTAACAATGATTGCAGCGCAAATCATGGGGAATGATGCAACGATCGGTTTTGCTGCAAGCCAAGGAAACTTTGAACTTAACGTATTTAAGCCGGTCATCATCTATAACTTCCTGCAATCAGTTGAGTTACTCGCTGACGGCATGAACTCATTCCATGACAAGTGTGCCATCGGAATTGAACCAAACCTAGAAACAATTGAGAAAAACCTGAAAAATTCATTGATGCTTGTGACGGCACTTAACCCGCACATCGGATATGAAAATGCAGCGAAAATTGCTAAGCTTGCTCACAAAGAAGGATTAACGTTAAAAGAAGCAGCACTTCAATTAGAACTGCTAACAGAAGAGCAGTTTGAACAGTTTGTGAAACCAGAAGAAATGGTGACACCGAAAGCGAAATAAGAAACCAGGGGCAGATGCCCCCTGGTTTCTTATTTGAACTAAATGGTTGATGTGAATCTCTCATGAGAATGTGAAAGACAAGATTTATTCGATGCTACGTATACGTGTTTTTCAGTAATCTCGCATGACTCTAAGGAAACGGCTTTTTTGTTATATCTTGATCAAAGGCGGACGCAGGATGGAAATCGCGATTCAAAGATATGTAGATGACCTGCTAAACAGAATTCAAGCCAACAAACTTCCTGCGCTGACAGAAAAAGGTTTTAATTATTTATCACAAGGATCACTCAGGTACTGCCCTGGGTTTTATAAATGATCCTCTTTCGATGTGCGTAAGAGTGCTTCAGAGATGGATTGAAGCGGCGCGTATAATTTCAGTTGGTAAAGCATGCCTTTGACAATGACTTGTCTTGGTTTTTGCTTGTTTAATTCATTTTCTAAAATGCCAAGTGCTTCAAATAAATCAGACTCGTTTTTCACTTCATAGTGTTCTTCTGCCAGCCCTCTTAATTCTTTTAATAGAGATTCTGTCAGCGGGTCAAAGGACTGTTCATAAATGGAACCAAACCAGTCGCTCGCTTGGTCAACAGAAATGAGCGGAAGATCGTTTCGCTTCATCATACCGCTCATCAAATCATCAATGCGGTGCATCATGGTTGTGGCAAGCTCTTCTGCTTCCAACTGAAAATCATATAAAATCGCAAGCTCAAAATAAACATGACTCATGCCTTCGATGGTTAAACATAGATCCGCCATATAAGGAATAGCAGCGTCACCATACACCTTTTTAATGTTATCAATGTGCAGCTGGATCGTTGCAAGCCTAATTTGTTTAGCGAGCTGCTGCGTTTCTTCATTCAATGGAAGGGCTCGATCGCTCAGTTGCATTTTAATAAAATCCTTTTGCTGCAAAATATTATCGTAATAGACAGTGAGCTGTTTGCGATAGGCTTCTTTTGGTGTGCCACCTTCTGTTTGAACCTCGTGAATCCGGGTAAATACCTTATCGTAATAGTTATGCAAGATCGAAATGAGCAGGGCTTCCTTTGATTTAAAGTAAAGATAAAAAGCACCCTTTGACATATGACATTCATCCGCAATTTCCTGAACAGACGTTGTATTGTAGCCTTTACTGGAAAATAATTTCATGCCGGCCTCAATGATCATTTTTTCTTTCTTTTTCAATATGCATGTCATCCTTTCTTACCGAGAGACAAATGTCTTAGGAAACGTTCGCAAAGAGATATGACTTATCGGTCATAAACGACGAAAGTTTTCAAAAATTAATCAGATTGTAACTTGTTTTTTACAGTGTAATTCTTTATATTATAAAGTAAGGTGACCAACTGGTCAAAATATGTGAAAGGATGATGTTTCATGAGAGAAATCGATGATATGATTAGACGCTTGCGAACAAAGGGAATTCAAGTAGAAAAAGTCAAAATGCCGAAAGAAACAACAGTTGAAAAGAAATGGATGTACCAAGCTGGCAAGAAGATCAAGGCCACATACCCTGATTTCAATGGGTATTCATTCATCTAAAAAAGACTGCGGTCAAAAACCCTACAGTCTCTTCTTTGGAACAGTAATTGTATAACGTACTCCTAGATCATCATTTTCAATAGATATGGAAGCTCCATGCATTGAAAGAATTCGTTTGACAATGCTTAATCCAATACCGAATTCGCCCTTTTTCCCCTTACTAAAAGGTTCGTATAGGTTGGATAGCATATGTTCTTCAATTGGAGGGCCGTCATTACGAATGACAATGCGGATTTGATCCTCTTCCTGCTTCATATGAATGTCAATTTTACTTTTTGCGTAGCGAAGTTGATTTTCTAGTACATTTTCAAATAATTTGCTCCATTGTTCTGGATCGCCTTCAAGTGTAGCCTCATCATCTAAGTCCACGTTCCACTGCAATTCATTTTTCGACCAGCGTATACGGTCAACCACTTCCAGCATTGTATTACTCACGAGGAAGGAAGAATGCGCGTGATGTTGTTTTGATAAATAATCAAGCTTTGTTAAGTACAGCAAATCTTTGATTTTCTTCTCAAGCTTTTCCGCCTCACCTTCGATGACTTCCACCGTTTGTTCAAGATCTCCCTTAGGAAAAATACCATCTTTAATGGACTGCGTATAGCCGCGGATGACCATGACAGGTGTCTTTAAATCATGTGATATGTTTTGCAAAAGTGTTCGCTCAGTTTCATCCTTTTGAATGAGTTTTTGTCTCATTTCTTCGATTGTAGAACCGAGCTTGCCGATTTCATCTTGCCGGTCAACGATAACCGGATCATCCCAGTCTTCTTGTGCAATCCGCTTCACATGCTTTTCAAACGTAACGATCGGACGGGATAAGTAGCGGGCAAGCCAAATAGATGGAAGCCAGCTAAGTAAAATAACAGTGCCTAAAATAAAAATCAGCTGTTTAAACAGTGTAAAGGACAAGTCATCTCGATAAGAGTCCGGTGCATAGGACAAGAGAATATATTGTGTATTGCCTGATGAGATTTTTTTGATCACAAAAAAGATATGTTCCCCATTCACTTCTTCTGAGTAGCGTTTCGTTACGCTTTTTTGTTTTTTTACAAAGGTTTGCACTTTCTCAATAAATGCATACGGGAAAAACTGGGCCATTTGATTTAATTCATCTGACGGGATCAGAAGGTGCTGAACCGTGCGATTTTCTGGTGTCGACTTTGGCGACCCATCTGGATTCAAAGGGTATTCTGTTAACACCTGTTGCTCGTTTTCGATGTTTTTATATATTTCATTCGTGAAGAAGTTTCGTAATGTATTTGAAAATAAAATGATCAGGACAATCGAAATCGTCAGCAAAATGCCAGAGATGACGATCCAAATTTGAAAGGCGAGCGGTTTATTCTTCATCCTTTTAGCATCCTATAGCCAAATCCATAAATGGTCTCGACTTTTAAGTCAGGCATTTTTTTGCGTAGCCGTCTGACAAGATCATCGACAACACGATCTGTCCCGAAGTAATCGTGTCCCCAAATTTTGATGAGAATATCTTCACGAGAAAAGGCATGTCCTTGATGATGTGTAAATAAAAGCAACAAGTCAAATTCCTTAGAAGTTAAGTTAATCAGCTGATCCCCTTCGTAAACCTCTCTTACGTCCTCATGAATGATATAAGAGGAAACGTGTGTGACACTTTGCTGAGGGGTATCACTGTTTTTATACACAAGCTCCAGCAGCTTTTGCACGCGAATGATCAGCTCACGCGGAAGAAATGGTTTCGCAATATAATCGCTGCTTCCCAGTTCTAAGCCGAGGACACGATCGATATCTGCATCACGTGCTGAAATGAAAATGACCGGTACGTCAGGTGATGCAGCTTTGATTTCTTTAATGAGTGTGTAGCCGTCTGTATCAGGCAGCATAATATCTAAAATCCATAGATGCGGCGGCTTGTTCATTGCCTCACGTGCCGCTTCTCCTGTTAAAAAAGAGGAGACATTCCAATTTTCACTCTCTAAATATTTGGTTAAAAGTTCATTTAAGTTTTGTTCATCTTCAACTAAATAAATGGTGTACGACAAAGTCTTCCACATCCTCTCAACGCCATTATAACGGGATACAAAGGCGGCGTGTCAACAATCACATTCTTTTTTCACAATTTCACATATTCTTCTCATCATTATCCCATAATGTTTGATTATGATAACCTCAAGGGGAAAAAAGGGCATAGACAAAAAGTTATTTAATAAGTGCTTTTTTTCTATGAATAAGTATTATATAATTTGACTTATTGTCTATACAATTATCAATGATCTTTCCATTAAGAGGACATAAGTCCTATCAACACATAAGAATGAAGCATTTCATGAAATGATGCAAAGGAGTGCAAGCGATGGATTTCCGAAGAGAAGATGAAGAGAAAAATATGATTCATCAAGAAAAAACACAGCAAGAGAATGAGGAACAAATAGACCAACCACAAAAAAAGGAAGAACTCGTTTTTCACCATCATGAAGACGAAGCATCTGCATCTCAGGAGAGTGTGACAAATCGATCTCCTCAAATGATGGATGACCGTGCTTTTAAAAAGGAAAAAAAACGGAAGGCTGCATGGCTGAGCCCGATTCTTGGAGGGATTATTGGCGGAGGTCTTGTGCTTGGCATTACGCCGCTTTTACCGAAGTCACAGGACACAGCTGCAAACACTCACCAAACAGCGTCAAGTGAACCGGCTGCCTCTGATAATTTCTCAACAAAACAAATTACCAAAGCGACGAATGTAGCTGATATGGTAGAAGATTTAGAGCCGACCATTGTAGGGGTTTCAAACTATCAATCTACACAAAACTCGTTCGGTCTAAGCGGGGATTCAACAGAAGCTGAAGCTGGAGCTGGTTCCGGTGTTATCTTTAAAAAGGATGGCAAAAAGGCGTACATTATTACAAATAACCACGTGGTCGAGGGTGCCAATAAATTAAAGGTCACGCTTTATGACGGAAAAACAAAAGATGCGAAGCTTGTCGGCAGTGACGTGATGACAGATTTAGCTGTTGTCGAAATCAACGCTGACGGCATTGATAAAGTGGCAAGCTTTGGTGATTCGTCTAAGCTTCGTGCTGGAGACAAAGTCATCGCTATCGGGAACCCGCTCGGTGCGCAGTTCTCTGGTACTGTGACAGAAGGAATTATTAGTGGTCTCGATCGTTCAGTTGAAACCAATACATCATCTGGTACTGTTGAGATGAATGTGCTTCAAACGGATGCAGCCATTAACCCAGGAAACAGTGGAGGTCCACTGATCAATACGGACGGTCAAGTCATTGGCATCAATAGCTTGAAAATTAGCGAAAGCGGTGTGGAGTCACTTGGATTCGCGATCCCAAGTAACGATGTGAAACCGATTGTAGATGAGCTATTGAAAAACGGGAAAGTGGAACGTCCTTACCTTGGTGTACAAATGATTGACCTTGAACAAGTGCCTGAAACGTATCAGAAAAATACGCTCGGATTATTTGATAAACAAATCGGCAAAGGCATCTACGTAAAAGATGTGTCAAAAGGATCACCTGCACAAAAGGCAGGTTTGAAGTCTGGAGATATTATCATCAAGTTCAAAGGGAAAGATGTTGCGAACAGCTCACAGCTGAAAGAAATTCTTTACAAAGAAACAAAAATCGGCGATAAAACCACTATGACCGTCATCCGTGAAGGGAAGAACAAGAATCTAGATATTACCCTTGGACAATCTGATAACGAATAAATGAAAACAGGTGGATGAGAGGTCCACCTGTTTTTTGTGCTCATTTTTTTGATAAGAGCGTACGTAAAATGATTTTTTCCCACAAGTTCCAAGGCAAGAGCCGCTTTGCTGTGAATGAAAGACGTACGCCTTTTCCAACAAGAAATCTGAGTTGTTTCAACTGTTTTTTCTCTGCAAGTGTGACAACAAGCTCAGCGACCTCACGGGGATCTCCAAAATTTGATTTTTGAGCATCTGTATAGGCCATCATCTTTTGGTAAATGCTTGTGTATCTAGATCCTTCCGCTGGCTGAGTCATTTGCTCGTTTATGGAGGTGTTCCATATATTTGTTTGGAAAGAGCCAGGCTCAATCAAGGCAGTCTGTATACCAAACGGAGCCAGTTCAATCCGCAAACTCTCTGTATAGCCCTCCAAAGCAAACTTAGACGATACATATGGAGAAAGTGCTGGCATCCCCATTAACCCGCTGATGCTGCTCATATTCAATATTTTTGAACCACTTGTCATAAACGGAAGAACCGTTTGTGTCAATTCCATCACACCAAAGACGTTCACTTCGAACTGCTGCCGGTACATGTCCACGGAAACCTCTTCAGCAAAACCAGCATAGGCTGTCCCCGCATTGTTCACAAGTAAGGTGATCGGTGCGTAGGCGTCCAGCTTTTTCTTTAATGCTTCTATCGACTGTGTGGCCGTCACATCTAACGATTCGATATGTATATTTTTAGATAAGGAGGCTTGCTCTATCTCCTTTGCGAGCTTTTTGGCGTTGGCTTCCTGCCTGACACATGCAATCACTTTATAGCCTTGCTCGGCGAGGCGCATCGTGATGAGTTTTCCAAAGCCGCTATTGGCACCAGTCACAATGGCTGTTTTTTTCATCATTCGTTTCTCCATCCTTTTTGTTTTCATTTACCATAACACACTGTTTAGATGAATAACGAAAAGAAGCTTGGTGAAGAATAAAAAACGATGATATAATTATAGGAGGAAACACATGATGTGTTGGAAGAAGGCGGGACTGCTAGGGGTGCTGCTCTTTATGCTGTCTGGCTGTCAATCAATCGAACCGTTACAACATACTGGCGAAGCAGAGAGTCTGTCAGCTGTTCAAATGAAGGAGCTGCCTATCCAGCATCTGCACCTGCATGTTCAATATGGACAGAAAAATGAATTATACGAAGCCACCTACAGTCAGGCGAGCGGAAAAGAAGAAGCATTCATTCGAGATCACATGAATGGTTTCAGGTATGAAGGAGAAGAAGCATTGCGGGAGATGAAGATGAAGCTGAATGATATGTCTATTCCTAGTGCGAAGCTTAGTGGAACGTATGTAAACGAATTATTAGCTGCTTTTAATTTGGATGATGATTATCAGCGGATTCAGGTCGATATGAAGCTCGAAGATGGGACAATACGTACATTCGAGAAGAAGAAGTAAACGAGTTTTCTCATTTTTCAATTGAAAATGATTTTCAAGTTCACTTAAATCTGATACACTGAATTGAGATAAGTGATCTTTGACGTCTATACATAAGCAATATTCATGATAAAAAATAAGAATGAGAAAAGGAGCGTTTGAGCGGAATGAGTGCCATTTCTACTGAAGGTTTAAGCTTAGGCTACGGAGAAACAATAATTATAGATGAACTAAATGTATCAATCCCTAAGGGTGAAATCTCAGTATTTATTGGCAGCAATGGATGCGGTAAATCCACGCTACTTCGCTCTTTGGCCCGTCTCATGAACCCAATGGGTGGTTCTGTCCTGCTTGAAGGTCATTCTATTGCAAAATTACCAACAAAGGAAGTAGCAAAACAGCTCGCGATTCTCCCACAAGGACCAGAAGCGCCAGAAGGATTAACGGTGCATCAGCTCGTAAAGCAAGGTCGATATCCTTATCAAAATTGGCTGAAACAGTGGTCGAAGCAAGACGAAGAAGCAGTGAATCGCGCACTAAAGTCAACAAAGATGGAAGAACTCGCTGATCGAACGGTTGATTCATTATCAGGTGGACAAAGGCAGCGCGCCTGGATTGCGATGACGTTAGCGCAGGAGACGGATATTATCCTGTTAGATGAGCCGACGACGTATTTAGACATGACGCATCAAATTGAAATTCTTGACCTTCTTTTTGATTTAAATGAAAAAGAGCAGCGCACGATTGTGATGGTTCTTCATGATCTCAATCTCGCATGCAGATATGCTCATCATCTTGTAGCGATTAAAGACAAGACGATTTATGCAGAAGGAAGACCGGAAACCGTCATTAACTGTGATCTCGTGAAAAATGTCTTTGATATGAATTGTCAGGTGACAACAGATCCTTTATTCGGAACACCATTATGTATTCCGCACGGTCGAGGACGCTGCATTGTGCAACAGGCGCAAGCCGAGACATTTCTTGCTGCAAGATAATTGTATGTCAAAAGCCTGACATCTGTCACTCACAGAGTCAGGCTTTTTTCTTAAAAAGGGAGACGGAAGATCCCCGAACTAGATGAAGAGCTTGAGGGTTTGCTGGGGAAACAACCGAGGCGCTCAAAAAAGATGTGAAGCAGTGCAGTGGGTCATCTATTCTCATATTTGCCAAAAGCATGCCGCATTTAGCCAGGTATTTTAACGACACGTATCCAGAGGCATAAGAAGAGATCAAGAAACCATACAGCGGATCAAAACGCTGAATGAAGCTCATCGAGACAATAAAGACCGCTAAAAAACTGCCAGTATGATGCTGGCAGTTTTTCTTTATGACATGTGTGATGATCCGTATGGAGATTGATCTGTCAGCGTTTGCTGGAATTTCTGGTGTGCCTGCTGGAGCTTTTGCTGCTCAGCCGCTTCAACAGAGTACCAACCATATTTGAACATGACATCATATAAATGTCTTTGTGTTTTCTGTGTTTCCAGCGCAATTCGCTGAATATCCTGGTAAAGAGATTCGTGACTGAATTCATTAAGCGCTGTGTTATATCCGTTTGTCATATATTTTTCAGTCGACAGTAGATCTGTGATAAAATCACGATCATTCATGTTTGTTGTCGTTGGAACCGGGGTCTGTGGATTCCCGATTTTTTGTTGGTTTTGCTGTTCCATGTCCTTTTCCTCCTATTGCATAAAGCCAGTAGACTGGCCTTGCCCTGAGCTGCCTAAATGCTGAAGAATTTGTGTGTAATGCTGATGGTGCATTTGGCCAACCTGATTCAATTCTTGCTTCAATGTTTCGTCCTTGCAATGCTCGGCCATAAAGTGCGCCTTTTTCATGGCGATCAAATTCCAGTTTAGCATATCCACTAAGTATAAGGAATCCTTCACTGAAATCACCTGTGGGGGCATATTCATTTGCTGGTTGTTCAAGATGTATTCCTCCTTACGATTTTGTTTCCTTACTGATTCTTTTTATATTGCTGATTTTGACTGGTCTTTTTCCCTCCTAGGTCTGCTTCCTGTGATGGACCTGCGTTTCCTTTGACACTTGCAGCACTTACGCCTGCTTTAGATGGGTTTTTCTTCAAACGAGACATGTGGATATCACCTCCATTCTTACAATGCCCTCTCGTTTTTAATTCATACGCTGCAAAGTCAGACCCATGAGATGTGTAAATTTTTGAAATCTGCTATTGAACTGTTTCGGAAAATCTTTTAAGATAAAGAAAGAGGCATTGTTTTTTTTTGGACAAAAAATGAATGACTGTTCATTCAAAAAGTTTAGGGGGATATTTATGGGCAAACATATTCGAAAGGCGGCTGTCATTGGTTCAGGTGTCATGGGCTCAGGCATTGCTGCGCATCTAGCCAATATCGGAATACCAGTAACATTGCTAGATATTGTGCCAAATGAACTGACAAAGGAAGAAACGGCAAAAAATCTAACGCTTGATTACCCTATTGTTCGAAATAGATTAAGTCAAGAAGCGATGAAAAAATTGTTAAAGCAAAAGCCAGCACCTCTTACTTCAGCAAAAAACTTATCATACATCACACCCGGAAATCTCACAGATCACCTTTCCTTATTACAGGATGCTGACTGGATCATTGAAGTCGTTACTGAAAAGCTCAGCATTAAACAACACGTATTCTCTCTCATCGACGAGTACCGCAAAGAAGGCAGTATCATATCAAGCAATACATCTGGTATTTCTGTAGAAAAAATGGCAGAAGGTCGATCAGATGATTTTAAGCGCCACTTTCTAGGCACTCATTTTTTTAACCCAGCTCGATATTTAAAGCTCTTAGAAATGATTCCTATTCAAGAAACAGATCCAGAAGTACTTACATTTATGAAAACGTTTGGTGAGGAAGTACTCGGGAAGGGCGTTGTTGAAGCGAAAGATACGCCGAACTTTATTGCCAACCGTATTGGTACTTATGGACTTCTTGTCACAGTGCGTGAAATGCTTGAGAACAAATATACAATCGGGGAAGTTGATTCTGTTACAGGTCCATTGATTGGCAGACCGAAAAGTGCTACCTTCCGTACACTTGATGTCGTAGGACTCGACACGTTTTCACATGTTGCCCGCAACGTATATGAACAAGGAGAAGGAAAGGAGAAAGATATTTTCAAGCTGCCTGAGTTTATTGAGAGAATGCTCGAAAAAGGGTGGATTGGGAGCAAGGCAGGACAAGGTTTTTATCAAAAAAATGGGAAGACCATTTTAGAGCTGGACCCGGTGACGCTCACATACGGAGAGCGGACGAAGATGAAGGATCCAGGCATTGAGATTGCCAAGCAGCAAAAGGGGACAAAAGCAAAATTAAAAGCACTTATTTATCAAGATGGCCGTGCAGGGCAATTGCTCTGGAACATGACGGCGCCTGTGCTTCTTTATTCGGCTCATCTAAAAGACGAAATTGCGGATGATATCGAGTCCATCGATAACGCAATGAAATGGGGATTTGGTTGGCAGCATGGTCCATTTGAGTTATGGGATGCGATTGGTGTCAAAAAAGCCGTCAGTCGAATAGAAGCAGAAGGACACAGCATCCCAGCATGGGTGCAAAATATGTTGTCAGAAGGACATGAAACATTCTATCAAGAGAATGCCGAAGGAGAGCGAGCCTTTTATCAGAATGGGGCTTATGAACAGAAGAAAGGAAACGAGAAAAATATTTCTCTAGCCAGATTGAAAAAGAAACAAGGTGTCATTTTCAAAAATACAGGTGCAAGCTTCATTGATATCGGTAATGATGTCGCCTTGCTTGAATTCCATTCTAAGAGCAATGCGATTGGACTAGATGTCATTGATATGATCAATCGTGCTGTAGATGAAACGGAAAAGAATTATAAAGGGCTTGTCATCGGAAACCAAGGGAAAAACTTCTGTGTTGGCGCAAACCTTGCCATGATTTTAATGGAAGCGCAGGACGATAATTTCTTTGAAATTGACTTTGTGATTCGCCGATTCCAGCAGGCGATGATGAAGGTGAAATATAGTGAGCGTCCAGTCGTTGTTGCACCGTTTGGTA
This sequence comes from Bacillus stratosphericus, assembly GCF_020524495.1. Taxonomy (GTDB): domain Bacteria; phylum Bacillota; class Bacilli; order Bacillales; family Bacillaceae; genus Bacillus; species Bacillus stratosphericus_B. Next base: position 16,913 of record NZ_JAIVLB010000019.1, on the reverse strand, counting down.
TGACGTTAGGAGGCGGGACGGAGCTTTGTCTGCCGGCAGCGGCTATACAAGCGTCCAGTGAAACGTACATGGGACTTGTTGAAGCGGGGGTCGGATTGATTCCTGGCGGCGGAGGAAACAAAGAATTATATCTTCGCCACCTACAAGGAGCGACTAAGCCGTCTGCGACGGCTATACAAGATGCCACGCTGCAAACCTTTGAAACGATTGCCATGGCCAAAGTATCAACATCAGCAGAAGAAGCTCGTGATATGAAGATGCTACGTGCAAGTGATCGGATGAGCATGAACGGTGATCATGTAATCTATGATGCGAAACAACTGGTTCTTTCTCTTGATGAAGCGGGCTATCGTGCGCCGCTCAAGCAAAAGGTGCCAGTCATGGGGGAAACAGGCTATGCAGCGATGATATTAGCTGCTGAAAATATGAGACTGTCTGGATACATTTCAGAGCATGACATGACCATTGCAAAAAAATTGGCCTATGTCATTTCTGGCGGAAAACTGCCATTTGGTACAGAGGTGGATGAACAATATTTATTAGAGCTTGAAAGAGAAGCCTTTTTAAGTCTTGTAGGAGAAGTGAAATCACAGGCACGCATGCAGCACATGCTCGTCAAAGGAAAACCTTTACGTAACTAGGGGGGAGTCAAAATGAGAGAAGCAGTCATTGTAGCTGGCGCAAGAACACCAGTAGGAAAGGCCAAAAAAGGATCATTAAAAACCGTTCGACCTGATGATATGGGCGCATTGTGTGTGAAAGAAACATTAAAGCGTGCCGGTGATTATGATGGGGAAATTGATGATCTAATTATCGGGTGTGCAACACCAGAAGCAGAGCAAGGATTAAATGTTGCCCGGAATATTGGTGCATTAGCAGGGCTGCCTTATACCGTTCCTGCCATCACCATTAACCGCTACTGTTCGTCCGGTCTTCAGTCTATCGCTTACGCTGGTGAACGGATTATGCTGGGGCAAGCAGAAACCGTTTTAGCCGGAGGAGTCGAATCTATGTCACAGGTGCCGATGATGGGACATTCCATTCGCCCAAATGCACTTTTGGCAGAGCAAGCGCCTGAATACTACATGAGCATGGGGCACACGGCGGAGCAAGTGGCACAAAAGTATCAGGTTACCCGGCAAGATCAAGATGCCTTTGCGGTGAGAAGTCATCAAAAGGCAGCAAAGGCATTACAGGAAGGGAAATTTTCAGATGAAATTGTGCCTGTTGATGTGACGGAAACACGGGTAGGAGAGCAGTATCAATTAGAAGAACATCTATTTACGTTCTCACAGGATGAAGGCGTGAGAGCTGGCACAACAGAGGAAATCCTCTCAACCTTACGTCCCGCTTTCTCAACAAAAGGCACAGTGACCGCAGGAAACTCCTCACAAACAAGTGATGGTGCGGCGTGTGTAATGATGATGGATCGTGAAAAAGCGTCCTCTCTTTCTCTTCAGCCGCTCGCTAAGTTTAGAGCGTTTGCTGTTGGCGGTGTACCACCTGAGGTCATGGGAATTGGTCCGGTTGAAGCCATTCCGCGTGCGTTGAAAATCGCTGGACTTGAGCTTAAGGACATTGGGCTATTTGAATTAAACGAAGCCTTTGCCTCTCAGGCCATACAAGTCATTCGCCATTTAGGGATAGATGAAGAGAAGGTGAATGTCAATGGAGGGGCGATTGCGTTAGGACACCCGTTAGGCTGTACAGGAACGAAACTAACGCTGTCACTCATTCATGAAATGAAACGACGAAACGAGCAATTTGGCATTGTAACGATGTGTATTGGTGGAGGAATGGGAGCCGCAGGCATTTTTGAATTGATCTAAAGGGGGAATTCAGGATGAAAGCAATGGAAGATGTAAAAAAGGGTGGCAGTTTCTTAATTGATGAGACGAATTATGAGCATATCTTTACGCCGGAGGATTTCTCTGATGAGCATCAGATGATAGGGAAGACAACAGAGGATTACATTTTACAAGATGTTGTCCCGCACATAGAACAAATTGAAAATCATGAATTCGAGCATTCTGTTCGGCTCTTAAAAAAAGCTGGAGAGCTTGGACTACTTGGGGCTGACGTTCCAGAGGAATTCGGAGGACTTGGGTTAGATAAGATTAGCTCAGCCATCATTACTGAAAAATTCGCAAGGGCAGGTAGCTTCTCTCTTTCCTATGGCGCCCATGTTGGCATCGGTTCTCTGCCAATTGTGTTGTTTGGAAATCAAGAACAAAAGGAAACGTACTTGCCTGGGCTCGCCTCTGGAGAAACCATTGCGGCGTACGCACTGACAGAGCCAGGATCAGGGTCTGACGCACTTGGGGCAAAAACAACTGCTTTACTGAATGAAGCTGGAACACATTATGTCCTTAATGGAGAAAAGCAGTGGATCACGAACTCCGCTTTTGCAGATGTCTTTGTCGTTTATGCTAAGATTGACGGAGAACACTTCTCTGCTTTTATCGTAGAAAAGGATTTTCCAGGTGTCAAAACTGGACCAGAGGAGAAAAAGATGGGTATTAAGGGATCATCGACGAGAACATTAATTCTGGAAGATGCCCAAGTACCGAAAGAGAATTTACTTGGTGAAGCCGGAAGAGGGCATGTCATTGCCTTTAACATTTTGAATATTGGTCGTTACAAGCTGGCGGTCGGCACTATAGGTGCTTCAAAACGAGTCATTCAATTATCAGCAGAATATGCCAACCAGCGTAAGCAGTTCAAAACGCCTATTTCTCAATTTAGCTTAATTGGTGAAAAAGCAGCCAACATGTCAGCAAAGCTGTATGCCATGGAAAGTGCTGTTTACCGCACAGTGGGCTTGTTTGAACAGCGGATGGGTCTATTAAGTGAAGAGGAGCAAAAGGATGGGAAACAAATTGCGCAATCTATTGCTGAATATGCAATTGAATGCTCTCTCTGTAAAGTGCTTGGCTCCGAAACATTAGATTATATTGTGGATGAAGGAGTGCAGATACACGGTGGATATGGATTCATGCAAGAATACGAGGTCGAAAGAGCCTATCGTGACTCAAGAATTAATCGTATTTTTGAAGGAACAAATGAAATCAACCGTTTGCTTGTGCCAGGCACATTCTTGAAGAAAGCGATGAAAGGGGAGCTTCCTCTTCTTCAAAAAGCTCAAACCTTGCAGGAAGAGCTCATGATGATGATGCCGGAAGAGCCGGGTGATCAGCCGCTCGATCAAGAAAAATATTTGCTCGTCCATGCGAAAAAGATTGCCTTGATGGTGGCAGGTATGGCAACGATGAAGTACGGGAAAGCGCTAGAAAAGGAGCAAGAAATACTTGTGAATATAGCGGATATCGTGAATGAAATGTTTGCTGCTGAATCAGCGATCTTACGTACAGAAAAGGCAATCGCTACATCAGGTTCAGAAAAGAACGCTCAAAAGCTAGCCTACACACAAATTTTTACACAGGAAGCCTTTTTAAAGATTGAAGCAAATGCAAAAGAATCCTTGATCGCCATGGAGGAAGGGGATTCACTCCGCATGAGCCTGTCAGCTCTTCGCAAGCTGACAAGATTCACCCCGATCAATGTCATCGCCAAAAAGCGTGAGGTGGCTAAACGTATCTTTGAAGCAGAGAAATATTTCGTATAAAAAACGATTTGAAGGTGCGGATACAACTCCGCACCTTTTTGTAAGCATACATTTAGGTTTTTAAAATATTTTGTGATAAAATGTTGTCACAATTTGCAGGAGGTGATAATGGTGGCTTTAGATTTTTACGAATACCCAACTTGTGGTACATGCCGAAAAGCAAAAAAGTGGCTTGAAGAACACAATAAAGACATCAACAGCATACATATCGTCGAAGAGACGCCTGATAAAGAAACACTAAAAGTACTTTACGAAAAAAGCGGTTTAGAGTTGAAGAAATTCTTTAACACAAGCGGACAAACTTACCGAGAGTTACAGCTGAAAGATAAACTTCCTGCAATGTCAGAGGACGAGCAGCTAGAATTACTTGCGTCTAACGGAATGCTGATTAAGCGTCCGATTACAACAGAAGGTAAACGAGTAACAGTTGGATTTAATGAAGATACATTTAAAAGCGTCTGGAAATGATGTAACTTTCATTCAGATTGTGGTATCTTCAATATAGGCGGAAACAATAGACTGGAGGGTATTGAATGAGCACACCAAAAGATTTACGTTATTCAGAAGAACATGAATGGGTCAAGGTAGAAGGAGATAAGGTTCGTATCGGTATTACGCATTTCGCTCAATCTGAGCTAGGCGATATCGTTTTCGTTGAGCTTCCTGAAGTAGGAGACAAAATCACAGCGGACGAGCCTTTCGGAAGTGTAGAATCAGTGAAAACTGTTTCTGAACTATACGCACCGATCAACGGCACAATCGTCGAAGTAAACGATCAACTAGATGACAGCCCAGAATTCGTAAACGACTCTCCATACGAACAAGCATGGATGATTGTTGTTGAACCAGCTGATGCATCTGAAATCGAGAGCTTAATGACAGCTGAGCAATATGAAGCAATGACAAAAGAAGACTAATTTTTGTGAAATTGGACACTCTACCTTTATGGGGGGTGTCCAATTTGTCCTTTCAAAAAGAACAGGTGGATATAACAGAGCATGTCACTGGGCGATTCAAAGAAGGTGGCATGATGCTTTACTATCTAAATGAAGAGATTGGCACGATGATTAGTGAAAATCAATATGAGTTAAAATCGGGTTATTCCTATGATCAAAATCGCTTTTATCGTCTGTCCGATACATTGACCCATGGAACTGAAAAATATGTAGACTGTGACGATGAAAATGGCTGGTGCTAATCACAGGTTAGGCTGCAGTGAGTACATGCTGCAGTCTTTTTAGTGACCAAGTGCCCAATCTTTACAACCTGAATGAAAGATTGTAATCTAAGGAAGAAGTGAATCAACGTCAAAAGGGCCGGGTGATCGTGATGAATGTCGAGATAGAAAAGGTCATCATAGTAGAAGGTAAATCGGACAAACAAAAGCTAAAAGAAGTCATAAGTGAACCTGTTACCATCATTTGCACCAATGGCACCATCAGTACATCCAAGCTGGATCAGCTTGTGGACGATTTATTAGGGAAAGACGTTTACATATTAGCAGACAGTGACGATGCTGGGGACAAACTGCGGAAGCAATTTCGAAAAGAATTCCCTGAAGCACTTCATCTTTTTGTCGACAGAACGTACCGCGAAGTGGCCGCTTCACCGTCAGCCCACATTGCATCTATCCTATTAGCTGCAAACATTGATGTTCATTCCAAATATTTATGAGGTTGGACGTATATGAAAGAGATTAAAGAGCATGCATTCAAGGAAATAGAGGACGATTTATTTCTTTTGTACTTATATACACCATTTTGCGGAACATGCCAACTGGCAAAGAAAATGCTGTCAGTAGTAGACGCGATGCAGCCGAATGTTCCATTTTACGAGAACAATTTAAACTATTCACCAAGTTTTGCGAAAGCATTTGAGATCGAAAGTGTACCTTGCTATCTTCTGTTTAAAAAGGGTGAGATCGTACAAAAAGGCTATGCCTTTCACTCAGTTCCATATCTTCATGAAATGATTGAAACCGCTAAATAAAGCGGTTTTTTGTCATATTTCAAGCAATTCATTTGAAAATTTGTCGAGCTATTTATAAAGGACAAGCCGATGTTAGTAGAGAAATGTTATGTACAACCAAATGACAGGGAGGTTATACATGTGGAAAATGTGAAAGCCCATGGAAACACAAAGCAGCAATTATTGTTAAAGCCGCTGCTCCCATCATCATCCTTGAAGATTACATTTGAGGCGGAAACTGACTCTTGTACACTGATTGTGGATGAACGTGGTGAAGTGAAGAAACTGCCTGCAATTGAGTTATCGGATCTCATCTTTTATGGTGAGAGAAAAGAAATTCTTCAATTATTAGATGGTGATCTGTCGTTACAGCAGCTGATTAGCCGGGGACAAGTCAAGGTGAAAGGCTCATTCCGCGCGCTGCTTAGACTAGAGGCCGTGCTTTGGCTGACGAACGGTTTTTTCAGAAAGATGATAACGTAGTCGTTTACTTGGAAATTAGTGATTTACAGCGTTGACATATCTGAGATAGCATGATATTCTACGTTAGTAAAAACATGAACATCACATAAAAACAACATATTTTCTCTTATTAAGAGAGGTGGAGGGACGTGCCCTATGAAACCCGGCAACCATCAGCATAGCTGAAATGGTGCCAATTCACTCAAAGCCGCAACGCTTTGAAAGATGAGAGAAAGGCGTATTTGAAATAAAAGGCCTTTCTGCTTGCGTTGCAGTTAGGTCTTTTTTACTGACCTGACGTCAAGCTGAGTCATGACAGTAAGAAGAATAAATGAACAATGTGATGGCAACCTATAGATTCAGCAAGAAAGCAGGTGAACAGACTGTGATCCATTTACAGAATGTATCTAAAACGTATCATTCAAAAAGCGGAAATGTTAATGCCGTGAAAGACGTCAACTTGGATATCGATAAAGGTGAAATATTCGGAATTATCGGGTATAGCGGGGCAGGGAAAAGCTCCCTTATTCGCCTACTAAACGGTCTGGAGCTGCCAACAGAAGGGATTGTTGAAGTGGCAGGCAATCGGATCAATGAAGTATCGAATGCGAAACTTCGTAAAGCAAGACAGGAAATTAGCATGATCTTCCAGCACTTTAACCTACTCTGGTCGAGAACAGTGCGACAAAATATTATGTTCCCCCTTGAGATTGCAGGTGTACCGACGTTAAAACGGAGAGCCCGTGCAAATGAACTGATTAAATTGGTCGGTTTAGAAGGAAAAGAAAATGCTTATCCTTCTCAGCTAAGTGGTGGACAAAAGCAGCGTGTAGGTATTGCGAGAGCATTAGCGAATGACCCCAAAGTTCTTCTTTGTGACGAAGCAACGTCTGCGCTTGATCCGCAAACAACAGATTCGATCCTTGAGCTTTTGGCCGATATCAATAAACGATTAGGGCTAACAATTGTGCTGATCACACACGAAATGCATGTCATTCGCAAAATCTGTCATCGTGTGGCAGTGATGGAAAATGGACGCATTGTCGAAGAAGGCGAAGTATTACCCGTCTTCAGACAGCCGAAGGAAGAAATGACGAAGCGATTTGTGAAACAGCTTGCTGAACCAGAGGAAGCGAAAGAAACAATCGAGCACGTCTTAGAGCGAGTGAAAGAAGGTCAGGTAGTACGGTTGTCCTTTATCGGCGATTCTGCGGAACAGCCACTGATCACTGAAATCATTCGATCTTTCAAGGTCGAAGTGAACATCTTGCAAGGAAAGATTTCTCAAACGCAGGAAGGCGCGTTTGGAACTCTCTTTATCCATATGAATGGAGATGAGAACGAGGTTGAAAAAGCCATCGCCTATATCCAGAGCAAACAGGTTGAAATCGAGGTGATGACACATGTTTGAGAGATGGTTTCTGAAAGTTGACCTAGATGTCATTTGGAATGCAACGGGTGAAACGGTTTATATGACGCTCATTTCACTAGCATTTGCTTTTGTCATCGGTATCATCCTTGGACTATTGCTATTTCTAACTAGCAAAGGCGGCCTTTGGGAAAATAAACCGATAAATGCTGTCATCGGTGCAGTCGTCAACATTTTCAGATCGATTCCTTTTATCATTTTGATCATTCTTTTATTAGGGTTTACAAAACTAATTATGGGTACTATTTTAGGTCCAAATGCAGCACTACCAGCCCTTGTCATTGGGTCAGCTCCTTTCTATGCACGTCTCGTCGAAATTGCACTTCGTGAAGTAGACAAAGGAGTCATTGAAGCAGCACGATCCATGGGGGCTAAAACGTCTACGATTATTTTCAAAGTATTGCTTCCAGAATCACTGCCAGCTCTCATTTCAGGCATTACCGTGACAGCTATTGCTCTTATTGGCTCTACTGCAATCGCAGGTGCAATTGGGGCAGGCGGACTTGGTGACCTCGCGTATGTGGAAGGATACCAATCTGGTAACACAGATGTCACACTTGTAGCCACTATATTTATTCTCATCATCGTCTTTATTATTCAAATAATCGGTGATTTGATTACAAACAAAATTGATAAACGTTAAGGGAGGATTTATTCATGAAGAAATTGATTTTAAGTGGACTATTTCTAGCATTTGCAGGCATTTTAGCTGCATGCGGTTCATCTAATAACGCAAGTGAAAGCAAAACCATCACGGTTGCAGCTTCAAAAACACCACATGCCGAGATTCTTGAAGAAGCAAAACCACTTCTGAAAGAAAAAGGCTACGATCTAAAAGTGAAAGTACTTAGCGATTATAAAATGTACAACAAAGCGTTAGCTGAAAAAGAAGTGGATGCGAACTTTTTCCAACATACCCCTTACTTAAACGAAGAAAATAAATCAAACAAAGATTATAACCTAGTGAGTGCGGGTGATGTTCACCTTGAGCCTTTCGGTATCTATTCTAAGAAATACAAATCAGTGAAGGATATTCCAAACGGCGGCACAATCATCATGACAAACAATGTGGCTGAGCAAGGACGTATGCTTGCACTTTTACAAAATGCTGGTGTCATCAAGCTTGATCCAAAAGTTGATACAATCAACACAACAGTGAAGAACATTAAAGAAAACCCTAAGAACCTAAAATTCAAAAAAATCGCTCCTGAACTAACAGCCAAAGCTTATGAAAACAGTGAAGGCGATGCCGTGTTTATTAACGTAAACTATGCGATTCAAAATAAATTGAATCCGAAAAAAGATTCAATTGAACTTGAGCAAACAAAGAACAATCCGTATGCAAATATCGTTGCTGTTCGCAAAGGTGATGAAAATTCAGATAAGATTAAGACATTAATGGAAGTTCTTCACTCGAATAACATCAAAGAATTCATCGACAAAAAATATGACGGTGCAGTTTTGCCTGTATCTGAATAAATAGCTTAAAACCTCCATTATTGAAAATGGAGGTTTTATTTTGACAATCAATTATCAGGATCAAAGGAAATGCAAATGTATAAATTTGAATGATTGATAAATACTTGAGGGGAGGAAGTTATAAAAAGGAGAGAAATAAATGCATACTTCAAGAGATATTGACTTAAAGCTTAAACAGGGATTTCGCACGCTATTTCCAAAATACGCTCAAAAGCTAGAGAAAGCAACATCTCAAGCCGAAATAAATCAATTACATACTTTATTTATCAAAGAGCAACAGCAAGAATTAGCAAATGTGTTAGGCAAGGAGTTGAAGGATGCACAAAATCAATGTTCCATAGCATTGACCATCAGTCAATATGAAAGTTTGATTAATGCTCAAGGGGACGATATAAAAAAACAACTCCAATATTTAATTGATGGCCTTCAAAAGTTGAAAGCATTGGAAAAAAGAGATGATTCATGTGTTGTTATGGCACAAATGCTTTTGGCAGGAGTATTAGGAATTGGACAAAAGTCCATTGATGGTGCAATGGAGTATATAGCAAAAAACAGTAATCCTTCCAAAAAAGATGAATTATTGGTCACACCTGAGTTGATAGATGCTTACATTGCTCTTGCAGGGATTAGTAGTGCAACAGTTGCTTATGTTATAGCAATAGTTAGTCTTGTTGTAGTGATCATACTTATTCCAATCATTCATTATTTTATTGAAAAGGATGCAAAAGCGCTTATATTTTTGATAAATGAATTAGATAAACCACTTTCGTTTTATGGCGATTATAATGTTCATGGGAATGGAACGCTTTATACATCGACTATTCAAAATGGATTATATGTCCCAAATATAGGAAGGTATGCTGTTGGAGGTTTCTTTGCCACTGAAAAGGCAAGTGGTGCTTTAATAGGAACACAGTATGGTTTTACTATGACACTCGGGGGTACCACAAAACTTTCATTTGGAGTAGAGTGTCCGCTCACTTCTTTATATACAGATAATAACTGCTACTGTGCAATTAATGAGGACGCCAATAATGTTGCCGAGTTAACCTCTAAAAAAAATCAACAATACTGGGTAAGTAAACAAAACGGTATTGGCATTAGTATAAGGTGTCATTCAGTAAGTGGATCAGTTGCTTATTATATAGCCCGAGCTTATCAAGTTTAATTTGTTCTAATAGATTGGGATCAGAGTGATGATGTAAAAACCTCTATTAGTTGAAAATAGAGGTTTTTTGTGTATTTTTTCAAATCTCGCTCATAATAAAAACGTACAAATGACCTGAAGGGATGGAATCAAGATGAACGAACAGCATATGAGCAGCTCAATGCAGCAATCACTCACGGATTATAAAACCGCAATGGGTGAATTTCAGAAGAAAATGCCGGTGTTTGGGAAGAAATTCAATGAATTTACGGAGCAGTGTTTCCAGAGCGATTCATTAACACAAAAAGAAAAACAAATGATTGCCCTTGGCATTAGCATTCATGCACAAGATGAATACTGCATGATTTATCATACAAAGGGAGCGCTCGATCAAGGAGCGACAGAAGAGAATTTACTGGAGGTCGTTAGTGTGGCGGCAGCATTCGGCGGCGGGGCAGCACTTAGCCAAGGCATTACTGTCGTTCAGCAATGTATTGATGAATTTGGAGGACAGACGCATTAAGAGAAGAAAAACATGGTATTTTTTTATATAAGAGAGTTGAGTGCTTCTCATCCGAGTGTGTGAGAAAATATGCCAGCATAACACGTCATATCCCTTTTGAGTGAAGTTGCATGCCTTTGATAAAATAAAGCTACACTAAAAGAAGGGAATGGTTTATTATTTGTTCTGACCAGAGTACACTGGGATTGGATTATACCGCCGAGATGGAAAAGGCCATGCATCAATCTCATGGCATGAGCTATGCAGAGTACGAAAGAGACCATGACTTACGAATGGAAGTTGAATATAAACGAGAGCAGTCCTATCGAGATGAGAAAAGGCAGCTCGCAAAAATGAATATACGAGGCTATTAATAGCTAAGGGGCGGGGAGAACAGTTTCCCGCCCTTTCTTTATGAAAACAGTCTTTTCGATATAAATCCTTTTATCCACCTGCATTTTTTGTTAGAATTTTGAGAGCATCCTCTCACGCTTGTTGTGAATGTGTTGTATTTACTTTTAATTTGTTATAAGATTAGAATGAGAATAAATTGAGAATAATGATTATTTTGGAGGTATCGATATATGACTGCTTCGACATTAACAATTAAGGACTTGCACGTTGAGATTGAAGGGAAAGAAATCTTAAAGGGTGTAAACCTCGAGATAAAAGGTGGAGAATTCCACGCAGTAATGGGACCAAACGGTACAGGTAAATCAACTTTATCTGCTGCCATCATGGGTCATCCTAAATATGAAGTAACAAAAGGAAGCATTTTGCTTGATGGAAAAGATGTACTTGAAATGGAAGTAGATGAGCGCGCACAAGCGGGTCTTTTTCTTGCCATGCAATACCCATCTGAAATCAGTGGTGTCACAAATGCGGATTTCCTTCGTTCTGCTATTAACGCACGCAGAGGAGAAGGCGATGAAATCTCTCTTATGAAATTCATCCGCAAAATGGACGAAAACATGGAGTTCCTTGAAATGGACCCTGATATGGCACAGCGCTATCTAAACGAAGGTTTCTCAGGCGGGGAGAAAAAACGTAACGAAATTCTTCAATTGATGATGATTGAACCAAAGATCGCCATCCTTGACGAAATCGATTCTGGTCTTGATATCGATGCCCTAAAAGTTGTTTCTAAAGGAATTAATAAAATGCGTGGCGAAAGCTTCGGCTGCTTAATGATCACCCACTATCAGCGTCTACTGAACTACATTACACCAGATCATGTCCATGTGATGATGCAAGGACGTATTGTGAAATCTGGCGGACCAGAGCTTGCACAGCGTTTAGAAGCAGAAGGCTATGACTGGATTAAAAAAGAGTTAGGAATTGAAGACGAAACTGTTGGTCAAGAAGCGTAAGCGTTAGGAGGATTATTGATGACATTAGAAACGAAATTATCAGTAGATCAAGATTATGTCAAAAGCTTCTCCGAGAAGCATCAGGAACCGGCATGGATGAGCTCCCTTCGCTTACAGGCTCTTGAAAAAGCAGAAGACCTCCCAATGCCAAAGCCTGACAAAACGAATATTTCAAAATGGAATTTAACAAATTTCAAAAAGCATACAGTCGAAAGTGCGCCATTTGGATCACTAGAAGAGCTTCCAGAAGAAGTGAAATCTCTGATTGATTTAGAGGACACGGATAAGACAGTCTACATTCAGCGTGATCAAACGCCAGCATACTTGTCTCTTTCAGCAGAAGCTAAAGACAAAGGCGTGATCTTCACTGATATTCATACAGCAATTCGTGAGCATGGAGATTTAGTGAAGAAATATTTCATGACAGATGCAGTGAAAGTGGAGGAGCATAAACTAACAGCTTTACATGCTGCTTTAGTCAATGGCGGAGCTTTCCTCTATGTACCGAAAAATGTAGAGCTTGAAGCACCAATTCAAGCCGTCTATCTTCATGAAAAAGACGAAACAACCTTGTTTAACCATGTCATCGTCGCAGCAGACGATCATAGTGCTGTGACATATGTAGAAAACTATATTAGTACTGCAAAGCCGGAAGAATCGATCTTCAACATCGTTGCTGAAGTGTTCACAGGAGCGAATGCTTGCGTCACATACGGTGCAGTAGATAACCTTGCAGAAGGTGTAACAGTCTATGTGAACAGACGCGGTATGGCAAATGGCCGTGATAGTAAAATCGAATGGGCGCTTGGCCTCATGAATGATGGAGACACAGTGTCTGAAAACATCACAAAGCTAATGGGTGACGGCACATTCGGTGATACGAAATCAGTTGTTGTCGGCAGGGGCAATCAAACGGAAAACTTTACAACAAGCATCATCCACTTCGGTAAAAACTCAGAAGGGTATATTTTGAAGCATGGTGTCATGAAGGACCAAGCATCCTCTATCTTTAACGGAATTGGCAAAATCGAGCATGGCGCAACAAAGTCAAATGCCGAGCAGGAATCACGTGTTCTCATGCTGAGCGAGAAAGCACGCGGAGACGCAAACCCCATTCTCTTAATTGATGAAGATGATGTAACAGCAGGACACGCAGCATCTGTTGGGCGTGTAGATCCAATTCAATTGTATTACCTCATGAGCCGCGGGATTTCCAAAGAAGATGCAGAAAGACTTGTCATTTATGGATTCTTAAATCCAGTTGTCAAAGAACTGCCGATTGAAGGAGTTAAAAAGCAGCTCATTTCTGTGATTGAAAGGAAAGTAAAATAATGAATATCAAAGACGTTCGTGAGCAGTTTCCAATCCTTCATCAGCAAGTGAACGGACATGATTTGGTGTATTTGGACAGTGCAGCGACTTCTCAAAAACCAAGAGTCGTCATTGATACAATGAATGAGTATTACCGGTCTTACAACTCGAACGTCCACCGGGGAGTTCATACCCTTGGTACGAAAGCAACGGACGCATACGAGGGTGCAAGAGAGAAAGTTCGTGCATTCATTGGTGCTTCTTCTGTCCAGGAGATTATTTTTACTAGAGGAACAACAACGGCACTGAACACAGTGGCGATTGGCTATGCAAGAGCAAACCTCAAAGAGGGCGATGAAATTGTCATTACGTATATGGAGCATCATGCGAATATCATCCCTTGGCAGCAAGCAGCGAAAGCAACTGGAGCCACATTAAAATATATTCCGTTACAGGAAGACGGCACGCTATCGCTTGAAAATGTGAAGCAAACAATCACACATCAAACGAAAATTGTCGCTGTCACACATGTCTCAAACGTACTAGGAACCATCAACCCAATTAAAGACATCGCCAAAATTGCTCACGATCACGGTGCAATTATTGTCGTCGACGGTGCGCAAAGTACCCCGCACATGCAAATTAATGTTCAAGATATGGATTGTGACTTTTTCGCATTCTCTGGGCATAAAATGTGTGGACCGACTGGCATCGGTGTGCTTTACGGGAAGAAGGATCTTTTGAATAATATGGAGCCTGCTGAGTTTGGCGGTGAAATGATCGATTTTGTGGATCTGTATGATTCCACTTGGAAAGAGCTGCCGTGGAAATTTGAAGCGGGAACACCGATTATTGCAGGAGCAGTTGGACTAGGAAAAGCGATCGATTTCTTAAATGAAATCGGTATGGACGAAGTCAGCCGCTACGAGCATCAGCTTGCCACTTACGCGCTTGAGCGCTTTAAGGAGCTTGAAGGTGCGACTGTTTATGGGCCGGAGCATCGAGCTGGACTTGTGACGTTTAATTTAGACGACGTCCATCCACATGATGCGTCAACAGTTCTGGATACAGAAGGTGTCGCCATTCGTGCTGGACACCACTGTGCACAGCCTCTCATGAAATGGCTTGGTGTATCAGCGACTGCAAGAGCAAGCTTCTATCTTTACAATACAGAACAAGAGATTGACCAACTGATTGCAGCGCTCCGTAAGACAAAGGAGTATTTTACGAATGTCTTTTAATGTAAACTTAGACACACTGTACAGACAAGTGATTATGGATCATTATAAAAATCCGAGAAACAAAGGTGTACTAAACGACAGCATTGTCGTCGATATGAACAACCCAACGTGTGGTGACCGCATTCGTCTAACGATGAAAATCGAAGACCAAAAAGTCACTGATGCGAAATTTGAGGGAGAAGGATGCTCGATTTCCATGGCATCTGCCTCTATGATGACGCAGGCGATTAAAGGGAAAGGTATTGAAACAGCTTTGAAAATGTCTCAGATTTTCTCTGATATAATGCAAGGAAAAGAATACGACGATTCCATTGATCTTGGTGACATTGAGGCGCTACAGGGAGTGGCAAAATTCCCAGCCCGCATTAAATGTGCAACATTATCCTGGAAGGCGCTTGAAAAAGGCGCATCTGCCGAAGATAACGGCAAATCATAAGATTGGAGTGAAAATGGATGGCTAAAAAAATGCCAGATGTTGGTGAATATAAATACGGCTTTTCTGATAAAGACGTTTCCATTTTCCGTTCAGAGCGCGGACTGACAAAAGAAATCGTTGAAGAAATATCTCGTATGAAGGAAGAGCCTCAGTGGATGCTCGACTTCCGTTTGAAATC
This sequence comes from Bacillus stratosphericus, assembly GCF_020524495.1. Classification (GTDB taxonomy): domain Bacteria; phylum Bacillota; class Bacilli; order Bacillales; family Bacillaceae; genus Bacillus; species Bacillus stratosphericus_B. The sequence continues at coordinate 1,765 of NZ_JAIVLB010000019.1, read as the reverse complement.
TCTTGAGCACTTTTACAACATGCCGATGCCACAATGGGGCGGAGATTTAAATGCATTAAATTTTGATGAAATTACGTACTACGTAAAGCCATCAGAGCGCTCTGAGCGTTCTTGGGATGAAGTACCGGAAGAAATCAAACAAACCTTTGATAAGCTTGGAATCCCAGAAGCAGAGCAAAAGTATTTAGCGGGTGTATCTGCTCAGTATGAATCTGAAGTTGTATATCACAACATGAAGCAAGACCTTGAAGATCTAGGAATTGTGTTTAAAGATACAGACAGCGCATTAAAAGAAAACGAAGACATCTTCCGTGAACACTGGGCAAAAGTCATTCCTCCGACTGATAACAAATTTGCTGCGCTGAACTCGGCTGTATGGTCTGGTGGTTCATTTATCTACGTACCAAAGGGCGTAAAAGTAGATACACCACTTCAAGCATACTTCCGTATCAACTCTGAAAACATGGGTCAGTTCGAGCGTACGCTGATCATCGTGGATGAAGGCGCACATGTGCATTACGTAGAAGGCTGTACAGCACCAGTGTACACAACAAACTCACTTCACAGTGCGGTGGTTGAGATCATCGTGAAAAAAGGCGGCTACTGCCGTTATACAACGATTCAAAACTGGGCAAACAACGTCTTCAACCTTGTCACGAAACGGACGGTATGTGAAGAGAATGCGACAATGGAATGGATTGATGGAAACATCGGTTCTAAGCTGACAATGAAATACCCAGCGGTGATCCTAAAAGGTGAAGGCGCTCGTGGGATGACATTAAGTATTGCCCTAGCAGGTAAAGGTCAGCACCAAGATGCAGGTGCGAAAATGATCCACCTTGCACCAAACACATCTTCAACAATCGTATCGAAATCGATTTCAAAACAAGGCGGTAAAGTCACATACCGTGGAATCGTACACTTCGGACGCAAAGCCGAGGGTGCACGCTCAAACATCGAGTGTGATACACTCATCATGGATAACAAATCAACATCTGATACCATTCCTTACAATGAAATCTTAAACGACAACATTTCATTAGAGCACGAAGCGAAGGTATCGAAAGTATCAGAAGAACAACTATTCTACTTGATGAGCCGCGGAATTTCTGAAGAAGAAGCAACAGAAATGATTGTCATGGGCTTCATCGAGCCATTCACAAAAGAACTGCCAATGGAATACGCCGTTGAAATGAACCGCTTGATTAAGTTCGAGATGGAAGGCAGTATAGGTTAACCGTTGATTTACCGGGGATTTAAGGTGCTTGAATGATACATTTATGCTAAGCACCCACAAAACACCCACAACATTTAATTACTGAACATGCCGCAGATACATTTCCATTGCTTGGTTCCTCAATTTTTTGGAGATAAGTGTCTGCGGTTGTTTTTATACTAGAATGCCCTAACCGTTCTGATTTAATATTCACGACTGCTTCTAAAAGGTGTACAGCATGGCTATTACGGACCAAAAACAGGCGGATGCGGTCAAGCGGTTCCAGATGATGCATGGGTTTGTTGCTGACGGCATTTATGGTTCACAGACAAAGGCAAAACTTGAAGCTCTGTTAATGTAACAAAATCGTTTTTGAGATATTTTAAATTCTTTTATGACACAGTAAAAATAAACCCCCGAAATGGGGGTTTATCAGACCGTAGACAAACCCCACCTTTACTTCAAGTAAAAGTGGGGTTTTCACTTATTTTGATAAAATTTATCAGTTGTCTTACGCTGGACATGGTCCTTTCCATGTCCAGTTTGCTA
>NZ_JAIVLB010000018.1 GCF_020524495.1 Bacillus stratosphericus | reverse complement strand
CCTTCTGTTTGACTTCAACTGGATAACTCACTCTTGTCCCCATAGAAAAAACACCTCCTTGTTTTATTTCGGATCACAACGGTCCGTTTTCAAACTTGAAGGTGTTTTTTATTTGTCTCATATTATGGGGTCAGTCCCCTTATTTGGCAAGTGCTTTTTTAACGATTCCGCTTTAACTTTTTGAGTGCATCGTATTTTCCATACTGCTTTTTGAATTCTGTATATAGCTCGTCCAGTTGAATAAAGCAGTGATATTGGGTAGGCTTTAGCAAAATGAACTCTAATCGTTCTGTCCAGTTAATAGGAGCAACAGGAAACATCTGTTGTTTAATATCCTCCCAATCAACCGTTTGAAGCCGCTCCCCTTTGATCCAGTAAAACATTGCAATCATACTGACGATTCCTTGCAGCATATCATCCTCTTCACAGCGGGATTTTCTTGTTTGAAAACGAGGAAGCATTTTTTCTTTTAATTCATTCCAAAGCTCGAACATCACAGGAACACACTCTTCTGTTTTCTGCCACGGAAGCCCGTCTGTTAAAGGTTCTGACGATAGATCAAATGCGAGTGGATTGACCCTTAGGATATCTAATCGTTCGCCTTTTATCTCTGTCTTTTTCTCTTTTAGCTTTTCTACATATGAGGTGAAAACAGCTGCCGCACTCATGCTAGCTTCACCAGCCCTTTTTTCAGCCTCTTCTGCCCTTCTCTACACATATCGAGCAGCGGACAAGATGCACATTGCGGCCGCTGCGCCTTGCAATGATATCTACCAAAAAAGATCAGACGATGATGGGTGACGGACCAATCTTCTTTTGGCACCTTCTTCATTAATGTCTGCTCTACTTCGAGAACAGAATCCTTCCAGCGGCAAATCCCAAGGCGTTTACTAACTCGTTCTACGTGTGTGTCTACAGCAATAGCCGGAATCCCAAAAGCGACTGATACCACAACATTTGCTGTTTTTCGTCCAACACCTGGAAGCTTAACTAGCTCGTCTCGGCCCCTTGGTACTTCACCGCCAAATTCTTCAATCAGCATTTTACTTAATTTTTGAATGTTTTTCGCCTTATTTCGATAAAGACCAATTGAGCGAATATCTTGCTGCAATTCTTCAAGCGGCACACTTAAATAGCCTTCTGGTGTTTTATACTTTTGAAATAATGTTTTGGTCACTTTGTTCACAAGAACGTCTGTACATTGAGCAGAGAGTGCAACAGCAATCACAAGTTCAAATGGATTAGAATGAACAAGCTCACACTCTGCCTCTGGAAACATGTCTCCTATGATTTCTAAACACTCATTGATTTGTTTTTTTGATAACATGCCTTCTCCTTTATTGGTTATTGTTCCAGCCAATTATAAAAAGGAACTTGTCGTTTATAAGATGAAGTCTCTTCTTTTAATGGTGGTGATTTTTGCTGTGAACGGAAATGCTGGCTATGTTCTTTTGCTTCTTCCGCTGTTTTCAGCCCTTTCTTTTTCCACTCAAACAAAATTCGATCGATATAACGGAAATTTAATTTTCCTGATAAAACCGCTTCTCTTAGTGCTAAACGAATCATTGCCGCATCATGGTGATCTTGATCCATCCAAATAGAGAGTGTTTCTCCTTCAAGAGGAGACAGTGGTCTGCCGAATTCTTCTTCAAATAGTGCATATAAAGACTTTTCGGCCTGTACATAATCCTTCTGTGTTTCTTTCGCTTGTTTTGCTTCTAAAAAGTCATATAGCATGCCCCATAAAGGCTCTACTGAGTAGCGGTCATGCTGAATGCCAGACCTGTCTTCAAACGGCTGAATCGAAATAAATCCCTTTTGGATCAAATGCTGAACCATATATGCACACTCTTCCGCTGATATGGTCATGCCATTAGATAGTTCTTCAAATGTTTGAAAGAAAACGCCTTGTTCTTCGTTCATTTTAATCTTTAGCATCACGATCATTTGTGATTCATTCAGTCCTAGCTGCTCATAATGAGCTATCAGCAAATTAGGCAAACTTGTTGATCCCATTTGCTGCATATCAATAAATTGCTGCCTATTCATCAGATACACCTCTTCACATTCAGTATATCACGTTTTATTTTACGTGCCCCAAGAAAAGACATTTGAAAAAGCCTCCATATGTTGGAGGCTTTCACGTCTTAAGGGTATAAACGGTTTAATAATCTTGGGAATGGAATGGTTTCACGCACATGCGGCGCTCCACTAATCCAAGCAACAGTACGTTCAAGTCCAAGTCCAAAACCTGAATGCGGTACAGAACCATATTGTCTTAATTCTGTGTACCATTTGTAAGTTTCTTGATCTAAACCGTGTTCTTTTAATCTTGCTTCAAGTAGCTCTAAATCATGAACACGCTCAGAACCGCCGATAATCTCCCCATAGCCTTCTGGTGCAATTAAATCTGCACAAAGCACTACATCTTTACGGTCTGGTGATGGCTGCATATAAAACGGTTTTAATGTTGTTGGGTAATGAGTAATAAATACCGGTTTATCATAGCTTTCAGCGATCGCAGTTTCATGAGGCGCCCCGAAGTCATCTCCCCATTCAATATCATCAAATCCTTTATCCTGCAAGAATTTAATCGCTTCATCATAAGTAATACGCGGGAATGGTGCTTTGATATTTTCTAATTTTTCTGTATCACGGCCAAGTGTATGCAGCTCCACTTTACAATTTACTAGTACATTTTGAACAACGTGAGACACATAATTTTCTTGGTACTCAAGGTTTTCATTAAATTCTACAAAAGCCATCTCAGGCTCGATCATCCAAAACTCGATCAAGTGGCGTTTTGTTTTAGATTTTTCCGCTCTAAATGTTGGGCCAAATGAAAATACTTTTCCTAAAGCCATCGCAGCAGCTTCCATGTAAAGCTGTCCACTTTGAGACAAATAAGCATCTTCATCAAAGTATTTGGTAGCGAATAGCTCAGTTGTTCCTTCAGGTGCACTTCCTGTTAAGATAGGTGGATCCACTTTAACGAAACCTTCTTGATGGAAAAACTCATATGTAGCACGAATAATTTCGTTACGAATTTTCATAATGGCATGCTGTTTTTTTGAACGAAGCCATAGATGACGGTGATCCATTAAGAATTCTGTCCCATGTTCTTTTGGGGTAATTGGGTAATCTGTTGCTTCGTGAATGACTTTAATGGATTTGACTTGCAGTTCAAAACCAAGTGGTGAACGCTCATCTTTTGTGACTTGTCCTGTCACATATACAGATGTCTCTTGTGTGACTGATTTCGCAAGCTTAAAGACATCCTCTTCCACTTCTGCTTTTACAACGACTCCTTGAATAAAGCCCGTCCCGTCACGCATCTGCAAAAATGCAATTTTTCCGCTTGAACGTTTATTGGCAATCCATCCGCCGATTGTTACTTCTTCATCGACGTGTTTGAACACTTGATTAATGGTTGTTTTCAACATATTTCCCTCCAAAGCCAGAAAGAAACTCACCTTTTTTTCAGGTGTGAATCTTTTTTCACAATTATTATAACCGTTCTAAATCAGCATGGTCAACGCAAGACTGGTGAAACTACGGTGTTAAATTTTTTTCCACTCGGCCTGTTGTAAAATCGACATAGCTGAAGCTATATTGCTTGTTCTCATTCAAGTAGGTCACTTCCCAAAGGAGTACGTCACCTTCTCTTGCTAATTTGACGTCCTTTAGCTTAGAAACGGTGTTCTCCTTTTGAACAGCTTGTACTGCTTGGTTTGAGGTCATTCCTTCTTTTGCTTTTTTTGTGATCACTTTTTCTTTTTTGCTAGCAGGTACCCATACATACATCGTTTCATTTTGTTTGTTTTTTCCTTCAACAATAAATTGTTTTTCTTTCCCGACAAAGGTTTCCACTTCATCTACTTGTACTAATTTTCCTTGTTCTTTTGCTCGTTCAATCGCTGCCTCATGACCTTGTTCTTTTTGACCCATTGCAATCTGATATATCCAAGCAAAGCTAATGATGCCAATGAGTAAAACGAAAGCCACAATGGACGAAATAATCCAGACTATTCTTTTCATGTCAAGCTTCCCCTATGCGCGATAAATTGTAAATATCGCTTGATTTTGATCTTCTTGATCTAATGCTAATCCAAACATAAGATCTTCTCTTTTAAGCGTTCTGTTCAACAAGTCAACGATTTTGTAAAGATCTTCAGAATGCTGAATTTGAACAGTTGAAAGTACCTCTATTTTACTTTCCACTTTTTAATTCCTCCTCGGTACGTAAATATTGTTAGTCATACTTTTCTACGTGGGAACGGATACTATTTTTACAACGGAACACAAAAAGCCGTTACGATAAATTAACTCCAAACCCACACCAGCTAAAGGCCGCTTATGAAAGCGGCTTTTCGTTGTTTAGCTTCTCTATATACGCCGTAAGTGACTCTTTTGACATCTCATGGACAGGCGCATGAGGGAGTGATTTTAAAAATAGTTTTCCGTACGAAGCGGTTTTCACTCGACGGTCTAAGATCAGCAATGTACCAATATCTTTTTCAGAGCGAAGCAGGCGCCCTGCTCCTTGCTTAAAGGTTAACACAGCTTCTGGAAGAGCGACAGCTTTAAAAGGATTCTTTCCTTGTTTTTTAGCAGCTTCACATTTTGCTTCAATAAGCGGTGAATCAGGCGGCCGAAAAGGAAGTCTTGCCATAATGACAGTCGTCAGCTCTGAGCCTGGAAAATCGACTCCTTCCCAAAAACTGCCCGTACCCAGCAAAATCGCTTGCTTTGTTAATTTGAACATTTTCGTCAATTTCACAGGACTTCCACCTGTCAGACCTTGAGCAAACAGGGTCGAATGCATGCCTTCTGTTTTTAGCTCTTCATATACTGCTTTTAACATTTCATGTGAATTAAACAAGATCAATATCTTCGCTTGATGCTGCTTCTCCATGATCTTGACATATCCTGCTACTTGCTTCACATAGTCTCGTTCATCAAGATTTGTGATCGCTGGCATGTCGGTCGGTACAACAACCTTGAGCTGTTTTTCAAGTTTAAAAGGTGAATCAATTTGGACAAGGTGCGGGTAAAAATCTTGCAACCCAAATCGCTCCAAGCAATAATCAAAACGATGATTGACTGTAAGCGTTCCTGATGTGAGGACCACACTTTTTTTGTTCATAAAAAATAGATCAGCCAAAAGCTCCCCAGTATCTAGCGGCTGTGCATACATAAATACAGCATTTTTGGCACCCTTTGCATCAATTTCAATCCAAACAGTTTCATCATTTTTCGGTTCAAAAATAAACCGGTACAGCGTACTGCAAAATCTATGCATAAACGACATGACTTGATCGTATTCCTCGGCTACAAAAGCAAAGTGGTCTGTAAGCTGATCACTTTTTTGAAGAAGCTCATTTTTTTGCTGCTCATAAAGCTTTTCACATGCAATTAACAAGGAACAGAGTTTACTCGCTGTCTCTTTAATCCGTTTCCACTGAGCATGTTTTGAATGATGACGCACTCTATGAATGAGACGATTAATGTCCGCTTTTGGTTTTGTCCTTTTGACAAAAGAGTGGACTGTGCTAAAAAATGCGTCACTTTCCATTTGAAGCTGATTGAGATATTCATCCATTTCGATAAAGGTATCCGTCTGTAAACCTGCGGCATGAAATCTCTTTTTCAGTTTCTTTAACAGCCCGCCTTGTAAGGAGCCTAGCTGCGTTAATTTCGCATGAAGCTGAATATAAGAGGCACTGTCACCCAGTGTTTCATTAGCTGTTTTCTCAAAATGATGGGCCTCATCAATGACATACACGTCTGCATGCTGAAAGTTAGATGATGTTTCCGTTTGTGATAAAAGCAGGCGGTGATTCGTTAAAATTAAATCGGCTGTTTGTGCTCTTTTTTTGGCCCGTTCATAAAAGCAATATTCTTTAAAGCGACGCTTTTTCGATGTAAACGGCATGTGCACACAGGAACTTCGATCTTTTATATTGGTTGCTCCTGACGGTAAATTCAATTCAGATAAATCACCCGTCTCTGTTACAAGCAGCCACATTAATATTTGGGCTTTTGTTAAGACTAAATCATAGTTATCATCTTCCTCATGCAGTACATGCTCAAACTTATCTAAACAAATATAATGCGCTCGCCCTTTGAATACACAGGCAGTTGGCTCGAATGGGAGCAATTGATTTAAAAGCGGGATATCGCGCTGAAGCATTTGCTGCTGCAAAAGAATAGAATATGTACTGATAATGACTGGCTTTCCTGATTTCTTTGCCTCTAATGCAGCTGGAATGAGGTAAGCTAGCGTTTTCCCAATGCCGGGTGCTGCTTCAATTAATGCGTAGGCTCTTTCATGAAACACATCTCTCACTTTATTCATCATTGTGAGCTGACCTTCTCTTACTTCATAGCCTTCTAACGTTAGCGGAAGCTTTTCTTTTATCTCTTCAAACAGCCGCTCGTCATCTGCGTCTACTGAATGTGTCGTCTCAGTCATGTGATTGGTCACATCTTTTACAGCAAATGAGCCGACTTCAACAAAAGGATTTTCCTGACTAGAATGACTCACCTCAAGCTGCTTAATTAACACTCCTATATCACTTAAGAGATATGACGATAATCTGCGCAGCTGCTTTAACACATTTGGCGGTATAAGTTTCAATTTTTGTAACAGGGTTAAAAATAACATAGCAGTAACTTCCGCATCACTATCCGCTCGGTGCGGGTGGTCATGTGGAAGCATAAGCTCTTCACTTAATTCAGTTAGCTTATAGCCTTCAAGTTGAGGATATAGAATTCTAGAAATTTCAACTGTATCAATTGCTAGCACATCCAGCTCATTTTTCCCGCATGCTTTCAGTTCATCATTTAAAAAGTTCAAGTCAAAATGGACATTGTGTGCAACAAAATAGTCACCCTGTATGAGGTCATATACCTGTTGGGCAATGTCCTCAAAAAACACCGCATCGTCAACCATGTGCTGTTTAATCCCTGTCAGCTGTTCAATAAATCCAGGGATCGCCTTTCCTGGATTCACATATCTTGAATATCGTTCGACAATTTGTCCATTTTCAATGACCACCGCAGCAATTTGAATGATTTTATCACCCTTCTTTGGTGAATTTCCGGTGGTTTCAATATCAACGACAACAAACCTTTGATCGGTCATAAAATGGACACCTCAATTCCTCGTTCCACTCTAAGTGAAACACGCTCTGGGCAATATAGCTGAAACAGAACAGCTTCTTTTCATGAAACTGTTCTGTTTACATGTTATAAAATCGTTCTCGCGGGCTCTTGCCCAATCATTTGTTCAATTTGATTTTGTTTATTTAACACGACCACTTTGGGTGTATGTGTCTTTGCTTCTTCTTCTGAGAGCATCCCATAAGCGATAATAATGACTTCATCTCCTGGCTGAACCAATCTTGCCGCCGCACCATTTAGACAAATGACACCGCTTTTTCTTTCACCAGGAATTATATATGTCTCAAGTCTAGCTCCATTGTGATTATTGACAATTTGCACTTTCTCATTTGCCATCATGCCTGCCGCATCAAGTAAATCTTCATCGATTGTAATACTGCCTACATAATGTAAATTTGCTTCTGTCACAGTTGCTTTGTGGAGCTTTGAGGTCATAAAGGTTCTATACATGTTTTTCACCGCTTTCAGGAACATAGAAAATCACATTATCAATCAGTCTTGCATGAGAGAACTTCACAGCAATAGCAATAATCACCTTACCTGTTAGCTGCTGAAGTGGTTCAAGTTCTGGATAGGAGTAAATCTCAATATAATCAATTTCTCCACTTGTTTGAAGAAGCTCCTCTTCAACTAACTGATAAATACGATGTAGATCACGTTCTCCTTTTTCAACAGCTGACTGTCCTTTTTTTAAGGCCCGGTATAGAGCGGGTGCTTCCTGTCTTTCGGTCTTAGACAAATAGACATTTCTTGAGCTTTTCGCTAAACCGTCTTCTTCTCGAACTGTTGGAACAGACACAAGGTGAAGGTCAAAGAAGAAATCCTTGATCATCCCATCTATCACAGCGACTTGCTGTGCATCCTTTAGACCAAAGTATACATTTGTTGGTGCAACGAGATGAAACAGCTTTGTGAGCACAGTGACAACGCCGTCCAAGTGCCCTGGACGTTTCTTCCCGCATAAGACATCAGTACGCTTTTGAACAGTCATCGTAATAGATGGTTCATCTTGATACATTTCTTTCACATCAGGTGTAAATAAAATATCCACTCCCGCTTCCTCTGCAAGGCGCTGGTCTCTTTTTATATCTCTTGGATAGGATTCAAAGTCTTCGTTCGGTCCAAATTGCAAAGGATTGACAAAAATGCTCATCACCAAAATGTCATTTTGTTCTCTTGCCTTTTTTGCCAAAGTCATGTGTCCTTCATGAAGGAAGCCCATTGTTGGGACAAAACCGATAGAATGCTGCTTCTTTTGATGCTGCTTTATGAGTTCTTTTAGCTCATGAATATGGGTAACAACGTTCATTTCTTGATTCCCCCATATAAACCATCAAGGACTTCTTCTTTGATATGAAATGTGTGTGCTTCCTCTGGAAATGTACGTGCTTTTACTTCTTTCGTATATTGTATGAGCGCTTCTTCTAGTACAGCATCGAGTTGCGCGTATTGTTTCACAAATTTAGGTATTCTAGACACCCCGTAGCCTACCACATCATGGTAAACGAGAACTTGTCCGTCCGCTTCAGCTCCTGCACCAATTCCAATGACAGGAATCTTCAGAATGTCGGTAATACGTTTTGTCAGTTCACCAGGTACGCATTCTAGTACAAGTGCGATCGCACCTGCTTCCTCACATTTCAGACTATCTTCAATCAATTTCTGAGCACTCTCTTGGTCTTTTCCTTGCACTTTATACCCGCCAAGTACACCGACTGATTGAGGTGTGAGTCCTAAATGACTGACGACAGGAATTCCGCCTCTTGTCAAAGCTTGAATGGATTCGAATACTCCGTCTCCGCCTTCTAGCTTCAGGGCATCAGCACCGCTTTCTTGCATGATACGTGCTGCATTTTTCATCGTTTCTTCTAATGAATAATGATAAGACATAAATGGCATATCGGTCACAATAAATGTATCTTTTGCGGCTCTTTTGACTGCTTTTGTGTGATGAATCATATCATCTATCGTCACTTGTACTGTTGAATCAAGTCCAAGTACGACCATCCCAAGTGAGTCACCAACTAAGATCATGTCGACTTCCGCTTTTTCGGCTTGCTTTGCAGCTGGATAGTCGTATGCTGTCAGCATCACAATAGGTTCGTTTTGTTCTTTCATTTTGAAAAAATCTAGCTTTGTTTTCATTTGTTCCTCCTCATTCTGGAGAGGAAATGGCTTGCCTCACATCACATGCTCTTTTCTCTCATGCGCGGGCAAATCATCCCTCTGTCCAAGTCCCTTAGGATCAAGGCAGAAATTTATCAATTTTTTCTTCCTAACAGGTACAGTTCTTTTTCAGATACTGCCCACACGAAGTATATCAAAAATGTGCCGGGTGTTCCACTTAAGTTGACTTGGTCTCTATGTCTGCGGAGTAGATTTTTTGGATACCCTCCGTCGTTTCAAGTAATAGGACACCTTCATCATTGATTCCGAGCGCCGTTCCTGTATATTGCCCATTGACGGTGCAGGCGACAATATGTTTACCGATGGTCATCGTATACGATTCCCATAATTGTTTGATCGGTGCAATTCCGTGCTTTAGATAATCATCATACCTTCTTTCGAAGATGTACAAAATGTTTTGAATCAGCGCAGCTCTGTCTACCTTTTCATTCAGTTCCATTCGTACACTTGTAGCTACATCCTTTAGTTCATCAGGAAAATCATCTGTCATTTGGTTCACATTTATGCCTTGGCCGATAATCACCGCATGAACCTGGTCAGCTTCTGCCTTTAATTCAGTTAGAATGCCAACGACCTTTTTTCCGTTTAACAAGATATCGTTTGGCCATTTAATGGAGGGACTGAGTCCTGTTTTCTGCGCGATTGCTTCTGTGATAGCTACAGATGCCAAAAGCGTCATTTGCGGTGCTTTGTGTAATGGGATTTCAGGCCGGAGAATCAGACTCATCCAAATGCCTGTCCCATTTGGTGAATGCCACGTTCTTTGAAGGCGCCCTTTTCCGTTTGTCTGATGATCACTGACAACAAGCGAGCCGTGGGGGGCTCCTTCATTTACAAGGTCATGGGCGATAAGCTGAGTTGATTCGACTTCTTCTTGAAAGTAAATGTGTCTGCCAAATTCTTCTGTTTCTAGACCAAAAAGAATTTCGTCCTCACTAATTTTGTCCGGTTTACGAAGCAGGCGGTATCCTTTTCTTCTGACGGCCTCTACCTCATAACCTTCTTTTCGTAAATCCTCAATATGCTTCCATACAGCCGTTCGGGAGCATCCAAGCTCATTACATAATTGCTGGCTCGAAACAAAATCTTGCTCAGAGGTGGTAAACAATTCAATTAATCGTTTTCTAATTGCTGATCGCATGCTATGAGCCACTCCTCTATGGCTTCTTTTCGGTTTTTTAAACGGTTTTGCAGAACTGCTTTCTTCACTAAATTAAGCTCTTCTGCAATCCATTTACCTGATGTCTTTTGCCGAAAGGCCATTAAATCTTTTCCTGAAACTGCAAGATCTTGAAGCTTTTTAATAGACAGGGATTCATATGAACGCTTCGCCGCCTCCAGCTCGTCAAAGAAAATGCGGCGCTCATGCTTTAGCTGCGTAATTTTCAAACTGGATAATAGCACGTGTTCACCAACTTCAAACATCTTTTCCGCATCCCAGTCACAATCGACATATTTACTGATGGCAACCGCCTTTTTTAGGAGCTTCGTTGACAACTTCCATTCTTTTAATAAGGACACAGCCTCTGTCTCATCTAGACGAAGCAAGTGGATAAAGGATCCCCATACCTCTTCTAGTCCATCTAATAAATAATATGGAAATGCTTGCAGGGATTGATTGAGCCTATTCGCTTTGAGACCTGGCAATTCTTCATACAATTTCGTTGAGATGAGCACCTTAATTGCTTGCTCACAATAGCGACCTTTTAAAAGCTTCTCCATTTCAATCTTTTTGCGCTCAACAGATATGTTGGCAAGCAGATGCTTATCTTTTTTCATCGCATCAGCCATTTCAGCAGACAGCTCAAAGCCGAGCTGACTTAAAAAACGGACGGCTCTCATCATGCGAAGCGCATCTTCTTGAAAGCGGCACGCAGGATCTCCAACGGTTTGAATTCGTTTCCGATCAATATCCTGTTTGCCTCCTACATAGTCAATGATCTCACCATTTATATCCATGGCCATCGCATTGATCGTTAAATCTCTTCTTAAAAGATCTTCTTTCAATGATGAGATAAACTCTACTTCCTTAGGTCTGCGAAAGTCTTCATATTCTGATTCACTTCGAAACGTAGTGACCTCATAGCTGACCCCATCATGTAAGACTATGACTGTGCCATGCTCCTTACCAACATCAACCGTTTTATGAAATAAAGACTCCACTACATCAGGTGTTGCATCTGTCGCAATATCAATATCTCCAATTTCTCGCCCTAAAAGGACATCTCTCACTGCTCCACCAACAAAGTAAGCCTGATAACCATGTTCGTGCAATGTATGTAAGACAGGGATAGCATGTGTGAATGGTTCATTCATCTTCATCATCACCTTCGATCAATTCTAGGTAAAGCTCTTCATACTCTCTCACAATTTTTTCAGAAGAGAAACTGACATGGACGCTTGACTGTGCTGCCATCGACACTTGTTGATGCATCGCTTCATCCTTGAGTAACGAGATCGCATATTTTGCTGCTCCGTCTATATCGCCGAGCGGGACAAGAAATCCTGTCTCTCCATGAGTAATGACCTCTGGAATTCCACCAACATCTGTCCCAATACAAGGTACCCCGCATGCCATTGCTTCAAGAAGTACAAGGCCAAAGCTCTCCTTCTCAGAAAGCAGCAGCTTCAAATCACTAATCGAATAAAGCTCCTCCACCTTCTCTTGCTTTCCTAAAAATAACACGCGGTCAGTCAGTCCTAGCTTTTTCACGAGTTCACATACAACCGATTTTTCAGGACCATCACCAATGAGCAACAGCTTTGCATGCACCTGTTCAGAAATCTTTTTAAAAACATGAATCACATCATGCACCCGCTTCACTTTTCGGAAATTCGATACATGGATAACGACTTTTTCGTCCTGTAAAAGGCCATAATGTTTCTTCAGCACATCGTGATCTTCACGCAAATAAATACGCTCATCGACGAAATTATGGATCGTATCGATTTTTTTATCTGGTTTAATCAAATCGTACGTCTGTGCGGCTAATGAATTTGACACAGCCGTTACGCGGTCAGATGATTCGATCGCAAACCGGATCACTTCCTTTAATGATGGATCATAGCCTAAAACCGTAATATCTGTCCCGTGAAGCGTGGTGACGACATTAACAGAGTGTCCTGTCATTTGCTTCGCTAAGAACGCACAGACAGCGTGCGGAACCGCATAATGCGCGTGAATAATATCCAACTTCTCTCGTTTTGCTACATCTGCTAATTTACTTGCTAGTGCAAGGTCATAAGGTGGATATTGAAAAACAGCATATTGATTGACATCAACCTCATGAAAATAAATATTCGGATACACTTTATTGAGTCTAAACGGAATGCTAGAGGTGATAAAATGAACGTCGTGCCCTTTTTCAGCTAAACGTTTTCCAAGCTCTGTGGCAATAATCCCTGAACCGCCGACGCTTGGATAACAAGTGATTCCGATCTTCAACTTCTTCATATTTACCCTCCGAGTAAGTCATCATCAATCAAAAGTGGTTTCTTTGTCAGAAACCCTTCTGCATAAGCTTTATTGACTTCCCTTCCATACATAGACTCTCTCATTTTGACAAAATCAATATAACCATTCACAAGCGGTGTCTCCACAGAATGCACCGATTTGACAAATTGGCTTTGATACGCATGTAAGCTATCGATTTTTTGGCTCATCTCACTAGAAATATCGATCACAAAATCTGGACGTTGATGACCGTTAATCATGTAATAATACATCTGGCTTATTTTATGCGCTGGCTGCTTGTATGAATCTTCAAATTTACGTATACCTGCAGAAAAAGCTGCCTCTTCTACAAGTGAGCCCGCATGACCATGATCAGGATGTCGATCTTGGTGGTGCGGGGCAAAAATAAGTCGTGGTTTGTATGTTCGAATGACGCCCGCAATTTCCTTTATCGCTTCGTCATTCAGATAAAGTCCTCTATCTGGCAGCGTGAGCTGGATTCGAGTCGTCACTCCTAAAATAGCTTCTGCTTCTTTTGCCTCTTCTTTTCGGCTGTTCACCGTGCCATTTGAGGATAATTCAGCCTGGGTCAAGTCGCAAATCCCGACACGCGCCCCTTTTTTTACGTATTTTGCAATCGTTCCACCCATTCCGATTTCTACATCATCGCTATGGGCACCGAATGCAAGGATGTCAAGTCGTTTCATTTGTTCCTCCGTTTTTTGCTACATCTCGAAAATCAAACGTACCTTTATTTAAATTCCTGACTAAAATTTCAGCTGTTCCCATATTGGTTGCTAATGGGATGGCATACACATCGCAAAGCCGGATGAGTGCCGATACATCTGGTTCATGCGGCTGTGCGGTTAGCGGATCTCTAAAAAAGAGCACAAGATCCATTGCATTATTAGCAATTAAAGCACCAATCTGCTGATCTCCTCCAAGTGGCCCTGATTGGAAACGATGGATGGGAAGCCCAGTCGCTTCTTTCACTCTCAAACCTGTTGTCCCTGTTGCATAAAGTGTATGATCTGCCAAAATATCACGGTACGCAATGGCAAACTGAATCATGTCACTTTTTTTCTTATCATGAGCGATTAAAGCAATGTTCATCAGGAATCCACTCCTTATTAGTCGATGATATTTTCTAAACCATAAACGAGTTGGTCAATGTGCATGACTTGTTCCACCGAAAGCTTCACACCTGACATAAATGAGGCACGGTTATACGAATCATGACGAATGGTCACAGTCTGTCCATCCATCCCAAACAGTACTTCTTGATGTGCAATCATGCCCGGAAGCCTTACGCTGTGCAAACGGATGCCATCGTAATCTGCTCCTCGTGCCCCTTCGATTAATTCTTTTTCTTCTGGATGTCCCTGCTTTTTGCTTTGTCTTACTTCTGCAATCATTTCAGCTGTTTTTAGGCCCGTACCGCTCGGGGCGTCCAGTTTTTTATCATGATGAAGCTCAATGATCTCAACGTCAGGAAAGTAATTTGCTGCCATTTTGGCAAACTTCATCATTAAAACAGCACCAACAGCAAAGTTAGGTGCAATAATGCATCCTATGCCCTTTTCTTCTGTTAATTGCTGAAGCTGCTTCAGGTCAGCCTCTGAAAAACCAGTTGTGCCTACGACTGGACGCACGCCATGTTCAAGCGCTTTTTTCGTATGTACTTTTCCGCTTTCTGGTGTCGTCAGATCAATTAATACATCGGGTGCTGTCTCTGAAAGACACACATCAATATCCGTATATATTGGCGCATGAGATGTCGTATGAATCACATCAGATAATTTTTTCCCTTCGTGTCTATGATCAAGTGCTGCCACTAGCTCAAAATGGTTTGTTTCTTCTGCCAGCTTGACAGCCTCTATCCCCATTCTTCCTCTTGCTCCAGCGACTACTACTTTGATGGTTTGGTTCGTCATCGTCTCTACTTCCCTTCCTTTTTCGTCCAGCGGTCTTTGTCTCTTGTATTGAATTTATGCATCACACGATCATGAGCTTCTTCAAGTGAAATATTGAGTGAATTCGCCAGACATGTTAACACAAACAAAACATCGCCAATTTCTTCTTCCATGCTTTTTTCCGTTTCAGTTGTTTTTTTCGGCTTTTCTCCATAATAATGGTTAACCTCTCTTGCTAGCTCACCCAACTCTTCTGTCATACGGGCCATCATGGCAAGTGGGCTGAAATAGCGTTCTTTAAATTGTCCTATATAATCATCTACTTCTTGCTGCACATGGCGCAGTGTTTTTTCTTTCGTCATGAAGCTCATCCTCCTATCCGTCTCTTACATGTTAGCGAAATCATAAATATTTGACAAATGTTTAAAACTCGGTTTGCTAGTTTCTCTCCCATACCATATAATATTATCGCTGTCTAAGCAAAAAAAGGAGGGATCTTTTGCTAAAAGAAATTCGTTTTAAAAACATCGTATTTATTTTAATAGGGTCTGCGATTTTTTCTTTCGGTCTTGTTCATTTTAATATGCAGAACAACTTGGCGGAAGGCGGATTTACAGGTATTACACTGCTTTTATATTTTCTATTTCACATTGACCCTTCCATTTCAAACCTTGTCTTAAACATTCCAATCTTTTTTATCGGCTGGAAAATGCTTGGAAGAACCATGTTTACCTATACAATTGTAGGAACAATCAGCCTTTCTGTCTTCCTTGCCATCTTCCAGCGCTTTCAAATACATATGCCTCTCCAGCACGATTTAGCCTTAGCTGCACTCTTTGCAGGGGTGTTTATCGGAACTGGCCTTGGGATCATCTTTAAATTCGGTGGTACTACAGGTGGCGTCGACATTATTGCAAGACTGATCAACAAGCATTATCAGGTGGCAATGGGAAGGACAATGTTTATCTTTGACGCATGCGTCATTACCATCTCTCTCACCTTTTTAAATTACAAAGAAGCCATGTATACACTCGTTGCAGTCTTTGTCGCTGCGAAAGTCATCGACTTCATGCAAGAAGGCGCTTACGCAGCCAAAGGGGCCATGATTATTTCAGAAAAGGATGATATCATTCAAAAGAAAATCACAGAGGAAATGGAACGCGGAGTGACCATTTTAAAAGGCGTTGGCTCCTATACGAAACAGGAACGCAATGTCCTTTATTGTGTCGTTCCAAAAAATGAGCTTGTTCACCTCAAAAGCGTCGTGACATCAGTTGATCCTCATGCATTTGTCTCAGTGAGTGACGTGCATGACGTACTTGGTGAAGGCTTCACATTAGATGAACATAAAAAGCCACTCAATCCCCATTAAAAAAAGAAGCCCCAAATGTTAGACACAATCTAACATTTGGAGGTATCTTAAAGTCTGAATTTATGTACCTAAAAGCATTTGAGAACATCGACCACTTTAAGCAAGAACTTGAGCAATATATTGATTACTACAATTAAAAACGAATAAAGACAAAACTAAAAGTCATGAGTCCCATACAATATCGAACTCATGACTCGAAAGCTGTCTAATAAAAACCCGTGTCCAAATTTAGGGGGTCACTTGAAAAATGGTGCTTCTTTTTTTATGACTTTGGGTAATCAGCTTGCCGCTTTTGCTTCTTTTCTTTTTCAGCACGGTATTTTCGGAACCCAACATACGTTAACGTTAATAAAATAATACTTCCTGTTGTTAAGATGACCCATAAAAGTGATGGATCGGCTTCATCTTGATCGACGTGAGCAAACACACTCGATAAATCCTCTTCCAGCTTTGTGAGGCGCTCAAGCTTTGTCCCACTAGATGCTTTTAAAAATTCCCCTTGTTCGATCACTTCCATGTGCTGCTTAATGGTTTGAAGCTTTTCTGGCGAAATATCGATGGTTAAACTCGGATAAATCATATCGTATAAAGAAACCAGCTCATTCCAAGTTTCATAGAACATCGTCGATTCTGGATCTTTCACTTCCTTTTTCAAAGTAAGAAAAGATTCCATAATGGGCTTTTCGAGCGAACCCCACAGAGGTTCAGAGTCTGATTGAATCGCATCGAGCAGCATTCTAAACTGAGAGGCATAACGAAGTTTTTCGCGCTCATTCAAGTCTTCCTGCGGGAGCCCTTTAATCATATCTTGATAGCCAAGTGTAATTTGCCGCACCTGTGTATTCGGTAGAGTTCCATGCCAATTCTCAGCTTTAAATGTCTTTTCAACATACAATGCGACTTGTAATGCTTCATCATATTTAGCTTGTCTCGTTAATTGAAAGATTGAATCTGATAGTTCCGTTAATTCTTGCAGCGCTATAGCGGCTGTATCCTCACCTTTAGCAGCAGCTGGATGACATACGAGAAAAAATAATAGAATCATCGCGATTGGCTTTCGTTTCATGCAAGTCCCTCCTAGCCCTTCTCTATACAGCGTATGAAGAAAAGGACAAGGTTAGACCAACATTGTTAAGGGAGTTCAAGCTTGATCGATTTTTTGGATATGACGAGATAATACGAGACAAGAAGAACAGCGATACTTAACCAAAACGTGACATAGCCGATCTCATTCGAATACGCAGAAAGCATAGAATAACGCGGCATCATACCAAATACATAATCAATCACATCATTATGTAAAATCCATATGCCAGCTACAACCAAATGGCGCATCTGAAAACGATAATACGGCGCAAATAAAACCGCCTGAACCGCCATGGCAAAGTGTGAACCAATCAGCATATACCCTTCCCACGGAAAATCATCAACAGATAAAAGAACGAAGATATTCATCCCTACCGCCCACAACCCATATTTGATCAAGGTTACGAGGGCAAGTGCTTCAAAATAAGGGGCGCGACGTTTCATCAGAAATGCAAGTAATACAAATAAAAAGAAAAAGCTTGCCGTTGGGCTGTCTGGAACAAAAGGTAAAAAGATAGCCGGCGTCTCTACGATCTGCGGAATATACCAGTAGTATCCATACACAGTGCCAACAAAGTTAACAATGAGCACCAGCACAAGCATGTAGCGTGTGGCTAGCAGATATTGAATCCATCTCATATTTCTCTTCACTCACGATCTGTTAAAATCAGAAAAAAAGCTGACTGCGCCAGCTTTTTTCTCTTTTGAGTATATCCTTGTACTTGCATTTAAACAACTGAATTATTTAGATTTGACCTCAGATAAATATTTAGAAAGCTTTTCAAGCTCTTCATCGCTGCCTTTAAAGATACCCTTAGGCATGTTGCCTTTTCCTTCTACAGCGATTTTAGCGATTTCCTCAGGAGCTAGGCCATTGTCAACAAGTGACGGTCCAGCTGCACCGCCCTGCATATTATCACCGTGACAGGAAATACACGTCTGCTCTTGATAAATTTTATACTCTTCGGCTGAAGTGTCAATCTCCGCTTCTTTCTTAATTTCACCTTGTTTCGCAGCTGCTTCCCAATCATGAGTAGCAACAGACTCCCAAGTTAAATAGGTTGCTGCACCAACTGCAAGGATCATCATCCCGACTGCAATCGGTCTTCTATACGGTCTGCGTTCAGAACCAGAATCAAGAAATGGTGCGAGCAAAAGTGCACCAAACGCAATTCCCGGCATAATCATTGCGCCAACTACAGTATAGCTTCCTGCAGCAAATTCATATTTTAATAACTGGTACAAAAATAGAAAATACCAGTCTGGCAGCGGAATATAGCCAGTATCTGTTGGATCAGCCATCCGCTCAAGCGGAGGTGCATGAACAACAGTTAGGACAAGAAATCCAATTAAAAAAACGGCACCTACAAGCCATTCCTTTAAAAGAAAGTTCGGCCAAAAGGCTTCTGTTTTTCCCGGATATTCGGAATAGTCTTTAGGTATGTTAGGTTTTCTTTCTGCCGGAATTCTGGAATCTCCGACAAACTTCATCCCTTTTCCCCTATGCAAAGTCATCCCCTCCTCATAGAACATTCATCAAACGCATATTTTATAGCGGTCCAGAAATTCCTTGCTTACGAATCATAATAAAGTGGGCAGCCATGAGCCCAAATAATGCCGCTGGCAAGAAAAAGACATGGATAGCAAAAAATCTCGTCAGCGTTTGTGCTCCTACAATGTCAGGATGACCTGCAAGCAGCGTTTTAATCTCTTTTCCAATGAAAGGTGTCGCCTCTGCAATTTGAAGACCAACCTTCGTTGCAAACAGCGCCTTCATATCCCATGGTAAAAGATAACCTGTAAAACCAAGTCCAAGCATCACAAAGAAAATGAGCACACCAACAATCCAGTTTAGCTCTCTAGGCTTCTTATACGCCCCTTGGAAAAAGACCCTTAGCGTATGTAAAAACATCATGACAATAACTAGGCTCGCACCCCAATGATGCATTCCTCTGACAATCTGTCCGAATGCCACTTCATTTTGCAAATAATAAACAGATTCCCATGCATTTTTAATGTCCGGTACATAATACATCGTTAAAAACATGCCCGAAAGGACTTGAATTACTGTCACAAAAAACGTTAAACCGCCAAAACAATACACAAAGGCGGAGAAATGATGCGCTGGATTGACGTGCTCTGGCACCTCATGATCCGCAATATCTCTCCATATCGGTGTAATGTCTAGCCGCTCATCTACCCAATCATAAATCTTGTTAAGCATCGTTACCCTTCCCCTTTCGGCACAGCTTTTCCAAGATAGAGGTATCCGTCCTTCACTTGCTGCTTATAATGGTCAAGCGGTGCAAGCGGTGGAGTTCCGGGTACGTTTGTACCATCCTTGTCGTACAGCCCATAGTGACATGGGCAGAAAAATTTGTTTGGATTTTTCGGATCACTGTTCCAGTTCACTGTACATCCTAAATGTTTACAGATTGGCGATAAAGCGACAATTTCATCTCCTTCTTTGTACACCCATGCTGACCTAGATTCCTTTGACTCATACCACGCGTCAACTTGATCAATTTTAAAGTCAAAGCGCTTTGGTTCATTTGTCAGTTCATCCACACTGACAACTTGAACCATATCCTGCTCCTCTGTTCCTTTTAGCACAGGGTCAAGCGCAAAGCGAACCATAGGCATGAGCATTCCAGCGGCCATAAATCCCCCCACGCCTGTCAACGTGTAATTCAAAAATTGACGCCTGGACACTCCATGTCTCTTCTCGCTCATTTTTTTCCCCCCCTCAGGTCGTCAGCTACTTTATAACTGAATTAGAAAAAATTTCATAAAACTAGGACACCCTCATAATATATCAATCTATTCACAAGGTCAACAGCCTAAAAAGCTATGTACAATGCAAATGTAAGGGTTTTTATGAAGGGTTCCACTTTTGTAACAAAAAGTTCAAAATTTGTTCTACACTGTCTTGAATGATTTTTTGCTTTAATTCGACCTTTAGATGCTCTAGCGGAACCGGCTTCAACATAAATGCCGATTCACTCATTTCTAAGTACTCTTTCCAATTGTGATCGGATGTGATAAACACAACATGCTGAAAATGTTCTTGTAAAGACTGTTTAACCGCAAGTATGTCTTCTTGCTTACGATCATTTATTTCTAAATATGTATGAGGAGGAAAAAGAAATACTCGCCCTTTCAGCTGCCTTTCAAGTTCCTCTGCTACAAGTATTGTAAACTCACCTAAAGACACGCTTTGTTTGATTTGGCCTGCATCCATTCCAACTAATGGAATGATAGCGGTATCAATGTAATCTTTAGATTTCAAGAAGCGATCAGTATCCTCCGCCTGAAACTTCATCTATTTCCCCTCTTTCATGACATAAGCCCTGCCTGTATGGGCAAGGCTTATTGGTTCAGTTTATGATAATAGGCTCAATTCTTTTGCTAACTTATTAAATGTTTCTTGATCATGACGGTCAAGGGCTTCATCTATTTCTTTCATGAGTCGTTCTTTTTGAAAAGTAGCGATAGAGTGCTCTAGCACTTTCTCAGCGAGATCCTTATCTTTTTCATTTTCATAAAGATCCTTAGGAATATGCGGATTTGTTTCAAGGACTGCTGCATATTCCGGCGAACGAAAAGCAGAACGGAAATTCAATTGAATAAACAAATCCTGCTGTTTATTCAAACGAATATCATGGAATGATTTCTCAGCATCTGTCGTCATAATGTTTTCTTTATAAAATCTAAAGGGAACTTCATCCACACAGTGTGTTGACATGATAATTCCCCTTGGGCAAAATTCTGCTTGCTCTACAAAATGAACCTTTTCCATCAAAGAGTCGTGACTCATTAA
Source organism: Bacillus stratosphericus (assembly GCF_020524495.1). GTDB lineage: Bacteria > Bacillota > Bacilli > Bacillales > Bacillaceae > Bacillus > Bacillus stratosphericus_B. The sequence goes on along the minus strand of NZ_JAIVLB010000018.1, from coordinate 44,204 downwards.
ATAATTTAATATCCAAACACACTCTCTTCGCTTTAACTGATAATGGTTTAAGAACCACCGGATAAATTCCTTCTTTTCATTGACAGAAACAGGGGTCTGCATGTTATTCCCTCCTCTATCGTAAATTAAATTGCTATACATGAATTATTCAACAAACCAGTTCTTCATTCCTGCATACTATAAGGAAAATTCATCTTCAATTCTTAAAATCGTTTCTTCAATTTCTTCGTTCGTGCCATCTTTCTGAAGAACTTTTCGTAATAACGGCAATGCTTCTTTCTGTCTGCTTTCTTCTAAAAGAAACGAAGCGTATTCATATAAAAAGTCACGTTCCTCATTAAAATCAGGGAGAGCAAGCTTGAAGTACTCGGCTGCGTCTTTGTATTCCTCTCGTCCAACAGAAGCAGAGGCAGCAAACCAATTCCATTTTGGATCCTCTTCCCCAAAGCTTTTAACCTCTTTAATGACATCCAGGATTTCATCAAATAGCTCTTCATTTAAATAGATCGCAAGTAGCGTTTGAATCGCTTCAATATATCCTGGATCAAGAGCAAGTGCTTTTTGAAGCAGTTTTTTCGCATCTTCCGAATCCCCAGATTTTAAATCAATCTTTGCAGCATATAAGTATAATTCTTTGTTATACTCATCAATTTTAATACCCTCTTTTACTACCTCTAAAGCCTCTTCATATAGACCTTCTTCCTCATAACTTTTCGCTAAAGGCATATAAAGAGACGAATAAGACGGATCAATATCCTTTAGTTCTAAAAACTGTTGTATGGATGTTTTCGTTCTGCCAGCTCTCATCGCTGTAAGTCCGTAACCAAAGAGTGTATTCGGATCTGCTTGATCCTGAACTGCCTTTTCGTACCATTCAAGCGCATCCTCAAATTCTCCAGCTGTGCTTAACGATTCAGCGAGCCGCTGGTATACATTGACACCGCCAATCTCATTTTGTTGATTAGCAACTTTGTAGTAATAGTCGGATGCTTTCTTTGAAAGACCTTGAGAAAAATACAATTCACCTAATGCAAAATCAATGATAGCTTCATTCGGAAGTAATTCTTTCGCTTTTAAAAGCTTTTGTTCACTAACTTCAAATAGTCCTTGCATTTGATATAAATCTGCCATTAACAATAAACTCTCTGGATAAGCATCGTCATCTTCAGAAATCGTTTCTAATACAGCAATCGCCTTCTCTTCTTCATCTGAATCAATTAATAGCTCTGCATAAAAACAGGTTAAACCGGTTTCCTCTGGGTATAATTCATGTAAATCACTGATAAGATTCCGCGCTTTGTCGATATCTCCCCAGTCATAGTATAGCTGAGCTGCCTGTGCTTTTTCTTCATCATGCAAATACTTTTCTGCTTGAGCAAGTGTTTGGAGTCCTTTTTCAGTCTCACCTGCCTCTACTAATTTTATGGCTTCTTGTAATGAACTATTCAAATCAAACCGTTCCTTTCTGTTTCCACAAACCTAAACTGTTGTTACTTCATATCATAATCGACAGCTACACATCCAGCAAATATGTTGCTCTTTTTAAATGAACCCATTTTTGTGTTTTAAAGACTCTTTTTCGTTTCATACTTTACTAAACTGACGATTTGTAAACCGTAGGCGCTCAAAAATCATTTTTTATCGAGCAAAATGATTTTTTTCAAGGTTTCACCTTGAGACAAGCTATGCTATATTTTTTTCAAATATGCAAAAGGAAAGAAAAAGCCTGAGGACATCCTCAGACTGTTTTCGTTAAATATTCAATGTGTTCAAAGAAATTTGGATAAGATACATGTACTGCATCTGTATCTTCAATCTGGACTGATTGCTCTGTGATACACGCAGCAATCCCTAACATCATGCCGATCCTGTGATCTCCATAGCTTGAAACGACTGCGCCACCCTTAAGCATCGTTTTCCCATGAATCTTCATTCCGTCATCTGTTGCTTCAATATTAGCACCAAGTTTTTTGAGTTCTGAAACCACTGTATCAATTCGATTGGTTTCTTTTACTTTTAACTCAGCGGCATCTTTAATAATCGTCGTTCCTTCCGCTTGGGTAGCAAGGAGCGCAATAATAGGAATTTCGTCTATGAGTCTGGAGATCATATCACCAGAAATTTCAATGGCTTTTAATGAAGAGGTAGAGATCGTTAAAACACCGTATGGTTCTCCGCCTTTGGCATCCACTTCATTGATATCCAAGTTCGCACCCATTTGTTTCAGCACATCAATAATACCAGTTCTTGTTTTGTTTAAGCCGACATTTTTCAATATAATCCGGCTGTTTGGAACGATAGATCCAGCTACTAGGAAGAATGCAGCTGAAGAAATATCTCCAGGGACAAATATATCTGTCGCTTTTAACGTTTGTCCTCCTTCAATGGAAACACTTTGTGCATCTTCATGTAGCGAGACACCAAACATTGAGAGCATTCGTTCTGTATGATCTCTTGATTTATGTGGTTCAGTTAACGTCGTCGTTCCTTCTGCTTGAAGTCCAGCTAAAAGAACAGCAGACTTAATTTGTGCACTAGCAACAGGAGACTGATAAGAGATGGCTTTTAAATTGCCTCCACGAATAGAAAGCGGCGTATATTCACCATTTGCTCTGCCATCTATCTTGGCACCTAATTGTTTTAGTGGACCTGTTACTCGTTTCATTGGTCTTTTAGCAATACTTTCGTCACCGATCAGCGTACTGTGAAACTCACAACCTGCTAAGATCCCCATCATTAAACGAATGGTTGTACCAGAATTACCAACATCGAGGATGTCACTCGGCTCCTTAAGCTCTTTGAGCCCCTTGCCGTGAATGACAACATCGGTCCCTTTTTGCTCGATGTCAACGCCCATCTTTCTGAAACAATCAATCGTATTTAAACAATCGGCTCCAGGAAGAAAATTTTTCACCACGGTGGTTCCATCAGCAATTGCACCAAACATCACTGATCTATGAGAAATGGATTTATCACCTGGAATATGAATTTCTCCTTTCATAGGAGCATTTTTATGAATTTTCATATTTGCACCTCAGTCAGCATAAAATGTATCGTAATTCGCTCTGTTTTTTATACAGATTTCTGCTCGCTTGCGATCGTCATCTGTTTGAAAACTAATGCGTAAAATTCCGTTAATGTCTTCACGTGTTTCAATAATACGGATATTCGTAATACTAATGTTTTCACTTGCTAGATGCCCTGTAATCTCCGAAATGACACCAGGATAATCCGGGACATCCACATAAAGATCATAAAAAGCAGGAATGGCTCCTTTTTTCCGCAGAGGGAGCCCGTCACGATATTCCTTGGCATCTTGAAAATAAGAGAATAATCCCTCAGCGTCTTCTTGCTGAACAAAGGACTCAATGCGGTCGATCTCTTTTTTCCATTCATGGAATCGGTCCAAAATCTTGTTTTTATTGTGCAAAAGGATATCGCGCCACATTGCAGGATTACTTGATGCAATCCGTGTAATATCACGAAAGCCTCCAGCAGCAAACCGTTTTACAAGAGGGAAGTGTTCTTCAAAATGATACGCTTGATGCACAAGACTAGCTGCAACTATATGTGGGAAATGACTAATAACACTTGTCACAGCATCATGCTCTTCTGGACTCATTTCTATAAAATGAGCATTTGTCCCTTTTAATAAATCCTTTAAACGATCAACAGCCGGACGACTCGTTGTATTTGCTGGCGTTAAAATGTAGAATGCATTTTCAAATAAAAAGTCTTTTGCTGCAATGACACCTGATTTATGAGAGCCTGCCATTGGATGTCCACCAATAAATTGATAATGGTCAGGCAACGTTTTTTCAGCAAAATTGACGACCTTTTGCTTTGTGCTGCCAACATCAGTAATTGTTAGCTCTCTTTCAATTCCAGATCCTGCAATATCACTTAACATCTTGACGGTTTGTTGGACTGGCGTTGCCAAAATAATCGTTTTAGATTCATTCAAGCCTTCCATAAATGAATTGGCTGTTGCATCAATAATACCAAGCTTTGTTGCAGCAACCATTTGCTCATCAGAAACATCGTAGCCTATTATTTTTTTGTGAGGATATTCTTTTTTAATCGATAGTGCGATGGAACCACCAATTAAACCAAGTCCAGCGATCAATATTGCTTCGTTCATGTTCATCACCTGATTTTTCGCGAAAATTAAACAAGCCCATTCAATAGGTTATATTGGATTGGTACAATGAAAGCCATATCCTATAGCAGAATATGACTTCATTGTTATGCTACGCACGAATGCCTTGTAATAAATCGGCAAGTATACTTAGGATTTCTTCATTTTGCTCCTTTGTTCCTACAGTAATACGCAAAGAAGTTGGGAATCCAATTACTTTACGAACAATATAGCCTTTTTTCAATAGTGCATTAAATAGCTCGTCTGCATCTCTTTCAAAATCAATCAGCACAAAATTTGTTTGAGACGGATAGATAAATAGCCCAAAACGATTAGCAAATTCTTGATATTGCGTTAGACCTGCTTCATTTTTTTGTCTGCATGATTGAATAAAGTCTTGGTCTTTTATGGCTGCACGCGCAGCTGCCTGTGCGATACGACTTGTATTAAAGGGCTCTCTTGCTGGTTCAATGGCTCTAATCAGTTCCTCTGATGCGATCCCATAGCCTACTCGAAGTGCTGCAAGCCCATAGGCTTTAGAAAACGTTCGAAGGACGATGACATTTTGATATGAGTTTAATAAAGATAAACTGTTCGGAAAATCTTCCGCTCGAACGTATTCAAAATACGCTTCATCTAGAACGACAAGCACGTGAGATGGTACTTGATCTAAAAACGCCACAAACTCTGCTTCTGACAAATGATTCCCAGTTGGGTTATTTGGATTACATACCCAAACGACCTTCGTTTTTTCATCAATGGCATCCAGCATTCCCTGCAGATCGTGAGCTCCCCCCTCTAAAAGAGGCACTTCTCGAATTTCTGCATGTTCAATCACTGCATTGTGACGGTACTGTGGAAAAGATGGAGAGGGGATGACGGTATTTGTATATTGGTCAAGGAATGCTCTAGCAATAATTTGCACAAGTTCATCTGAGCCATTCCCGAATATTAATTGTTTTTCACTCACTTGAAGAAACTCAGAAAGATCCGTTCTTAAACTTGCACTGTATCCATCTGGATAAATCGCTAATTGTTCAAGCTCAGCTTGTATGGCCTCTCTTACATGTGTGGAACACCCAAAAGGGTTTTCATTTGAAGCCAATTTCACAATTTTATCTAATTGATATTCTTTTTTGACCTCTTCAATTGGTTTCCCAGGTTGATATGGTTTTAGCTGTTTTAATTGATCCTTGATTTGCAAAATGTTTCACCTCATTTGAATGAATAGAGGGGACTAAACGTTTTTGCATATGTTTCAAATTCTCTTAAAGCATCTTGGCGTGTATTACTTGCTATCAATTGTTCTTGAAGTTCTTCAATTTTTTTTACAAGTGCACTGCCTACAACGACACCGTCACTCATTTTATTCATCGAGTCTACCTGCTCTCTTGTTGAAATGCCAAAGCCTACTGCAACCGGTATTTGACTGAGCTGTTTCACTTGTTGAATAAAATCAGTGATAGAGGCGTCAAAGGATAGTCTGACACCTGTTACACCAAGAGATGAAACACAATACACAAAACCTTCTGCCTGCTCTACGATTTTTTCTAATCGTTCCTTGCTTGTTGGTGCAACGAGCGATATATATGAAATGTCATGTGTTTGACAGTTCTTCTGCAGCTCCCTGCTCTCTTCAAACGGCAAATCGGGTGTTAAGAGCCCCGAAATGTGATTTTTGTGCAGTAAAGCGAAAAAGTATTCTGTGTCTAATTGTAACACAGGATTATAATACGTAAATAGAATTACAGGAATTTTTACACCGTTTTTTTTCATCTTCCCTGCTAACTCTATCGCTTTTACGATATTCATGCCTTGATTTAGAGCTCTTCTGGAGGCTCTTTGAATCACAGGACCGTCTGCTAATGGATCGGAATAAGGAACACCTAGTTCAATAGCATGTGCACCAGCTGCTTGGAGAGTGATAGCTAAATCAATGGTGATCTCTTCTGACGGATCTCCTGCCGTGATAAATGGAATGAATAATTTCTCACCTTGCTCTAATTGAAATGTAATCATTTTGTTTTACCCTCACTTTCAAGCACATTCATTAATGTATGCACATCCTTATCTCCTCTTCCTGATAGGCAAACAAGGACGATTTCATCTTCATTCATATTCCGGCTCATCTCAAACGCTTTGGCTAAGGCATGTGCTGATTCAATCGCTGGCAGAATACCTTCTTTTTCTGTCAGCAACTTTAACGCATGTAGTGCTTCTTGATCTGTGGCACTTACATATTGAACCCGTCCACTTGCATGCAAGTATGCATGCTCTGGTCCGATTCCAGGGTAGTCTAAACCAGCGGAAATAGAATACGGTTCAATAATTTGGCCAAATTCATCTTGGATCAGATAGGTCAACGATCCATGAATTACACCTTTTGTTCCTTTCGTGATGGTCGCTGCATGAAGAGGGGTGTCAATTCCTTTCCCAGCTGCTTCTACACCAATGATATCCACCTCTTCATCTAAAAACGCTCGGTACATTCCAATGGCATTACTTCCACCTCCAACACAGGCAATCACTTTATGAGGAAGCTGACCTTCTTTTTCAAGTAACTGTATTTTTGACTCATCACCGATCATTCGCTGGAATTCACTGACGATTTGAGGATAAGGATGAGGACCAACTACTGATCCAATCATGTAAAAATGGTCGCTGCAGTGCTGGACCCAATAACGGATGGCTTCGTTGGTTGCATCTTTTAATGTCCCGTTTCCGCTTGTGACAGGAATGACCTCAGCCCCGAGCAGTTTCATTCGGAACACATTGAGTGATTGTCTTTCCACGTCTTCTTTTCCCATAAATACGGTGCAGGATAATCCAAACTTTGCGGCGACCGTTGCAGCAGCTACCCCGTGCTGACCCGCCCCTGTTTCGGCGATAATGTTTGATTTCCCCATTTTCTTCGCTAGTAGGGCTTGGCCAAGCGCGTTGTTAATTTTATGAGCGCCGGTGTGGTTTAAATCTTCTCTTTTCAAATAAATTTTTGCACCGCCGAGATACGCTGATAATTGGTCAGCGTATGTGAGTGCTGTCGGTCTGCCTGAATAGTTTTGTAAAAGCGCTATATATTCCTTTTGAAAAGTAGGGTCTTCTTTTAATTCATGAAATGCTTTTTTGATTTCTTCCAGTGGCTGCATGAGCGTTTCAGGGACAAATTTCCCTCCGAATTCTCCATATCGGCCAATTTCATTCGGATATGCATACATCATTTAACACCCTTTCTTCAAACGCTTTGATCTTTGCGCTGCTTTTCTTCCCGTTTTCTTCTATTCCGCTTGAAAGATCGATGGCTTTTGGGCTATAGGCAAGCAGATCTGTGATCGTTGCTGGTGTCACTCCACCTGCAATAGCGCAAGTCTTTACCAGATGCTTTGCATGCTGAACGTATGAAGGTACCGCCTCCCAAGCAAAAGCTGTTCCAGACCCGCCTCTTATCCCTTTCACCTTCGCATCAATGAGATAGCCATCGACGAAAGGGGCAAATGCCGTCATTTTTTCGAGCGTTCCTTTTAAATTGGGCTCGTGATGAAACACTTTCCAAACGATCGCCCTTGTTTGTTGTTTTATTTCTTTTGCATCTTCTCGTGTTTCATCTCCATGAAGCTGCACGATATTTAAGGGAATGTGGTTTGCGATGTCACACACTTTCTGTATCTTTTCATTTACAAATACACCTACAACATCTTTCCTGCACTTTGTTTGTACTAGCCAGTGTTTTACTTGGTCTGGATGAACTTGTCTTTTACTTGGAGCAAAGATAAATCCGATGGCATCTGCTCGAGATTGCGAGATACATTTGACATCCTCTTGTGAGACTGCACCGCAATATTTTAAATAAGGCTTCGTCATTTTCATTCTCCAAACAATGTATGAACGGCTTTTTCCTGTGATGGTTCTCTCATTAAAGATTCACCAACAAGGACAGCGTCCGCTCCATGTTTTTCTAAAAAGATAAGATCATCAAATGTCTGAATGCCGCTTTCACTCACTAGTAATACATCCTTTGGAACAAATGATGCAATCTCTTTTGTTTGCTCGACTGTTGTTGTGAATGTATTTAAATTCCGGTTGTTCACTCCAATGATCTCAGGAGTAAAAATGTTTAAGATATTCGTGAGTGTATCTGCTTCATGTACTTCTACGAGGACATCAAGCCCTTTTTCTTTTGCTTCAGCATACAGTTCATACAGCTTTTTCGGCTCAAGTACTTCTCCAATTAATAAAATCGCATCAGCCCCTATACATTTTGACTCTTCTACTTGTATTGGGTCAATGATGAAATCTTTTCTTAAAATTGGACATACAACGTGTTCTTTAATGAGGGACAGGTACTCGTTTTTCCCTTGGAAAAACGGTTCATCGGTTAAGACAGATAAGCAATCTACGTTAGATTTTTCGTATGCTTTTGCTGTTTGTAAAGGATCAAAATTCGGCTGAATGATCCCTTTAGAGGGAGACGCTTTTTTCACCTCAGCAATGAGTCCGATAGAGCGATAGGGATTCATCAGTGCTTTTTTAAATGATCGTCTTTCATATTTTCCATCAGCAGGTAATTGCAAGGTTTGGATATGTTCTTTTTTACGAGCGATAATTTGATTAAGCATGGATCTCTTCCTCTTTCGTTTTTTGTTTTAATCGGTTTAATTGTTGTTTGGCTGACCCGTTTTTGATCGTTTCTAACGCTTTTAATGTTCCCACCATAAGGCTTTCTGACTTCCCTGCCACATATAAAGCAGCTCCAGCATTAAGGGCTGTAATATGAAGCGGTGCTCCTTCTGTTTGATGATTCAATATATTCAGAATCAATTTGGCGCTCTCTTCCGGTGAATGGACCTGAATGTCTGATAAATGCCCTTTTTTCAATCCAAAGTCTTCTGGGTTTAGGGTATACTCTGTCATTTCATCTTTTTTCAATTCAATCACATACGAATTTGCAGTAATCGTTAATTCATCCAGCCCATCTTCTCCGCAAACAAATAAAACATGCTCTGGCTCAAGAGGGGCAAGAGCTTTGGCCATTAGCTTTGCCTTTTCCTTTGAATACACACCGATGATTTGCTTTTTGGCTTGCATCGGGTGGCATAGCGGACCTAATAGATTAAATACCGTCCGAAATCCGAGCTGCTTACGGACTGAGGCTACTTGTTTCATAGATGAATGATAGAGCGGTGCAAATAAAAAGCCCATGTTTTTCACCTGTATTTGTCGTCTTGTTTCTTCTGGTGTCGATTGAATTTGGATTCCAAGACATTCTAGCACGTCGGCACTCCCGCTTTTAGAAGAAACCGAACGATTTCCATGTTTGGCGATTTTAGCACCGGCAGCGGAAGCTACAATGGCAGCGGCCGTCGATATATTAAATGTCGATAAACCATCCCCTCCAGTACCGCACGTATCAACGACGTCAAGTGATCGTTCCATTGGTGCTGTATTTTTCCTCATTGCTTTCACAAAGCCTGTCATCTCTTCAGAGGTTTCCCCTCTATGCGCTAAGATAGATAGACTTGCAGCAACTTCAGCATCTGTTAAAGAGCCACTCATCATCTCATGCATTAGTCTGTTCGCTTCATTTTCTGATAGGAGTCCACCATTAACTAGAGCTGATAGTTGTTGATTCACTTTGCACATTCTCCCTTTCTGAGAAAATATGTTCAGCAAGCTGAATGGCTTTCAGAAGTGCTCCTGCCTTGTTACGCGTCTCTTCCCATTCGTTTTCAGGAACAGAGTCAGCCACAATACCGGCACCAGCTTGTATAGAAGCGGTCTGATCTTTAACGCTCATGGTACGAATGGTAATACAGGAGTCGATATTGCCGTCGAACCCAATATAGGCGATACAGCCGCCATACGTTTCTCTTGGCTCAGGCTCCATTTCATTTAATAATTGCATGGCGCGAATTTTCGGTGCACCTGTTAATGTACCTGCTGGAAATGCGGACATGAGGGCATCTACTGGATGCGTATCTTGCTTCAACTGCCCTGTCACAACGGAGATGATGTGCATGACATGTGAAAAGTTCACTACTTTTGTACAGGTCGGGACGGATACACTGCCGTATTCTGCCACACGGCCTACATCATTCCTGGCAAGGTCCACTAACATGTAATGCTCTGCTTTTTCTTTTTCATCATCTAAAAGCTCGCTTGCTAGTGCTGCATCCTCTTCTTTGGTTATTCCTCTTTTTCTTGTACCTGCGATTGGATGGATTTCTAAGTGTCCATTTTTTGCATGAATTAATCGTTCTGGTGAGCTTCCAACTAAATCTCGATCTTTTAATTTCATAAAATACATATAGGGTGATGGATTCACAATCCGAAGCACACGATACAATTCAAATGAACTTACCGTGACAGGGATATCAAAACGCTGCGAGAGTACACCTTGGAAGATATCACCCGCTCTAATGTACTCCTTGATTTTTTCTACATCCTTTAGAAATTGCGTTTTTTCATATGTTGAGGTCACTTGTTCAAAGGACGGTGGTTCGTTCATATTCCCTGATAAAATCAGTTCTTTCATATCAACCTTTGTGTGGAGCTGCTGAATCATATGTTCAAGTCGCTCTTGATTTTTCTTATAAGCTCGTATTTTTTCGTCCTCTGTTTCATTTCCTGTCAGCTGAGTATATTGAATAAAATGAACATGATTCGTTTCGTGGTCAAAAGCAATCATCGTTTGACAGACAAATAATGTGCAGTTATCAGTCGTTGATGCATTCACATGCGGTCTGACAGAAGGCTCAATACTTGGGATGAGATCGTAACTCAAGTACCCAACGGCTCCACCTGTAAATGGGATGTCAACATCTGGTGTCTTGATTTGATATTGCTCTTTCATCCAGTCTAGTAAATCTTTCAGCTCTGCTTTTTGCATCACTTCCTGCCCCGCAGCATCACGCGCAAAATATTGATCTTGGGTATCATGTAAGGTTAAGAAAGGGTGTAATCCGATAAAGGAATATCTTGACCAGCTAGAAGACTCATCTTTGCTTTCTAGCAGATACACTATATCCTGTTTCAGTTTCTCAACAATTTGAATAGGTGAGAGTGTATCGACTGTAATGGTTTCAACAATCGGGATCGTTTTGTAAGACGCACTGTCCTTTAAAAATTGGGTAAGGTTTGTTTGAAAATTCATAAACACACTCCTTAAATGGGATTAAGGAGAATGAGGGGAATATAGAGGGGTTTGTTTGAGTATACGAAATAAGCCTAAAAGAGGCTTCCTCTTTTAGGCAGTATGATTAAATAGAAGTATCGTATCTCTGCTCAACTCTACTCATCTCAACTACCCTAGTCTCATTCTCATCTTCTCTATGCTTGTAATGCCGTTTACACCTGTGTGTAAACTTCGACTGTTCATATCGTATTATAATTGCTTGTTTTTTGTCAACTGTAAATCAGGACGAAGCGTGACGGCTTCTTCCAAGTACACATGATGTATGTCTTCCTGCTTTGTATCTGTTTGGACGGTCATTAAAACGCGAATGCATTGATTTAGACCGCCATGAATGTCCAGCTCCTGCATACAAGTGACAGGAACATACGTCCAGCCTTCAAACTGACGAAGTGCTTTTGCCGGAAAAACGGAGTGAATATCTTGTGTAGCAGAAATTAAGATCTGCACGACACGTTCTGGATCTACTTGGTTTTTTGAAATGATGGCTTCTAGCAGCTGTTTCGTTTTGTTTAACACTTCTTTTTCTGTATCTTCTGTCAAAGTTGTAGCCCCACGTATCCCGCGAAACATCATAGACATCCATCCTCCCGTTTCCATTCTTCAAGCCAGTAATGCAGCTCTTCTTTCGTGAAAGATTGCAAGGTAACGTCTCCAACCTGTTTTAATAAAACAAATTGAACATGGCCACCTCTTGCCTTTTTATCACCAATCATGCGATCGACAAATGTTTTAGTTGAAATATCTTGCGTGACTTGTACTGGAAATCCTAGTTCTTTCATCCATTCTTTCATATCCGAACGATTGAGGGAAAGTCCTAATTGCTTTTCGCTCACATATAAAGCAAACTGCATACCAATCGCAATAGCATCCCCATGAGTGATGGCGCCATATCCATACTCCGCTTCAATGGCATGCCCAAGCGTATGGCCTAAATTTAAAAATGCACGCACGCCTTGTTCCTTTTCGTCTTCTTGGACAATCGACGCTTTTACTTGAATCCCTTGATACAGTATATGTGACAGCTCGTCTTTTGATAATTCCTTTAGCGAACGAATGGTCATAAGCTCTGATAAAAAGTCTTCACTTGAAATCAGCGCATGTTTGATGACCTCAGCAAAACCCGATCTCAGCTCAATTTGAGAAAGTGTCTCTAGCATACTGGTATCATAAATCACAGTTCTCGGCTGATGAAACGCGCCAATTAAATTTTTACCTAGCGGATGATTGATTCCTGTTTTTCCACCCACTGCACTGTCATGTGCAAGCAAAGTGGTCGGAATTTGAATAAAATCAATACCTCTCATATAAGTGGCAGCAGCAAAACCAGCCAAGTCTCCAATCACACCGCCTCCTAGCGCAATGACGCACGAGGAACGATCAAGCTGAAATTGAATGGCTTTCGTATGAATATACTCAAACTGCGCAAAAGATTTCGATTGTTCTCCGTTTGGTACAACCACTTTTTGCACAGACCACTTCTGCTTCAGTAATTGAACCATTTCCTCTCCGTAAATGGCATCAACTGTTGAATCTGTGATAATCAAGAGCTTAGTAAAGGAGCACCCAGTGGAAGTAATCAAGTCTAGGATATTTTGTCTAATCCCATCACCGATATATACAGGATAAGTGGCTGAAGACGTCTTCACTTCCAGTGTTTTCATTAAAACTCCCTCTGAAGCTGACGCATTTTTTCAATATTTTCTTTAATGCGATCAATTTGGTCAAGACCAAACTGCTCAACGACTGCATTGGCAATTTCCCAAGCCACGACTGCTTCTGCAACAACGCTTGCGGCTGGAACAGCGCAGCTATCAGAACGCTCAATACTTGCAGAGAAAGGTTCTTTTGTTTCTATATCAACGCTTTGAAGCGGCTTATAAAGAGTTGGGATTGGTTTCATGACCCCTCTTACGACAATCGGCATGCCGGTTGACATTCCGCCTTCAAGACCGCCTAAGCGATTCGTTTTTCTTGTATAGCCCTTTTCTTCATCCCAAATAATTTCATCATGAACGTCACTGCCATTTTTAGAAGCTGCCTCGAAGCCAATACCAAATTCTACACCTTTAAAAGCATTGATACTTAGGACAGCACCAGCAAGCTTGCTGTCTAATTTGCGATCATAATGAACATAGCTTCCAACTCCAACTGGCATGCCTTCAACGATGACTTCCACAATGCCGCCAATCGAATCGCCGTTTTTTTTAGCTTCGTCAATGGCATCCATCATTTTTTGACCTGCTTCACTGTCATAGCAGCGAACGGGTGATGCTTCTGTTACCTTTTGCAAATCTTCAATAGACTCATATGCGGTATCAGCTGCTTTCACTCCACCAATTTCAAGGACGTGACCAGCTACTTTGATCCCAAGATGAGCTAAAATTTGTTTCGCTACCGCTCCTGCTGCCACGCGAACCGTTGTCTCACGGGCTGATGAACGCTCTAATACGTTCCTCATATCACGATGTCCATATTTAATCGCACCATTTAAATCCGCATGCCCTGGTCTTGGACGAGAGATTTGACGCTTCATTTCACTTTCTTCTTCTTCAGTGATAGGCTCTGCACCCATCACCTTTGTCCAGTGCTTCCAGTCATTGTTTTCAACGACAAGTGTAATAGGAGAACCTAATGTTTTCCCGTGGCGAACACCACTCAGCACTTTCGCTTGGTCTTTTTCGATCAGCATTCTTCTTCCGCGGCCATGACCTTTCTGTCTTCTAGCCAGTTCATAATTGATGTCATCCTGCTCTATATAAAGTCCCGCTGGAACTCCTTCAATGATTGTGGTCAGTTGTGGACCATGTGATTCACCTGCTGTTAAGTACCTCATGACTCAATCTCCCTTCATCGCATTAACGCTTTTAAGTAAAGCTATAATAACACATCTCCTAGAAAAAATCAGCTAGATACCCTTTTTTTGATAAAAGAAAGTATCAGCAGATGTCAGTCCAAACTTTTCCGGGTGAAAAATTTGTTCTGTGGAACCAACAAATAAAACCCCATTTTGTTTTAAACTACTGCTCATTTTCAAGTAAATTTCTTCTTTCGCGTCTTCTGTGAAATAAATAAGTACATTTCGGCAGACAATGAGATCGAGCTGTTTTTCATATGGATCTGCTAAAAGGTTGTGCTTTTTAAATTGAATGTGCTTTCGAACCTCGTCCTTCACAGTGTAAAATGAAGAATCTTCTTTTGTGAAATATTTTTGTTTGATTTGAACTGGCACCTCTTGCAGGGAGCGTTCGTGATATGTCCCTTTTTGTGCTGATTGCAGGACTTTATCATCAATATCTGTTGCGATAACTTGGAAGTTCTTTACAAGAGGATGACTTGAGAGTAGCATCGAGAGCGTATAAGGCTCTTCGCCTGTCGAACATGCTGCGCTCCATATTTTTAAACTCCCATCGTTTTTTGAAAGAAGGGGAAGGATTTTTTGATCAAGGACTTCCCAACGCTGATAGTTTCGGTAAAATTCTGACACATTAATTGTCATTCGGTCCATCGTTTCATCTAACAGCGCTCTGTCCTTTTCAAGAGCAGATGCGAATGCTTCAAAATCTCTAAATCCTTTTTTATCATAAAGTGACGTTAATCGTCGTTTCATTTGTGCTTCTTTATATAAATGAAGATCAACCCCGGTTAGTTTTTTCCATTTTTCAACAAATACTTGATATTGATTCATCAATGTCCTCTCCCGTCTCATATCTTTGTCCTAGTATAGCTGTTTTTATCAAAAATTTGCATCATCTCATGCGAAATTTCTTATAGAAATCAATATAAAAAAGCCAAAGTGCTCACTTGATGAACACCTTGGCTTGAACATTAATAAATCCAGCTTGAAATTGTTTGATCCCAATTTGTGAGTTCTTCTTGTTTAAAGAATAGGTTAATTTCTCTTTCGGCACTTTCTGGTGAGTCTGAGCCATGGATAATGTTCTTTCCAACGGTTAATCCATAATCTCCTCTTATTGTGCCAGGCAGTGCTTCTTTCGGATTTGTTTTACCGATAATCTGTCTTGTCACATCAACTACCTGTTCACCTTGCCATACCATTGCAAAAACAGGTCCTGACGTAATAAAGGAAACCAATTCCCCGAAAAATGGTTTTTCTTTATGTTCTCCGTAATGTGTTTCCGCTACTTCTTTCGGAATACTCATTAGTTTTGCACCAACAAGCTTAAGCCCCTTTTTTTCGAATCTTGACACAATTTCACCGATTAATTGTCTTTCAACACCATCAGGCTTGACCATAAGAAATGTTTTGTCCATATGCTTTTTCCACCCCGTCATTATGTATGTATAGGCTTACATTGTTACAAAGTGATCTTATCATTTTTTTTTATCATAATCAATTTTTGACAAAAAATTTCACAAAAAAACCAATCAACTAGAAGTTGATTAGAATTTTCGTTTTCCAATATATTTGGCAATGGAGGATAAGGATGTCTTCGCTCGTCCCTGCGGAAGCTTGTCTAGCTGTTCAAATGCTTTTTTCAAATACATTTCACTCACTCGATTAGAACGGTCGATCGCATCTGTTTGTTTTAGACTTTCAATCACAGGCTTCAGCTGCTTTTCGGTCGTTTCACTATTAATCAGCTTCAATTGACCTTCTAGTGTCGGACTCATCAGTGCATATAAGACTGGGAGTGTTACATTGCCTTGTAAAAGATCTCCGCCAACAGGCTTGCCTAGCGCTTCTTCAGTTGATGTAAAGTCAAGGACATCATCGATGATCTGATAGGACATGCCGACATAGTATCCAAACCAGTAAAGGGCTTTATGTGTTTTTTCATCTGTGCCTGCTGCAATCGCACCTAATTGACAGCTGCCTGCAATAAGCAAGGCTGTTTTTCGCTTGATTCTTCTTAAATATGTACGCAGGTTTTGATCCATGTTGTATTTGTCTTTTACTTGCTCTATTTCACCGAGACAGAGCTCAACGACCATTTTTGACAAAATTTCATGTGCCATTGGGTGGTTGATTTTAGTCATGTACTCAAGCGATCTTGCAAATAAGTAATCCCCTGTGTACATGGCAATTCTGTTATCCCATTTTGCTTTGATGGTTGGCTTTCCTCTTCTCAGTTCTGCATCATCAATGACATCATCGTGAACAAGCGATGCCATATGAATCAATTCCAAGGCAACGGCTACATATTTAATTTTATTAATATCATAGTCGCCAAACATACCTGAAAGGAGAACAAAAACGGGGCGGATTCGTTTTCCGCCCGCTTGTAGCAAATGAAGCCCTGCTTCACTTAATAATGCATAATCAGAGCGAACTGTTTGTTCAAGCTCTTTTTCAATTATATCTATATCATGATTTAAAAAAGAGATCATTGCTTTTAGTTTCATTATCTTCACCCAAATATCGTTTATTCAAAGCTTCTTTCCGATATGTGTTGCTGCTACACCGCCTGTAAATGGATGATACGAGACATCAGACAAACTTGCCTCTTCGAAAAGAGCCGCCAGCTCTTTCATGCCAGGGAACGTTTTGGCTGATTCTTGAAGCCATGAATACTCCTGATAGCTCTTGGCAAACAGCTTACCAAAAAGCGGCATAATGTATTTGAAATAGACGTGATACCCTTGTTTAAAGCCCATTATCTCAGGCTGTGATGTCTCAAGGCAGACAACCATTCCACCAGGCTTCACCACTCTTGTCATTTCCTTTAACACCGTTAAGTAATCAGGGACATTTCGAAGACCAAAACCGATCGTGACATAATCAAATTTGTTATTATCAAAAGGAAGCTCCATTGCATTGCCGTGGAGCAGTTCAATTTGATTGTAGCCCCCTGTCTTCACCTTCGTTTCTCCAACACTGAGCATATTTTTACTGAAATCAAGGCCTTTAATCTCACCTTTTTCTCCTACAGCGTCTGCAAGTGCAATGGTCCAATCTGCTGTTCCGCAGCACACATCTAATGCTTTAGCTCCTTTTTGGACATTCATGAGCTTCATTGTTTTATCGCGCCACTTTTTATGCTGTTTAAAGCTGATGACAGAGTTCATTTGATCATAGTTTTTATAAATTTTTTCAAACACACCGTGTACTCGCTGTTCTTTTGATTGCTGCATGACTTACCCTTCTTCCACTTTCTGATGATACGTAGGCTCATTTTTCATATGATCCAAGCGATTTAATAGCTCTTTTTGAACGACCGGAGATGAAACAAGATACTTCTTGATCGTCAGTTTGGCTTGCTCGTAGCCTTTATTCTCAAAGTTGTCAAAACATGTATAGGCGTCCGTATAGCTATCGTTCAAAAAAAGTTTTAAATGTTTGTCATCTTCTGCTTGTTTCATAAAACGCTTATAAACAAGGAAACGACTTGCAATCTCATTCCAATGCGTTATTTGAAAGTACTCAGAAATTCTTTGGAATAGCGCCGACTCCACTGTGGCCACACTTTTGTAAAAGTGCGCTGCATCTTGAATGGACCGATCATACAGTCTAATTTTATGTTCATTTATCTCTTTGATCGCCGTGGCGAGAGTGCGGATCATGTAAATATCTTTCATATCAGATAGAAGAGAATAATAGAGACCGCTGAAATAGTCTCCTGCTAGGATGGTTAGCTGACGATTTTTAAATTCGTCTTGTTTGATGGCTGCTGCAGTTGTGACTTCGTCATGGGTATCAAGGGCAATTTGCACAAGCATCGCCGTTAAAATATAATTTTCTTTTTTCTTTGCATCAATTTGAGCTTCGTCAAACATTGCATGAAAAAGAAGGATCTTATCTTCATCGATGAGTGGCGCACGCAAATGCTTGGCCAAATAAGGATGAGAAAGCTTTTTATTTAATTTTATATTTAGATTAGATAAAATTCCGTAGATGTCTTGCAAAGATATCACCCTTGTCCCAAAAATTACAGTTTATATGTAGCTCTGCACATCGTATAGAGCTTTATTATACCACATCGGCTCTCACTTTTATGCTATCAAGTGCATGCTTGTGCTTTATTTCTTTGCCTCGCTTTGAATTTCACCGAAGCTTGTTTGAATGACAGCATCGCCTCTTACTTTAATTGCCGACGTATGCTCAGTAAATTGTGCAATAATGACTTCACCTTTATCGAGTTTTTCGGAATGGTGAAATCTTGTATCAGATCCTCTAGTTAAGCCGATTACGTTTACACCATTATCAATGGCTTTAATCACCACAAACTCAGATGCTTTATTTTCACTCAATCTGTTCACCTTCCATCTATTGTTTAGTCGTTTTTAATAAAGGAAAGCACTTCTGCTCTTACTGCCGCATCATTTGCAAATGTGCCGCGCACTGCTGATGTCACCGTTTTAGCGCCTGGCTTTTTCACTCCGCGCATCGTCATACACATATGCTCTGCTTCAACGACAATCATCACGCCATGCGGATTTAGTATTTCCACCATACTATCTGCAATAGTTGATGTAATGCGCTCCTGAAGCTGCGGGCGCTTTGCCACGGCTTCCACTGCTCTTGCAAGCTTGCTAAGCCCTGTTACTTTTCCTCCACGCGGAATATAAGCGACATGGGCTTTTCCATAGAAGGGTACAAGGTGGTGTTCACACATTGAATAGAAAGCAATATCTTTTACAAGTACGAGCTCTTCATGATCTTCACTAAAAATGGTTTTAAAATGTTCTTTTGGATCTTCATTTAATCCCGAGAACACTTCTTCATACATTTTTGCTACTCGTTTTGGGGTATCAAGAAGTCCTTCACGCTCTGGATCTTCTCCAATTGCTTTTAATATATCGCGTACAGCGTGTTCAATTAGTTCTTTATTTATTTCACTCATGTATTATATCCTCCAAAGGCGATTACATTTCATTCAGATTCTAGCACACTTCAGATCCTAAAAGCAAAGGAGATCGTTCTAAACGAACATTTTGATTCAAAAGGAAAAGCCCCT
Source organism: Bacillus stratosphericus (assembly GCF_020524495.1). Taxonomy (GTDB): domain Bacteria; phylum Bacillota; class Bacilli; order Bacillales; family Bacillaceae; genus Bacillus; species Bacillus stratosphericus_B. The sequence continues at coordinate 24,961 of NZ_JAIVLB010000018.1, read as the reverse complement.
TATCGAAGGGGCTTTTCTAGACCAGTGTGAAACTGTATATGTATAACTCCTTTTATAGGAACATTACACATAACGATTATTTACCTGCCACCGCGTCTTTAAGTGCTTTACCTGGTTTGAAAGCAGGTACTTTGCTAGCAGGGATTTCGATCTCTGCACCAGTTTGTGGGTTACGTCCTTTACGAGCTGAACGCTCACGTACTTCAAAGTTACCAAAACCAATAAGTTGGATTTTGTCACCATTTTTAAGTGCATCTAAAATTGTATCAAAAACAGAATCAACTGCTTTTGTCGCGTCTTTTTTAGATAACTCGCTTGATTCAGCAACCGCGTTAATAAGTTCTGTCTTGTTCATGCCTTTCACCTCCTCCCAAAAATATGCATTCAGTAGATTGTTATCATTTCTTCACAATTCTTCTTCTTTCTATACACTTTCTTTGAAAAAAAGCATCTAGAAAGCGTTATACATGGCTTTTCATGTAGAAAACATCTCTTTGAAGGAATGTTTGTCCAACAAAGTGAAGATTTTCTGTAAGTAGATTAACACATATGAAATACCATATCAAGCATTTTAAAGGGGAGAATCCTTATTTGTCAAGGATTAAGGGCACTTTTGCGAACGAACATTCCTAATTTTAGTTGAATCTGACTAATCTTTATACAATTGTCTTTTGATGACTCATTCAACACGAAAAAAAGACCCCTATCAATGAGAGGTCTCACATGTTATAGAATAATCGCGATCAAACCGCCTGATCCTTCGTTGATAATTCTTTCAAGCGTTTCCTTCAGCTTATATCTTGCATTTTCCGGCATCAGAGATAGCTTTGCTTGAATTCCTTCCCTGACAAGGGAGCTGAGGGAACGACCAAATATATCTGAATTCCAAATGGAAAGCGGGTCATCTTCGAAGTCTTGCATTAAGTAGCGGACGAGCTCTTCACTTTGTTTTTCTGTTCCAATAATTGGTGCAAACTCGCTCTCTACATCGACCTTAATCATATGAATAGATGGAGCAACTGCCTTTAATCTCACACCGAATCTTGATCCTTGCCTAATGATTTCTGGCTCATCTAAACTCATATCTGACAAAGCTGGAGCTGCAATCCCGTAGCCAGTTTGTTTCACCATTTTTAATGCATCTGAGACTTGATCATATTCAGTCTTCGCATGAGCAAAATCTTGCATGAGCTCAAGAAGATGGTCTTTACCCCTAATTTCCACACCAACCACTTCTTTTAAAATGTGATCATATAGATCATCCGGCGCATACAGGTCAATTTCCGCAATACCCTGACCCATTTCAATACCTGCTAACCCCGCTCTTTCAATAAAGTCAAATTCACTGAATTGACCAACGACGCGGTCGACATCTCTTAATCTTTTAATATCCTTTACGGTTTCTTTCACTGAATCCTGGTAGCTCTCTCTTAGCCAATGATCTTCTTTTAACACCATAACCCAGCTAGGCAGGTTCACATTCACCTCAAGCACTGGGAATTCATATAATGCTTCACGAAGAACACTGAGTACATCTTGTTCTCTCATACTTTCTACGCTCATGGCGAGTACAGGAATATCATATTTTTGACTGAGTTCCTGCCGCAGTGCTTCTGTTTCAGGATGATATGGTCTCACGGAGTTGATCACCATAATAAATGGCTTTCCAACTTCTTTGAGTTCGTCAATCACACGTTCTTCTGATTCAATATAATCGTGTCTCGGAATTTCTCCAATTGATCCATCAGTCGTAATCACAACACCGATGGTTGAATGCTCTTGGATGACCTTGCGTGTACCAATTTCCGCTGCTTCATGAAACGGGATTGGTTCCTCATACCACGGCGTGTTGATCATTCTCGGTCCATTTTCATCTTCATACCCGCGGGCACCAGGAACTGTATACCCTACACAATCTACAAGCCTGATGTTAACATCAAGTCCGTCACTTACGTGAATAGATGCCGCTTGATTTGGCACAAATTTTGGCTCTGTGGTCATAATGGTTTTTCCTGCTGCGCTTTGCGGCAATTCATCCTGTGCTCTTGCACGATCCGCCTCATTATTGATATTCGGGAGCACCACGAGCTCCATAAACTTTTTAATAAACGTAGATTTCCCTGTACGAACAGCTCCAACGACTCCTAAATATATATCGCCTCCTGTTCGTTCAGCGATATCCTTGAAAATATCGACTTTTTCCAAGTGATCCCCTCCCGGACTTGCTATCCTCGTTTTCAAATAAGATACTCTATACTTCAATCAAACTGTGCTTGAAAGGTGTCAGGACAATATATGTGTATGACGTTGTCCCATTTGAATATGACACCTTTTTTGTTTTGAGAGTATGTTTAGCCATAAAAAAACCTTTCTCCTCATTTATATGCAGAGGAAAAAGGTTCATTCTTGTTTATGACGTCTTTTTTTCTAAAAAGGCAGGCTCACCTTTTTTATTGATTGTATATGGGACAGAAAATGCGGGTACAAATGGGGTTTCCTGCCAATATACATCTTCAATGTTTTCGCCTGGTTTCAGCTTTTGTTTCGCATTTTTCAAAATTTGAGCAAAATCACTGCGATAGTCAACATAGATTTCGCCTTTTGATGAAATCAGTAATGGAAGTGAATGTCCCGTGACAGGGCTCATCACAGTAGGCGGCGCCTTTAATCCTAGTTTTTTTTCATTTAACGTATATAAATCTTTGGACACAACTTTCCCATATGGCGGATATGTATGTTCGTCTTGATATATTTTGATCCTTAGACGTAATTCACTGATGGTTTGCGTCATTTTGACATCAAGCAGTTTCACCGTTGGGTTTTTTTCGACGTCAGTGAGGACAAAGATATATTCCCCCCCGCCTTCAAAAGATGTAGACGGTACATCGTGTAAATACCTTGGAGACAAGCGCTTAAAATCGATGACATACTTTTGATAAACAGGCGTGTCTGCTTCTTTTGTTTCAATTGGCAAAAGACCGTTTGTTTCTTTTTGAAAATTTTCAATCGCTGCCTGCACACTTTGCAACTGCTCCTCGTAGGGCACCCTGTTTTCAGCTTTACGTTTCTCTGGATAAAGACATCCTGTAAGTAAAATAAGTGTTAACAATATGACACTGACTTTTCCTTTGATCATCACATTCTTCCTTTTTCTTTATTCATTAACCGGCCCGCTAAATACAACTAAAAACACAATGATACCTGATATGAGCATCAAGCTATACGCAACGGTCGAGGCTGTTATTTTAAGAAATCGGCTTTTCAGCTTAAACCTACTCAAATAAATGGTTACTACGGCTAAAAACATGAGCCCCATAGAACCAAGCGCAAACCACATCTTGATTAAAGCAAAACTCATCCTGCCTATCCCCTCTCATAACGAACGAATTGTAAGCGTTTATGTTTCATTCTAAACCAATAATAAGTAAAATATCAATCATTTTTCCAATCATTCGGGAAAAGTGAATAAAAAAACTGAAGCAAAGAGGGGGACTCCGCTTCAGTCATTAGGTCGACTATTTTTCCTCATTCTGTAGAGGCAAAGCTCTATCCAAACTTCATTGTTATGTTATGCAAGTCTTCCCCTTCTTGCATCCTCTACACGCCTAAGTTCAGTCTTCCAATTACTTTGTTTGGTTTTCGAACATGTTCACAAGATCTTCCATTTCATGTGTTTTCACACGTGCCATTAATGATTCTACAGCATCGTCTACCTTTTTCCCTTCAAACAGGACATGGTAAAGCGCTTCTGTAATTGGCATGCTGACCTTATATTCTTTGGAGAGCTGGTAAGCGCCTTTGGTTGTGCGGACGCCTTCTACCACCATCCCCATTTTCTCAAGGACTTCTTCTAGCTTATATCCTTTACCGAGTAAATTCCCGCAGCGCCAGTTACGTGAATGGACACTTGTACATGTGACGATCAAATCACCTACGCCCGTTAAACCGGCAAATGTAAGAGGGTTTCCTCCCATTTTTGTACCAAGGCGTGCGATTTCAGCCAATCCTCTTGTGATGAGTGCCGCTTTCGCATTGTCACCATATCCAAGTCCGTCTGTAATCCCTGCTGCAAGAGCAATGATGTTTTTAAGTGCTCCTCCAATCTCCACACCAATGACATCAGGGTTTGTGTACACTCTAAAGTTGTTGTTCATGAACAAGTCTTGAACAAATTGAGCGGCTTCAATATTTTCTGATGAAACGGTTACGGTTGTCGGGTGACGCAATCCTACTTCTTCGGCATGGCTCGGTCCTGATAGGACGACCACAGCTTCTCTTTGCTCAGCTGGAACTTCTTGTTCAATCATTTGAGAAATTCTTAGCAGCGTATCTGGTTCAATCCCCTTACTAACGTGAACAAATGGCACTTTTGACGAGATAAACTCATTTGCCTGCTTCAATACTTCACGTATAGCCTTTGTTGGAACAGCGACGATAATAGCCTCTGCGTTCTCTAAAGCCTGTTTCATATCTGTTGTGACCTTAATAGACGCTGGTAGCGTGACATTTGGCAAGTAATCATGATTTTCATGTTTTTCATTGATTTGATCAATCAATTCTTGTCTATGTCCCCACATGTGTACATCATGATGATTATCAGCTAATACAAGCGCAAGAGCTGTTCCCCAGCTTCCGGCTCCAAGTACTGAAATTTTCTTCATCCTGCTCACCCTTTTTATTTTCTTGCTCTCGCAAATATTTTAATTGGTGTTCCTTCAAAACCAAACGCATCCCTAATTCGGTTTTCTAGAAAACGCTCATAAGAAAAGTGCATAAGCTCTGGATCGTTCACAAACACAACAAAGGATGGCGGCTTAATCGCCACTTGTGTTGCGTAGTAAATTTTCAGACGCTGGCCGTTATGGGTCGGTGTTGGATTCATTGCAATGGCGTCCATGATAATATCGTTCAGAATATTGGTCTGAACACGCATCGCATGATTCTCGCTAGCTGTAATGATGGACGGCATTAAGGTATGAATTCTCTTTTTCGTTAGAGCAGACATGAATAAGACTGGTGCATAGTCAAGGAATTGAAAATGCTCGCGAATGTTTTGCTCAAATTCCTTCATTGTACGCTCATCTTTTTCAACAGCATCCCATTTGTTCACAATGATCACAACGGCTTTACCAGCTTCATGTGCGTAGCCGGCAATTCGTTTATCCTGCTCAATAATCCCCTCTTCACCGTCAAGAACAACAGCGACTACATCAGAGCGGTCAATCGCTTTTAGTGCACGAAGTACACTGTATTTCTCTGTGGTTTCATACACTTTCCCTTTTTTTCTCATCCCTGCTGTATCCACAATGACAAAGTCACGCTGATTGTACGTAAACATCGTATCAACAGCATCTCTTGTTGTACCAGCGATGTTACTTACAATCACACGGTCTTCCCCAAGCATGGCATTGACCAAAGAGGATTTACCTACATTTGGCCGCCCAATTAAGCAAAACTGTACCACTTCTTCATCATACTGGGTATCTGGAAAGTTTTTAAAATGCTCTGCCACTGCATCAAGCAAATCACCGAGGCCTAGCCCGTGCGTTCCAGAAATCGGATACGGTTCGCCAAACCCAAGTGAATAAAAATCATAAACGTCGCTTCTCATTTCAGGGTTGTCCAGTTTATTGACAGCAAGCACAACTGGTTTTTTTGTGCGATATAAAATTTTTGCGACTTCTTCATCCGCAGATGTCACGCCGTCTCGCCCATTGACCATAAAGATAATGACATCCGCTTCATCCATTGCGATCTCAGCTTGATGGCGAATTTGCGCCAAAAACGGCTCATCTCCAATATCTATTCCACCAGTATCTATTAAATTAAAGTCATAATTTAACCATTCAGCAGAGTTATAAATTCGATCTCTTGTTACACCAGGTGTGTCTTCTACAATCGATATTCTTTCGCCTGCGATTCGGTTAAAAATTGTAGATTTTCCAACGTTGGGCCTTCCAACAATGGCTACGACAGGTTTACCCATAGTACCCTTCCTTTCAATCCAGCGCATTCAATATGTTCATCATCATGTTTCAACCGGGATTTAAAATTTTCATTCAGTTTGTTATGAAATAAACCCTTCAAACATGAAGGGTTCAACTTATATATTATATCAATTTTTAATCAGACCACAATGAATAACTTAAAAATGTTTGACAATTAAGTAAAGATCTTCTCCAATTCCGTGTGCAATGCCGTCCAAAATCGCCTCTAAATTCATCGCATACATATCGAGCTCTTCTTTATTTTCACAGAAAAAAACCGCTGTTCCTCCTATGACTCGCTCTTTATTTGTTGTAGCCACAGCCAATATAAATTGCTCTATTGTATTCGCCATTTCTCTTTACCTCGCTTTCTTTTTAATGAAATCCGTCGGCATTCTAATAGCATTTTCTAAGATCGGCACCTCTTCTAATACACGAACAGCCAGATCTTCACGTTTCCATTGCGGTAAAATAAACACGCCAAGGGTGCCATTATTCAGATCGCGTTTTGCTAGCGGACAAAGCGATGGTTCACCAGAGTCACGATACACGCCAAGTACATTCGATAAATCAAATAAAATTGCTTGTCGCTGCCCAAGGTTTGCAATCGTTGTGGCTGAGTTAAAATTCTTTGGTGTTAAGATAAAGCCCATTCCATGGTCTAAAATAAGTTTCTGCTTTTCAGGAAGCCCGATATTCATAATGTAAATATCATTCACATAAAGCCCCGCCCCGTCAAAACGAAGTTCGCCTTTTTGAATATTGACGATATCCTTTAGTTGGCTGCCAGACATTAATAGCTTTGCCATGAAAAAACAAAGAACACCGACCACTGTCCCAATAACGAGAGAGAAGAAAATACAGGCTGTCGTTGTAATGAGTGAAGTGAGAATGGCAATATAATTTCGACTTTCAAAGGCGATCGCAATGCCTTCAATATATGTACTACCTCTTGAGACAAGTTCATACGAATCCATTTGGGTTAAAGTATTTCTTTCCATATTTCGCACATCACGAAATTGCGTGGCTGCCAATGTCAGAAAAGTAATCGCGGTGAATTCCTCCTCAATCAATGCAGGCATAATGATCGCACCAAGCCCTGACGCGATAAAACCAAGCGAAATGTGAATCACTTGTCCATGTATATACGTGGGATATTGCCGATAATCTGTTCTTAGGATATAAATTCTGGCCGCCATCCCAAAGATGACACCAATAATCACAGGAAACGTGTAATCCGTCATGTTGATTTTGCAGCCCCTTTTACTGGTTTTCTGGATGAACGGGTACTTAAGAGCTTTTCAAGCTGGCCTACACCTAATAGGAAAATGGCTCCTTGAACAACAAGAGAAAGAAACGAGAGATCTCCAATAATAATCGATGATGTGAGGCGATGAATCGTGAGAGAATAAAGAGTTTCTCCGAGACACGCAGACATCATCCATAAAGTGATTCGTTCCGTCAACTGATGTCCATATGTCAAACACATCAAGATCAGCAAGGCAAATACAACCCAGTCCACCTTTATTATCGTGAACCAAACAGGGTCATATAATTCAAAAATCATAAAAAAGCTATACGCGCTTATCATCGAACATAATTGCATGATTTTGACGATTCCATAGCCAGGCTGGAATATAACAAAAGCAACACAAGCATATAAAAAAGTCATCAAAAACCCTGCATTGATACTGAAATCAAAAATGGATATCATGAAATGACTGAAAATAATATGAACAAGTACACACACTGCCAGCACATTGCGCCATGTCCTTTTTTCCATAATAAATGTCACCATAATCCAAACGAACCATATTGACCAATAATAGTACATTGCCTCCAACCTCATCACCTCAATTACATTATGGGAAAATCTCCAGTTTTTAAACGTGTGAAGCGTTACGGGCTTTGTATGAAATAAACAAGAGGTGACACCCTAATCATTGAGGAGGGATGTATGGATGGGTAAGGATAGACAGGAAACACGCCTAAAGGCATCAAGAAGAGTTGAATCTGATCGAGATCAATCAATTCGTCATAAAGGGGCAACAGCATTAGAAGATTCAGATGACGCTCGAAAAAGAAATCAATAAAAAAAGGCATGTGATGATCACATGCCTTTCTACCTTGACCTTAAGCTATAATACATTGTATCCACGCCTCTCTCTTTCAACCAATGACTCGTTTCACCTGAGATCACAATCGGTGTTTGTCTCAGCTCCTGTATGGTCCTTGCACCTAGCACTGTCATCATCATCTTTACATCTTCTTGAAGATCAAGAATATCAGTGATAAGGCTGCTTTCTCCTCCTCTGGTAAGTGATTTCAGGAAAAAGCCAGCTAATCCAGCAGCGGACGCACCAAGAGCGATTGATTTTGTCACATCAAGAGCATCTTGAATCCCTCCAGAGGCTAAAACCGTTTGATCTTGAAAGGCCGTGTGTACTTCAGCAAGACTCGCTGCAGTTGGAATCCCCCAATGGTCAAAATAACGAAGTGCTTTCTGGCGACGAAGGTTTTCGATTTTAGAAAAGTTCGTTCCGCCAAACCCTCCCACATCAACGGCAGTTACTCCCGCATGAAATAACTTTTTTGCCGTTTCCTTGCTCATGCCAAATCCGACTTCCTTTACGACAACAGGCACATCAATCGACTCAGCGATGGCTTCAATGCGTTCAATGGCGCCTCGAAAATCACGATCCCCTTCAGGCATCACCATTTCTTGAATGGCATTTAAGTGAATTTGAAGCATATTTGCCTCTAGCATGTTGACAGCTTCCCGTGCCTGTTGAAGCGTCGCTTCACTGCCTAAATTCGCGAAAACAAGTCCACCAGGATTGACTTTCCGAACAATTTCATACGTACGTCTTTCTTCACGGTCTTTCAGCGCAGCCATTTGGGACCCAACTGCCACTGGAATATTGGTTTCCTTCGCTGCGATGGATAAAGAACGATTGATCTCATAAGTCGACTCTCCACCCCCACCAGTCATTGCATTGATAAAAATTGGCGAACCGAAAGTCAGTCCGCCAATTGTCGTAAGTGTATCAATTTGTGCTGTCGCAAGATCTGGTAGACCGACGTGAACGAAGGAAACATCCTCTAAACCTGTTGCTGCATGCTGGCCAGTCGACAAAGCATGCTCAATATGCTGTTTCTTTCTTTCTGATCGCATCAATTTTGATCACCAAATTATTTTAGTTTATTGAGTTTATCTCCGATCAGGTCACCAAGCTGGAATCCGCTAGTGTTTTCTTCTTTCGCCTGATACTGACGATAATCCTCTTCTATTTGCTTTTCCGGATTTTCTTCTAAATCACGAATGCTTAATGAAATGCGCTCTTCATCTTCATTCACATCAAGCACTTTCACTTTCACAGTTTGCCCTTCTTCAAGGACTTCTTGAGGAGTACCGATATGTTTATGTGAGATTTGGGAAATATGCACAAGTCCTTCTACACCTGGAAGAATTTCAACAAATGCACCAAAGCTCACAAGACGCTGAACGGTTCCTTCAAGTACATCATCTTGTTTTACCTTTTCGCTAATTTGACTCCAAGGTCCTGGTAACGTTTCTTTGATAGATAGTGAGATACGTTCGTTATCTCGATCAACAGCAAGTACTTTCACCTTGACTTCCTGTCCTTCTTCTACAACGTCAGATGGCTTTTCAACATGCGCATGGGATAGTTGAGAAATGTGAACTAATCCATCAATGCCGCCAATGTCAACAAATGCACCGAAGTTCGTCAAGCGCTGCACCTTTCCATCAATCAAACTACCTACTTCAAGCTTTTGGAGGAAGTCCCGCTTTTTGTCTAATTGCTCTTGCTCAACTACTGCACGGTGTGAAAGGATCACACGATTTTTTTCGCAGTCAAGCTCTACCACAATAAGTGAGAGCGTATTTCCTTTGTAGTCTGTAAAGTCTTCTACATAGTGTGCTTCAACAAGAGATGCAGGAATAAATCCCCGTACACCAATGTCTACAACAAGACCACCTTTGACAACGTCTTTTACTTCAGCTTCAAAAACTTCTTTTGTTTTAAATTTTTTCTCTAGGTCTTCCCAAGCGCGGTCTGCATCAACAGCACGTTTCGATAAAATCAAAGCATCGTCTTCGACCTTTGTTACTTTAAGCTCTAACTCGTCGCCATCTTTCACGACATCTGATGCTTTTTCAACGTGAAGACTTGATAATTCACTGATTGGGATGATCCCAGGTTGCTTCACATTGACGATATCTACATTGACATGCTTGTCCTCAACTTTAGAAACAATCCCTTTCACTACATCTCCAACTTCTGGTACCTGAACATCGATTTGATTCATTTCCTCTGTCATTTCGATAACCTCCTTGGTCCAAACCTACACAGCTTAAGTAAAACGGCTGAGCGAATATGTGTCTTAAGCATGATGATTGCCAGCCGAATATGTATTATAGAAACATTCAAATCAACATAATTGCTTGAATGATCAATAAAAATAGTATTAGTATAAACTTCTAATAAAAGGCCTTGTTTGTCAAGAGATAAACCTCTAACTTATAAAAGTTTTCTAAAATTTCTTACTGTTTTTCAACGCAGTCCACTGCATCTAAAATTTTACCTGCCACCTCTTGAATGGAAAGGGAAGTGGTGTCAATTTCAATTGCATCATCAGCCTTCTTCAGTGGTGATATCTCACGCTCAGAATCAAGTTTGTCACGCCTTGCAATCTCTTCGATCAGCTGATCGTAATTGACATCATAGCCTTTTTTCTGATTCTCCTCAAAACGGCGTTTTGCTCTTTCCTCTACTGAAGCAAGCAAGAAGATTTTCACTTCGGCATCTGGAAGAACGTGTGTGCCAATGTCTCTTCCGTCCATCACAACTCCGCCTCGTTTGCCAAGCTCTTGCTGGCGGCGAACCAGTTCCTCACGAACAGTTCTATGTTTTGCTACAATCGATACTTGGTTACTGACATCGTCTGTTCGAATGTCCTCAGTAACATCGGTATGGTCTAGATGTACTTTTTGACCTTCGTTAGTTGACACAAGTTCAATGACTGTCTTTTTCAGTAATACATCAAGTGCCTGTTCATCTTCAAGGTTTACACCATGATTGAGTGCCGCAAGTGTAATTGCGCGGTACATCGCACCTGTATCAATATAAATATATGATTTTTTCGCTGCAACAATTTTTGCTACAGTGCTTTTTCCTGCTGCAGCAGGACCGTCAATTGCGATAGATAATTTCTTTTTCATAATACCTCTCCTTGATTGAATCTACCTTATGAATTGTAACACGATCACCGCTCAAAATGGGGAATTTTCTATCAATCCTTTTGCTTAAACGTCTCAATCCAATCTTCAATGCTCATGTTGTTCACACCCTCATATTGCACGACTTTTGACAAAAACAGTTCCCCTTTCGTCAAATGAAGTGTAATCTGAACGGCTAATAATAGCACAAGCTGAATCAGTACTGCCTTGAATAACCATCTTTCAATTGTCTTCATACAAAAAGCCTCCACGCTAGATTCTTTCAACTCTAGTATGGAAACTTTTTACACCCTTTATTCTTATGCTTTTTTCACACGTGTTAAAAGCTGCTGCTGAAAGCAGTACTTCATGATGTGTTGCTGGTGGTCATTTGTGATCTCAGTAAACTCCATGATTGCTCTTTTTTTGCCGGTCTGTTCATCTTGATATACACGATTCATCTCTGCAACCGCTTTAATTTTTACTGGTTCTTTGAGCGGTAGTTCAAACTCTGTGATCACTTCACCGTAATCTTTTAGTAAGACGTGTTCTGGAACAGCAATCGCTACGCCGCCAGCACTCATATTCACGATCAATGTGTCAAAGGGCTCTTCATCAGTTTGTGTAATGGTGGCTTTCACCATCGTATCCACTCGCAGATATTCTCTGCGCTGAAGCCGAATCATTTCTTCTTTTGGCGGAATCGAAATGACAATCATCGGAATGTCTTTTTTTCTTTTTCCTATAACTTCGCTTGTACATTTGTATGGAATTTGATTTTCATCGAAAAAGAAGACGGTAATTTCTGTTTGCTGATTTAAATAGATGGTGCGTCCTGTTTCTTTATCTCCTGGATAATTAATGCAAATATTATCGTTATTATTTTCCAAAACTTTCGATTTTGCTGCTTTCACTTCTTTGTTCTCATTGACATATTCAATTGTAATTGTATCCCCTATTTGTAACATTCCTCATCACTCTTTTCATCTGTAAAATCGTACCCTCTCCTATATTAAACCATGTATAAAACAAAAGGAAAAGACTTATTAGTCTTTTCCTCGTTTCCTTTTCTACAGGTCTTTGTATATAGGTTCTGCATTTTTTAGCTTATCTATTCTTTCTTCTTTTCCTGTATTTGCATTAATGAACATCCGGTATGTGTCATTTTTAATTGTTCCAAGGAATTCATAGCAGAGAACCTCCTCTGACATATCATTTTGAACAATGACTAAATGAGTATCCTCGATCTTCACGTGCTTATTCAGTGTCTTCTCAGCTTCTTTTTGCGAGATTTTAGGTGCTTTGATATCGCGTTTTTTATGATTCATTAAGTAGTCTTTCGCTGAGAACCCAACAACCTCTCCATCATCTAGTGCGACTTTCATGCGTATACTATCCGGATAGAGTAGTACATTTTTTTGAAGAGGCACATAGGTAAATACACCGATATTATCAAATTGTGCACTTTCATCTAAATGGAACGATTCCGTATCAAATCCATGCTTCTTTAAGAAGCTTAGTGCTTTTTCAGATGCATCATTTAAGCTGATTTTTTGTTTTTTCACTTCTCGATTCTGAAGAAGATAGACGGGGTGTCCACCTTTTTCAGTCAAGTCTACATAAAAATTTGCTTGGCTATCTGGATCTGACATTGATAAGCTATACACATCTCGATTTGTTTTGCTTCCGCTTTTTCGCACTTTAAAATCTTGATTATGATCAGGTGTAAATTGCTGCGCAATGCGGATTGCTTCCTTTTTTGAAATCTTTTTGCCTTTTAAATGACTGTAGCCTTGCGCTTCTGATTGTGATGATACATTCGTAGGACCGAGATCTACATCCGCAAATGCATCTGCATTGCTTTCAACGGTTTTTAATCCGTCAATGATGGTGTTGTCGTTCTTTCGATCGCCATCAGCTAACGCCATTTCAACATCCATCCATTTTAAATTTTTACTCAATACTAAGTGCTGGACTTGTCTAAGCTCGTTTTGGATATCTGCCGCTTGATCATATAATGCGGTAATGGTTTTATGGGTATCTTTGTTTAATGGTTCGTCTGACAAAGTCTTAACTGACGATTGATAGCTAAAGTCTCCGACATTCGCCAAAAATTCTTCCGTTTTGTTAAAAGGCATCAATGTGAGCGGGAGCTGACTGACATTGTTATGTGCTTCTGATGACATTCTCCATACATCTGCAAGTGCTGGAGAGATCGATGTTTGGCTGTTCATTGCAAGTGTCGATCCAAGTTTATCGTGCAACTGATCGACTTGGTACGTTAAATCGTGGAATGCTCTTTGGTAGTTGTTCTCTGCATGAAGTAGCACCGCATCTTTTTCTTGATGTTCTTTATAGCCCCAGTAACCTGTTGAGATGACAGCAATTCCTAAAATAGCAATCAATATTCCTCTGATCATTTATTTACACCTCTTTTTATTCACAGAAAATATGTTTCCCTATCCGTTTAATTTGTGATCTTCCCCAAACCCATGGGCTTGTTGCTGTATTAGGGTTAAAGTAATAAACGGCGCTTTCAGATGGATCCCAGCCATTAATAGCATCAAATACTGCTTTTTTTGCCGTTTCATTTGGCCTCATATAAAATTGTCCATCTGCCACAGCTGTAAACGCAAGCGGCTCAAAAATGACACCGGCAATGGTATTTGGAAAGGTTGGGCTCTTCAAACGGTTTAAGATGACGGCAGCGATGGCCACTTGTCCTTCATAAGGCTCACCTCTTGCTTCACTATATACTACTTGTGAAAGGAGCTGAATGTCATTATTAGAAAAACCACCTGGCATGTTGGCAGCCGTTTGTTTCGGCGTTTGATTTGCTTTTTTATTGCCTGACTGGTTTCCAGACTTGACAGACGATCTTCTTCCTTTGCTCTGACTTTGTTGCTTCTCTTTTGACCTTTGGGCCGTCTTTTTTGAACTTCTTTGCGCGGGTGCCTTTGTTTGCTGATCAAGCGGCTTCCCGCCATAGTGTGTAAACTGGTTCCCTTTTTGCAATTGCTCCTGCACAAACTCTTTATAGTATTTTGTCTTTTGAACTAATTTGCTTTTTGTTTTTTTACCTACAAGTCCATCGACCTTCTTTAAACCAAACTGACTTTGAAAGTTACGAACGGCCCAGTATGTTCCCCAGCCATAGACTCCATCAATTTTTCCATTGTAAAAACCATTGTATTGAAGCCGTGCTTGCAGCTCGACTACATCTTCTCCTGTTGCTCCTCGCTGAATGACTTGATTAGTGAAGGCTTCACTTTTTTCTGGTGTTATCAGTGAAAACACGAGTAGAACGATTGAGAAGATAAGGACGGTTTGTTTCATGAAACGAGCTTTGTCCATATTTGATCCTCCTGTATTTTTGATGTTTGAATATATGTTTCTTCCGATCCCTATTTTTATACATTCATCACAGGAGGGAATTTGATGAAAAGACAAAAAAACGCCCTATTTTCTTATTGGGCGTTTTCCAATTTAAATTTCCACCATTTTCACCGCGTGAGCTTTTTTGGCTTTCCGCAGGCCAAACCACCATAAAAAAATCATGAAAGGCAGCATAATATATCCCCAGTTTTTCATCCCAAGAAGAATGAAATCATATAAGCCGTGAAAAAGCACAGGGAGCGTTAAAGAAAGGATAAGCCATTTGACTTGCTCTTTTTTAGCAGAGAAACGAGCCTTTCCTATATAAAATCCCATCACCACACCGAACAAAGCGTGACTTGATACTGGTAATAAGGCACGTGTAAAAGCATATTCTACTCCATGACCGACTAAGTAGAGAATATTTTCAAGCGTCGCAAAACCAAGTGAAACACTTGTTCCATAAACAATCCCGTCATAGTGCTCATCAAACTGTACATGCGCATAGACGCTGACCATTAATATAAACCATTTTAATGATTCCTCTAAAAAACCCGAAGTCACAAAAGAAATCAAGATCGGATTAGTTGTAATATGTTCCTCCTGAAGGACATATTGAATAAACATGGTTGGAAACACAAGTATGACACCTAGCATAAAAGATCTGATGACCATGTGAACCGGCTCATTGTCGTACTGATCTTTCAAATAAAAATAACTTAAAAGTGCGATGCCGGGAGCTAAACCTGCTGAGATGATTGCGATCATAATCAGACCTCTTTCCCTACATTATCCTTTATTATCGTACCATGATTTACCCATTTTTTATATGAATGAGCCCATTTTTCATAAAATAACTTTCTATATACTCCCAGTTTAAATAAAAAAGAACTGAATCCAATTGTGGAGTCCAGTTCTTTTTTATTAGTTGATTCTTTTGTTGATTTCTTCTGCAATCAGCTCTCCATGAAACCTTCCATTTTCAATGAAAATTTCATTGGCGTTGTTTCCAGCGGCTATAACCCCTGCAATGAAGATGCCTTCTATGTTTGTTTCCATCGTTTGTTCATTAAATGCTGGCCGACCTGATTCTTGATCAATCGTTACACCCATTTTTTTTAAGAAAGAATGATCAGGATGATAACCTGTCATCGCAAAGACAAAATCACTTTTTACACGATCGATTTGGTCTTGTTGATTTGTAAAGATCACCTCTTCTTCTGTGATTTCTTTGACCTGTGCGCCAAACTCCATTCGAATGGTTCCATTCCGAACGAGGGCTTCAAACTCTGGTAAAATCCAAGGTTTGATGTTAGATGAATACTCAGTTCCTCTATACAAAACAGTGACCTTGCTTCCGCATTTCACAAGTTCTAGCGCAGCATCGACACTGGAGTTCTTCCCCCCGATGACCGTCACATCTTTATCAAAGTATGGGTGGCCTTCTTTAAAATAATGATACACGTGAGGAAGCTCTTCCCCTTTGACGTTCATATAGTTAGGATGATCATAGTAGCCAGTGGCAATTACGACGTAGTCACATGAATAGTCCTCTTTTGACGTGCTGACGGTAAAACGCCCATCTTTTTTCGTTACAGCGTTTACTTTTTCAAACGCATGCACACGCAGGCTTTTTCGTCTGACCACCTCTCTGTAATAGGATAGTGCCTGAATACGAACTGGCTTCCGGTTTTCAGTAATAAAAGCGACACCACCGATCTCAAGCTTTTCGCTTGTGCTGAAAAAGGTTTGATGTGTTGGATAATGATAAATACTGTTGACCACATTTCCCTTTTCAATCACAAGTGCATCAATCCCGATTTGCTTGAATGCGATGGCCGCTGATAATCCACATGGGCCGCCTCCTATAATGATCGCTTTTTCTTGTTTCATTTGTTCCACTCCTGTCGTTTCACTGCAATACAATTACTGGGCTGTTTGTTCTTTGTGCCATTACATAAAAAAATCTCCTATTTAAGGATAGGAGATTTTAAGACGCGGTGCAAATAAGCCGCTTAAATCCAGCCTCTGAATCGAGAAGCTTCAGCCATTTTACGTACGCCGACCATATATGCTGCAAGTCGCATATCAATGCGGCGGTTTTGCGCCATTTCATAAATATTATTAAATGATTTCACCATCATATCTTCTAAACGAGTTTCCACTTCTTCTTCTGTCCAGTAGAACCCTTGGTTATTCTGAACCCATTCAAAGTAAGAAACAGTTACACCACCCGCACTCGCAAGTACATCTGGGACAAGTAGTACACCACGATCTGAAAGAATTTTTGTTCCTTCCAGCGTCGTTGGCCCATTTGCTGCCTCTACGACAATTTTGGCTTTAATGTTGGCAGCATTATCTTCTGTAATTTGATTTTCAATGGCTGCAGGTACTAAGATATCACAATCCAGCTCAAGCAACTCTTGGTTTGTAATTGTATCGTTAAACAATTTAGTGACGGTTCCAAAGCTATCACGTCGGTCAAGCAAGTAGTCAATGTCTAGACCATCTTCATCATATAATCCGCCGTAAGCATCTGAAATCCCTACGATTTTTGCCCCCGAATCATACATGAATTTAGCCAAATAACTTCCTGCATTTCCGAATCCCTGTACGACAACACGAGCCCCATTGATGTCAATTCCTTTTTTCTTCGCCGCTTCTTTGATGCAGATCGTCACACCTTTTGCAGTTGCAGTGTCACGTCCGTGTGACCCTCCAAGAACAATTGGTTTTCCTGTAATAAATCCTGGCGAGTTAAACTCATCAATTCTAGAATATTCATCCATCATCCATGCCATAATTTGAGAGTTTGTAAACACATCTGGTGCTGGAACATCTTTTGTTGGTCCAACGATTTGACTAATGGCGCGTACATAGCCGCGGCTAAGTTTTTCAAGCTCTCTGAATGACATTTCTCTTGGATCACAGATAATACCGCCTTTTCCTCCGCCATAAGGAAGATCCACAATACCACATTTTAAACTCATCCAAATTGAAAGCGCTTTTACTTCTTTTTCAGTGACATTCGGGTGGAATCTAATTCCGCCTTTTGTTGGACCGACAGCATCATTGTGCTGTGCACGATAACCAGTGAAAATTTTCACCGATCCATCGTCCATACGTACTGGAATTTTGACCGTTAATAGTCGGATTGGCTCCTTCAGCAATTCATACACTTCTTGCGGATACCCCAATTTGTCAAGCGCTTTATGTATGACGGTTTGAGTTGATTTTAAAACATCTAACTTATCTTCTGCGTTTTGAGCGGCGTTTTGATCTGCTGCCATTAAAATAAACCCCCTAGAAATCTTTCATGATCTACTGCTCCCTTTCAAGCAATAGTATACACCTTCGTACTGGTAAAGCAAAGGTAAAAAGCGTTTTTTATCAAAATAAAATATCAGGTTTATAAATATAAAAAAATACTGTTGTTTCATCACAACAGTATTATTTATAATAGAAAAAAGTGATTAAAAATACATCGGGATTGTTTTGATTGCATCTTCTTGCATAATCACTTTTCCATACTCTTGTAGCCGGTGAATGGTTAATGTCGTAGGAGATCCAAACTCCGCTAAAATGGAAATCACGGTATCAGCAGACAGTTCTTCAAAATCATCAAGGCTGAGAAAATATTGACCTTCATAATGGTAAACTGTCCCCCCTAAAAGTCCAATACGACTTAAACTATGGGACAGTTGAATCACATCTTCAAACGAGGCAAATTGATAGAGCACTTGCTTACTCTCGTCGAGCTTGACTTGCATCTCAATGTAATCTTCATCAAACTCTTCATCAGCATCTTCCTGCTGACTCTTCGTAACAATGACAACCATCCCCTGCGCCTGAAGAGAAAATACTTCAACAGCAATCGGTCCATTCGCTTCAAAGCCGAGCTCCTGATTCGCTTCGTTCATCATGTCTTTAAACAGCTGATGAACTTTGAACGAATCTTTCCAAAGGTCTTCTTTCGTAAGACCTCGGTCTGTCAGGTCATCTAGTGTGAGAAAAATTTTGATTTTATTATAATTCAGACGCTCCAGTCGCATAACGTTCCCTCCTGCCTCTTCTAAACACACATCATACTGTAGTATATGAGATGATGAGTCATAGGTTCTTAATTTTGTATTCAGTTTACACTGTGTCAAGACGGAAGACAAGCATGAAGCGATGTTTATGGTGACTTTCATGGAAAATATTAGCAGTACATCAAATTAGTGAGTTTTTAGCGGCATTAAATAGATTAGATGGGTTTCTGGCTCTGCACCAAGACGCATTGAAATCTTTGTTGTTCCATAGCCATTACTAATCAGAAAGAAAGCCCCTTTGATCTGACCTGTTCCCCCTTTTTCATACGGACCAAATTTCCCAATGCGTATCTGCCCACCGTGGGTATGACCGCTCAGTACGAGGTCGATTCCTTCTTCCTCACTCATCACGTGATGCACATCTGGATTGTGTGACAGGAGAATATTTACATCTTCTTTGACAAACACAGGTCGTATCGCCTCATAATCTGCTTTTTCAAGTCGAATATCATCGATTCCGCCTATTTTGATTGGCTGGCCTTCAAAATCCCACACAGCCGTTTTATTTTGCAACGTGGTGACATCATAAGCGTGAAATATCTCATTTAATTTTTGCTGATGCAGCTCATGATCATTATTTCCCCAAACAAAATAAACTGGCGCAATTCTTGTTAAACGTTTCACATTTTCTTCAATCCTCGCATAGGGTACGCCTTTCTCTGCTAAGTCCCCACCTATCATAATCACATCGGGCTTTTCCTGCTCTACTTCCGCTAACAACGTATCACTAATAAGGCGGCGATGCGTATCAGAAATAAAGAAAATGACTGCGGGTCTATCTGATTGAAGTGCTTCTATTGTAAAGTGATGCTTTTTGATGTTGTTTTGTTTTGCCGTTTTCACCATTTTTGCTGTTACACACACACCTGTTGTAACAGCAAAAATGGCGGCAGTAAATCCGATGGCATATTTCATCACAAATGGCTCCCTTACATCATCTTTCTTTTCTTTTATAAGACGCTTGAATGAAAAAAGACGTTTCAGCTGTTAAACGTCTTTTTTTCATTTATTTACTTTCATAATAGAGATTGATGTCATATTGATTCTGCATGTAGTGAAAAACGGCCTCACGTTCTTTCCACTGATTTGATTGAGGCCATAAATCTGTGCTTTTTTGTATAATTTCACATCTGAGCTTATGATATTCATCCTCAGCCTTTTCTTCTTTTTTCATATAAAAAAACGATGCGTAAAAAGCAAACACTTCGGCCATGATCCAAAATAGAAACACCTCATGACCAAGCAATGTTGCAATCATAGCTTCTGGCTGCAGCGATCCCCCGCTATTAGCTGTTATGACAAAATAAAACAGAAAAATCGCTAGAGATAAAAGGGCTGTCCATTGCCACCTTTTGCACTGCTTTGCGAAGCCCTCATATTTGTGCTTTCTTTTAATCAATGTTTCAATCATTTTCTGTGTCGGCTGATCCATATAGCGACTGATTGCCTGCAATGTCATCACATACACCCTGTCCCTTTTTTCTACATATGTATGTGCTTATCCATTGATTCATGTCAGATCATTCGTTTTCTAATGGGATATTTAGCACTTGTCCACTGTACACACTGTTTCCTTTTAATTGATTATAAGCTCTAATTTTCTCTTCACCCGAACGGTTTTGGTAATACTTCATGGAAATTCGATACAGGTTTTCCTCTGGGCCAACAGTGTGCTGTACGACACGAACTGGCTTTTCTTCCTGCTGCTTTTTCTCTTCGGCTTCTTTTCGTTTTTTCTCTTCTTGCTGTTTTTGCAGGGCTAGCTGCTGCTCTTTACGCTTTTTTGCGGCTGCTGCCTTTTCACGCTCTTCTTTCTCTTTAGCAGCTTTTTCTTTTTTCTTTTGCTCTGCTTTTTCTTTTGATCGCTGCTTTTCTTTTTCTTCATCTTTCTTTTTCTTCTCTTCATCAGACGCATCCGCTTTATCAGCGCTTGCGTCATTTTTTGTTTCGACAAGTGCTGACGGAACTGGGTCTGTGTCAGCACTTGATGTTTTATCAATATATACGTCTTGATTATTGTTATGTTTGATTTCCTCTGATGTGTAGTAGATCAAAAGGAAGAATACTCCTATGACGATAATAGGAAAGATAATAGCCAATGTCGTAAACAATGGGTTGCGCACCTTTTTTGTGCGCTGCTTTTTATATTCATGAAAATCTTCTCGCGTAGGAAAGTGAGAGTCATCTGAAGGATGTACTTCTTCTTGAAGATTTTCCTCTACATCGTCATGGATGTTTGTCAGTTGTTGTTTTTTTCTCTTCATTCTCGACATTTCTTCCATGTTCAGCCCTCCTCCTATATTTAAAACGAATTTGACATGCAAAGACTAAGTCAATGACAAAATGGGTCATGACAGGAACAAATAAATTCCCTGTCCACTCGTATAAAAGTCCTAAAAAAATACTAATGGAAACCACAAGGATAAACAAGAGTATTTTTGATAAGTAGCGAAAGTGAAGGAGCGCAAACATAATGCTGGCGATTTCAAGCCCAAATTGCTGTTGAACGATCCCTCGGAATAAAATTTCCTCTGAAAAGGCAATGAACAGTGTTAACCAAACAATATGCTGGATGCTACGATTTTTGAACATTTTTTCATTTAAGCCGCCATCATCATACATATGAGCAGGAAATACCCTCATGATAATTGCATCCAAAATGATGACAAGTAAAGCACCGCCAATTCCATAAGTCAGTATTCGCATATCATGGATCTGCCAAAGTGAGGTGAAATCAGTCCAATGTTCAAACATAAAAATGCCTAGCAAAAAAGAAACGATGAGCATGAGCAGCTGCGTGAAATAAAGTTGTTTTACTACTTGTCGATCGGTTAATTTTTGAATGATACGGCGATGTTGTTCTATCAATGTTGCGCCTCTTTTGTCAGATGAAACATACGATCCAGCACGGTCTTCCAGTGTTTCATTTCATTCAGCTCCAATTGTTGATCTTTTTTTTCATAATCAGAAAGGTCAAGTCCGCAAGAACAGCAACAGTTTTCAGAGAAAGATCCCTCCGTTTCAAGCTGTTCGTCAAAGTATGATAACAGAGATTGTCTAAAGCAGCTATGACCAGTGGTTCGCTCTTTAAACTGCCACACTTTTCTTAGCTTTTCTGTTTGTCTGTCCTGCAGTTTTTCTTTCAGATTCTTCATGAGTACTTGAGGCTGTTCGGATTCGCACATCATGTAATAATGCGTCAGCATCCTCGCACGCGTCTCCTGGAGCCCAGCTTCAATCAATCGTTCGCGTAATTTTTTTTCATGATTTATAGACATTTCCGCTATTTGGGCTAAGAAAAAATCAATTTCTGGATCATCAAAGCCTTCTGCTTGAATCAAACGACTTTGAATATCCGCATCTTCTTCTGTATACAAAAGAACGCTCACACTGCTTTTCCCGTCCCGACCCCCTCTTCCAATCTCCTGCATAAAAGCTTCGATCGATTGCGGCGGGCTCATATGAATCACAAACCGTATATCTGCCTTATCAATTCCCATCCCAAAAGCACTTGTACAGCAAATGAGATCAATTTGCCCGCTGATAAATTGCTGCTGAATCAGCATACGGTCCCCTGCGTCCATTCCGCCATGATAATATTCTACACGTTGTTGGGTTTTTTGTTTGATGAAGAGGGTCATATCTTCTGTCATTTGCCGGGTCGGGCAATAAATCAGTCCAGGCCCTTGAAGAGTTTCCGCAAGCTCAATGGCCCGTTTCTCTTTTGCCTCTTTCGTTTCATGCGCTTCTTTGACTAGGGCAATGTTAGGCCGGTTCACCGAGTGAATATGAAAGTCTGGATGCTGTAATTGCAGAGTTTGCACTGTATCCTTTAGGGTTTGTTTTGTCGCTGTTGCCGTCAATGCTAAAGCCACAGGATGACCTAACGCTTTTCTCCATTCTCCTAACTTGGAATATTCAGGGCGAAAATCATGTCCCCACTCTGATATACAGTGAGCTTCATCGACGACAAAAAGACCAATATGCATCGACTTAAGCTGCTCTAATAGTACTTCTGACATCAGTGCCTCAGGCGCGACAAATAAAAATTTATATGATGGCAAATGCCGAATGATATGTCGTCTCACCTGAAAGGACAGTGTACTGTTTAGCGCCGCCACCCGTTTTTCTCCGCGCATTTTCATACGCTCCACTTGGTCCTCCATCAATGATAAAAGCGGCGAAATAATAAGCACTAACCCGTCTGTCATATAGGCAGGGATTTGATAACAAAGCGACTTTCCGCCCCCAGTAGGCAACATGGCCACCGTATCTTGATGATCAAGTACACTTTGAATAATCTCCTCTTGACCTGCTTTAAATGTGTCATAACCAAAGTATTGCATGAGCGTCTGATGAAGCTTATCCATTTGCTTTCACCATCCTTGTCATTGCCAATCGTATTTGAAAATAAGTGAATGGATGCTCGAGTTTTTCTTTAATCAGCTTCATTTTGTTTGTTTGGAGCAGGCCGGCTACATTATGGATTGCCTGCTGCTCCTCTATGGTCACATAGGGTTCTATTGAAAAGCTAGGCTCATGAATAGACAGCTCCACAATATGGTCCTCGATCGTTGCCTTTTTTAACGAGCGAATGTGAGCAATTTGATGAATGCTAAACCCTTTTTGTACAAGCTCAAGTGTTCTGTGGGTAGAGGTGGTTAACACACGTTTGAATGCAAGGTCACCTACCATACGCTGCATGAGCGGTGCCTCACCTTTTTGTGCAGAATGAATAAAATAATGGAGCACATTCCAAAAAAGCATGTAAACATACCACACATCTTCTTTCATCCATTCAGCCATTTGCTGATACGTACGCCCGATTCTTTCATTTGAGGTCAATGAATAAACAAAGATCAGTGCTTCTTGATCACTTAAACGAACAAGGAGTTTTTTAAGTTCATGATGCAAATCTTTAGAAAAATTTTTCTTATGGTGATACTGTTTTAAAAAAGATTTTGTCCACCTTTGAACCGATACATCTCTTTGAATCGGCACATATTGATGTGACCCTGCCGCATGATGTGAGAGCACTTGTACAAGTAAAGATAGCCTCACCCATAGCATCTTTGCTTTATCATGATACTGGGCACCCTGAAAATAAGCAGGCATCGGTTTTTCAGAAAAAAGCTGTCTTACCATATGCTGTCCAACATCTGTTACGCTGAATGTATCCCCTGTTTTTATGATGAAGTGCTGCTCTTCAAGCTTTTGAACAGAGCGGTTAAGCTGATCCCGCGTAAAGGCTGGATAACAGCCGAAATAGCTAGAAAGCTGAAACAAACTTGCATCCTGTATCGTTTGTGAAGATTTTTTCCCTTTAAAAAGATGGTAGACAGCACTAATGGAGCGTTCGCCGTTCAATTTATGTACGCTATCCATCAACATGACATCCAAGTAATGAATCGCCATTCATCAAAGCACCTGTCTTCCTGACAAAATTCGAATATTTTCTCCCTTTATTTTAACAGATTTCTTAGTAGATGAAATGTTTAAACTCAATTTATGGGGGAAAGTTATGAACAAAACCTTATGTGATTAGCATTCTCAATCACTTTACAGTTGAAATGTGAATTTAAAATCATTACAATAAGGTTTGAGGAAATTGTTTTTTTATCGGTGAAACTAAAAAGGTTAAACCATTTGTTCCATCGAACAATCTGGGAGGTATTTTTTTAACATGTCAAAATATACAATTGTAGACAAAGACACATGTATTGCTTGCGGCGCATGCGGTGCAGCTGCTCCAGACATTTACGATTATGATGATGAAGGCATTGCATTTGTTACGCTTGATGACAACCAAGGGACTGTAGAAGTTCCAGATGTACTTGAAGAAGATATGCTTGATGCATTTGAAGGCTGCCCAACTGACTCAATCAAAGTTGCGGACGAATCTTTCGATGGTGACCCACTTAAGCATGAATAGTATAAAAGCCCCTTATGCTGGTCTTATCCCTGTCAAGTAGACAATTATAAAAAGCCTAACCTGCCAGTGTGTGACGGTATTCTACCGGAGCACACTGGTTTAATTTTTTCTGGAATCGATCATGATTATAGAATTGAATGTAATCTTCTATGCTTTTATGAAGCTCTTTTTCCGTTTGACACGAAGAAAAGTAAGTGTTCTCTGTTTTGAGATGTGAGAAAAATGATTCGATACAGGCATTATCTAGGCAGTTTCCCCTTCGGGAATGACTGCCCTTCAAACCAACGTTTTCTAGTCGCTTTTGATATGCTTTTGTTGTGTATTGGAATCCTTG
>NZ_JAIVLB010000017.1 GCF_020524495.1 Bacillus stratosphericus | reverse complement strand
GCTAGCAAACTGGACATGGAAAGGACCATGTCCAGCGTAAGACAACTGATAAATTTTATCAAAATAAGTGAAAACCCCACTTTTACTTGAAGTAAAGGTGGGGTTTGTCTACGGTCTGAAACCTCCTTTTTTAAAAAGGAGGTTATTTTAATAACGATTCGTATGGCGTGTGATCGATGTTTTTTTCTTGCAGACGCTTGAGTAAAAACTTATGATCTCGTTTCGGGGTAGCGATAATATACCCGCGAATGATTAAATCCAAATTAATGCTGGCAGCCTGCTCTTTTAATGCCAGCTCTCCAATTTTACCGGCAATTTTTTCTTTGGCGACATCTCTAAAGAGCTCTGGAACAGGTAATACTAGCTCGTTTAAAAGCTGCTTGTCCTCGTCCCGCCAAAGGTGAAGGCTCTTTTGAATATATTCATCCTGCCAATCAAGCTCTGATTTCCCATCTTCTTTTGGCAATCGTTTTAAAAATTTGCGAAACATAAAAAAGCCACCGATCGCTAGTAATCCGATCATTACAGTACCCCAAAATAAAATGAACAACAAAAACCAGCCGCTTAACATGTTCTCACTCCTTACCCCTTATTTCTCTATCCTATTTTACATGAAGAGATGATAGAAGAAAATAACAAAAATGTATGTATATTTGCTCTATAAGTGCATCTTTTTCATTGATAGCCACCCATTTACTAGAATGACCCAAACCATTTAGTAGGAAAAGAATACATTATCGTATAGCGATTCTACTATTTGGCCATGGTGGTTCGCAAAAGGTATTGACTTGAAACGAACGGAAGAGAGCCCACCGAGTGAAGGTAGGCTCTTAATCTTTGAAGGAGGGCATTTGAAAGGAAAATGCACCGTCTCGACGATGAGAATGTTTTTTTATTTTTATCGAGAACATTTGGTTTTCGTAATTTGTGTCAATGTCTTTGTCATTCAAATAAAAAGGGAGCATGACACTTTTTTCAAATGACTGTTCCCCATCATTTGGCTCAGTGACCGTATATGCGAAGATGAGTTCATAGCCAGCAAAGGTCAGCTTTAAATCAGTGATCGACAAGCCGGATATATCCATTTCGATAATATAATCACGGCTTGTTTCATAAAGATCAATTGGGAGGTGTTCTTCATACCATGCAAATGGATCATCCATTAACACATTGAGCCAGTCATCTATTTCAAGAAAATCAGAGGAATTCTTGCTTTTCATTCTCCATAAACACTCCTCCATTACATCTCATATTAAATCATATGATGAAAACTGAAATGTGTGAGGCCTAAAACATCCCGTTTGAACACGGGATGAGTAGGGAATGTTTACATATCATGGTGTGAATTGTGCTTCTGCCTTGTGTGGTTGCGGTTTTTCACTTTCTTACTGCCTGATAATGCCTCAGGTTGCCCGCTATGATGCTCTTTAGGAGAGTGTTGACGGATGTCTTTCCCTGTGTTTTTATTCGTCATGAGTCTTGCTCCTTTCTTATTGGTTATTTTTGCGCTTTTTATTGTTTTGCCTTTGTTCTTCAGTTAAAACGTGCTGATCATTTTCTATATATCCTGCACCTTTTCCTTGGCTTTTGGCTGCGTTCATGCCGTTAATGACATGATTTACTTTTCGTTTTGTCATGTTCTATCACCTCATTTGTAGTATGATCCCGCACCACTTAGTTTATGAAAAGGAATCATTTCCTATTGATAATCTAGACTTATTGAATTTAATAAAAGCATTGTTATTTACTTATGTAAGAAATTGTTTTAAGATGAAATTGTGAGAAAATTGTGGTGAAACACGACGATTTTTCTGAGAATTGAAATTGATCTTGATCATCAAAAGGGGGATTTTGGACATGTCGAAACAGCAGCAAGTCGCTAAACAAGACGCTTTTCAATCTAGAAAAACGTTTTCGACAAATGGAAAAACATATCACTATTATTCGCTAGAAGCACTTGAAAAACAAGGGATCGGAAATGTTTCTAAATTGCCTTATTCTATTAAGGTACTGTTAGAATCAGTGCTTCGTCAAGTAGACGGTAGAGTGATCAAAAAGGAACACGTTGAGAACTTGGCAAAATGGGGAACTGCCGAGGTTAAAGAGATTGATGTTCCATTTAAACCATCTCGTGTTATTTTACAAGACTTTACGGGTGTACCAGCCGTCGTTGACCTTGCTTCTTTAAGAAAAGCAATGGCAGATGTCGGTGGAGATCCGGATAAAATCAATCCTGAAATTCCAGTTGACCTTGTGATTGACCACTCTGTTCAAGTTGACAAAGCTGGAACTGAAGACGCACTAAACATTAACATGGATTTAGAGTTTGAACGTAACGCAGAGCGTTATAACTTTCTTAGCTGGGCCAAGAAAGCGTTTAACAACTATCAAGCGGTTCCGCCTGCGACAGGGATTGTTCACCAAGTGAACTTAGAGTATCTTGCAAGTGTTGTTCATGCAATTGAAGAAGATGGTGAGATCATCACTTACCCAGATACGCTAGTTGGTACTGACTCTCATACTACAATGATTAATGGAATTGGTGTTCTTGGATGGGGAGTTGGCGGTATTGAAGCGGAAGCTGGTATGCTTGGTCAGCCTTCTTACTTCCCAGTGCCAGAAGTCATTGGTGCCAAGTTAGTTGGGGAGCTTCCAAACGGAACGACTGCAACTGACCTGGCATTAAAAGTCACACAGGTATTACGTGAAAAAGGCGTTGTCAATAAGTTCGTTGAATTCTTCGGACCAGGCGTTGCACAGCTGCCATTAGCTGACCGTGCAACCATTGCCAATATGGCTCCTGAATACGGTGCTACTTGCGGATTCTTCCCAGTAGATGCGGAAGCTCTTGCATATCTTCGCCTAACTGGCCGTGATGAAGAACAAATTAATATCGTTGAAGAATATTCTCGCGCAAATGGTTTATTCTATACCCCAGATGCTGAGGAACCAATTTTTACTGAGGTTGTGGAAATTGATCTTTCTAAAATTGAGTCAAACTTGTCTGGTCCAAAACGTCCACAAGATTTGATTTCACTTTCTGAAATGAAAGAAACGTTCCATAAACACCTTGAAAGCCCAGCAGGGAACCAAGGATTCGGTTTAGATAAATCTGAGCGGGATAAACAAATAGAATTTAATCTTCAGAACGGTGAAAAAGCTGTCATGAAGACAGGTGCAATTGCGATTGCAGCGATTACGAGCTGTACAAATACATCTAACCCTTACGTCTTGATCGGGGCAGGTCTTGTCGCAAAGAAAGCAAGTGAGCTTGGTATGAAGGTACCAAACTATGTGAAAACGTCACTAGCGCCAGGTTCTAAGGTTGTAACAGGATACCTTGTGAAATCAGGACTTCTTCCATACCTAAGGGATCTTGGATTTAACATTGTCGGGTATGGCTGTACAACATGTATCGGAAACTCAGGACCGCTTGCAAAAGAAATCGAAGAAGCTGTCTCTGAAAATGATCTGCTGATTACTTCAGTTTTATCAGGTAACCGTAACTTTGAAGGTCGTATCCATCCTCTTGTTAAAGGGAACTACCTTGCATCTCCACCATTAGTTGTAGCGTATGCACTTGCTGGAACAGTTGATATTGACTTAACAAAAGACCCTATCGGTGTTGATAAAAATGGTGAAAACGTTTATTTCAATGACATTTGGCCATCAATGGACGAAATCAACAGTGTCGTTAAAACCACTGTCACACCTGAGTTATTCCGTTCAGAGTATGAAACTGTCTTTGACAGCAATGACCGCTGGAATGAAATTAAAACGACGGATGATGCATTGTATAAATGGGATGAAGATTCAACATACATTGCGAACCCGCCATTCTTTGAAAACCTATCAGTTGAACCTGGTAAAGTTGAACCACTTAAAGGCCTGCGCATAGTTGCGAAGTTCGGTGATTCAGTCACAACTGACCATATTTCTCCTGCTGGAGCAATTGGTAAGGACACACCTGCAGGTAAATATTTGCAAGAAAGAGGCGTGTCGCCTAGAGACTTTAACTCATATGGATCTCGCCGTGGTAACCACCATGTCATGATGAGAGGTACATTTGCAAACATCCGTATTAAGAACCAGATTGCACCAGGAACAGAAGGCGGATATACAACTTATTGGCCAACTGGTGAAGTCACATCCATTTATGATGCATGCATGCGTTATAAAGAGGATGGAACGGGTCTTGCCATTTTAGCAGGTAAAGACTACGGAATGGGATCTTCACGTGACTGGGCTGCAAAAGGAACAAACCTTCTTGGCATTAAATTTGTTCTAGCTGAAAGCTTTGAGCGAATCCACAGAAGTAACCTTGTATTCATGGGTGTACTTCCTTTGCAGTTTAAAGACGGGGAAAGTGCTGAGACTTATGGACTCACAGGAACAGAAACATTTGAAGTGGTTGTTGACGAAACAGTTCGTCCGCGTGATCTAGTCACTGTAAAAGCAATTGATACAGATGGCAATGAGAAAACATTTGAAGTGGTTGTTCGCTTTGATAGTGAAGTCGAAATTGACTACTATCGTCATGGCGGTATCCTTCAAATGGTACTGCGAGAAAAATTGTCAAACAACTAATAAAGCGAAGAAGAGATGGCGCCTCAAAGCTTTCTCTTCTTTTTTAAAATAGTGGAGGATCAATCATGTGGAAAAAAGTAATGGCAAGCGCTGTTTTACTTGTGTTGATTGGTTTACTTGCGTGGAATTTATTCGGGCCAAATGAGCCTGCCATCGGTCTTGAAAAAGGAGATCAAGCCCCTGATTTTGAACTTAAAACACTTGATGGCAAGACCGTATCGTTATCTGATTATCAAGGAAAAAAGGTGCTCATCAATTTTTGGGCGACATGGTGTAAGCCGTGCCGAACGGAAATGCCGGATTTAGATGCAATCAGAAGCGGGAATAATCAAGTTGAAGTACTTGCGGTAAATTTGACCACCACTGAAAAGAGTGTGGATCACGTCGCAGCATTTATTGATGAACTAAAGGTGAGTTTTCCTGTGTTATTGGACCAAAAAGGCATTCAAGCGAGGTATCAGGTGCTTTCATATCCAACTACATACATTTTAGATGAAAAAGGGCGAATCATGTCTGTGAAGCATCAAATGCTGACAAAAAAAGAGATTGCAAAAGAGCTGGATCTATAATGATTCAGCTCTTTTGCTTATTTTCTAAATTTTTTGGAAAAAATGTAATAAACATACTGGAGGTGACTGAATTGAGAAGAAGGAAACGCCGTATATACGAAGAGCTTGTACTTGAAAATAAAAAAGAATTATTAAGTAATGAGGAATTTTTAAACCAGCTTGAAGAAAAGTTGGAAGAGCGTTTTAGACAGAAATAAGTTATGATTTGTCCGTTTTCGTTCATCCTAAAGAGGAGGGAGGGATGAATGATGGGTAGAGAGCATGATAAACAAGCGCAATTTACACCGGACCATTTAGGGACAAAACCTGTAGCATACAAACGGAATAAGGGTAAGAAAATGCATAATAAATCAAATGAACAGCCTGATGTTATACAGACGAAGGGCGAATAAGAGGAGGTAAGCATGATGAGCCACAAGTCATATCAATCCAATCCAGATGATCGTTCTGATAATGTTGAAAAGCTGCAAGATATGATTGAGAACACGCTAGAAAATATCGATGAATCAGAAGCAGCGATGGCTCTTTTAACAGAAGAAGAAAAGCAGATGATCAAGCAAAAAAATGAAAACCGCAGAACGAGTATTGACGTTATGCGTTCTGAAATAAAGGACGAAGAAGCGGCAAGAAAGAATGGATATACCAAATAAACCAGGGATTCCTGGTTTATTTTATTGGCTCTTTTTAGGTTTGGAATGTGGTAAAATGACAGAGACCTTAGGTTTTGATAGGAGAGCGATGAAAACGTGTATGTATCCAAAAAAGAAATAGAAGTCCGTTATGCAGAAACAGATCAAATGGGCATCGTGTATCATGCCAATTATTTAATCTGGATGGAGGTTGGCAGAACAGCGTTGATTAAAGAGCTGGGATTTTCCTATGCACAGCTAGAAGCAGACGGTGTCCTTGCACCTGTTGTAGATCTTCAGGTTCAATATAAAAAACCACTGCTGTACGGTGAATCCGCTACAGTTCATACATGGATTGAAGAGTATAATGGCGTGAAAACAGTGTATGGCTATGAAATTCAAAAGCCTGATGGACAAACAGCTATCACAGGAACCACCTCACATATTTGTGTAGACAAAGACACCTTTAGACCTATTCAATTTAGAAAAGCTTTTCCTGCCTGGCACAAAGTATACGAACAGTCGAAGAAGCAGGTTTGATTCATGGTATTTGTATCAAAAGAAACGATTTGAACCATTCGGAAATAAGGACTATATATCGATGGATAAAACAAAAAAGATACCCGAGGGATGAGGTATCTTTTTTGTTTATTCATAGTGAAACTCTGGTTCTTTCACGGACTCGTTATAATCAATATGCAGATCATGGTTGTCAAAATACCAAATATCACTTTCCTCAATGAAGAAAGTAATGCCTTCTATTTCAGCAGTTGCGCCGGCATTTTGAGGTTCATCCTTTGCGACGCCTAGAGAAAAGCCTTTTTGTACATTACTGCACCCGCCATATCTCACAAAAAAGCGAACATGATCACCTTTTTCTAAATCTAGTTCATCCTTGTACCAATTCAGTGCATCATCTTTGATGGTTAATTTCAATGTGATCGCCCCTTTTTGAAGTCATGCTGTTTTAAAATGCAGGATGCAAAAACAGCTTTTCACTTTTACCACATATTATAAACGGCTAGAGCCATTTGATTTTAGGTTCAGTTTTGTTGAGAATTCGTTTGAGATTGGCGATGTGTCTGTAGATCACAAAGCCAGCAAGAACGGCTACAACAATAATTAAGAATAGGTCTTGGGTGAATATGCTGTAAATGAAAGTATAGATCCCAGTCAGAATTGATGATAAAGAAACATATTTACTAATGTATAAAAATAAGAAAAAAGCAGCGATCATCGTGATAAATAAGAACGGGACATAAAATAGCAACACGCCGCCTGATGTAGCGACCGCTTTTCCCCCTTTAAATTTTGCAAAGACAGGAAAGCTGTGGCCGATAACAGCAGCAACTCCTGCTAGTAAGGGATGAATGTCCAGTTGCATGAAAAACGGTAAAGCTGAAGCAAGAGTCCCCTTTAAAATATCAGCTGAAATAACGATAGACCCTGCTTTTACCCCAA
The DNA here is from genome assembly GCF_020524495.1 of Bacillus stratosphericus. Classification (GTDB taxonomy): domain Bacteria; phylum Bacillota; class Bacilli; order Bacillales; family Bacillaceae; genus Bacillus; species Bacillus stratosphericus_B. The sequence goes on along the minus strand of NZ_JAIVLB010000017.1, from coordinate 58,288 downwards.
GTGTACGGAATGCATTCGTAGCACCTAGGTTCCCGCTGCCATGTTCCCGGATATCGATTCCCTTTGCAGCTTTTCCGACAATGAGACCTGATGGAATACTGCCAATAAGATAAGCCAAAATAAACATCAAAGCAATTAACATCTGCATAACTCCTTTATATTCTCCCTCTTGTCTTACATTTTAACATGATCTTATGAAAAACATGGCGATCTTTTTTTGAAAAAATAGAAGGGAGAGGAATTCAGCTTTGTATTTAGGAAGAAATTCGTTAAAATAGAAGAAAAGGAGTGTCTGGATGAATCATCCTACTAAACAAGAAATTGGTCGTATACTAAAAAGCAGCAAACGAATAGCTGTTGTTGGTTTGTCAGATCAGCCGCACCGAACGTCCTATATGGTCTCAAAAGCTATGCAGGATGCCGGTTATGACATCATTCCCGTCAATCCAACGATTGATGAAGCCCTTGGTGTGAAAGCCGTTGCCTCTTTAAAAGACATAAAAGAACCTATTGATATTGTCAATGTCTTTAGACGGTCAGAATTTTTGGCTGAGGTTGCAGAGGAATTTCTTGAAATAGATGCCCCTGTTTTTTGGGGACAGCAAGGCGTATATCATGAAGAAGCGAAAAGGCTGATTGAGGAAAAAGGTAAGGTGGCCATCATGGATTTATGCATTAAAGTGGCTCATGTCATGACAAAAACTCATTAAATCGTCAAAAATCCTTGGTTTTTCAAGGATTTTTGCTTTTTTGTTGCAGAAATATATTTGCGATTCTAGAAGAAAACGATAAAATAAGGCGACAGGGATATATCGATGACCTTGCATATCGAGAAAAAGAGCGATAAGATAGATATGGAACATCTGTTCTGTTTTGCTAAAACCATTATATGATTGCATTTGGCTTATGAAACAGTCTTGTTTATAATGGACTTCTAGTTCTGATTGCAGAACCATTCTCATAGCCGTGCAAAAGAGCAAGTATAGCTGAATCGCACATGTATGGTGATGATGCAGCTTATTAAAGTTGACAGTAATAAGCAGCATGATCATCATTAAAATCTAGAGAGATCATTTGATGATTAGTCAGTTCTGTTTGTTAGTGAAAGGGGATTAAGCATTTGGTTAAAAAGCAGCAAGTAGATTATAACGATGATTCTATTCAGGTGCTAGAGGGACTTGAAGCAGTCCGTAAACGTCCAGGGATGTATATTGGTTCTACGGATTCACGCGGTCTTCATCACCTAGTCTATGAGATTGTAGATAACTCAGTCGATGAAGTGCTCGCTGGCCATGGAGATCATATCATTGTCAAAATACATAAAGATAACAGCATTTCGGTCCAAGATAAAGGACGAGGAATGCCTACTGGTATGCATAAGCTTGGAAAACCGACACCTGAGATCATTTTAACTGTCCTGCACGCAGGCGGAAAATTTGGGCAAGGTGGATATAAAACAAGTGGTGGACTTCACGGGGTTGGGGCGTCTGTTGTAAACGCACTTTCAGAATGGCTCACCGTGACGATTGAACGTGATGGCTTTATTTATCACCAGCGATTTGAACATGGCGGAAAGCCAGTCACATCACTTGAAAAAGTCGGGAAAACGAAGAAAACAGGAACACTGATTCATTTTAAGCCAGATCGAACCACGTTCAGTGTCACCACCTATAATTTCGATACATTATCAGAACGTTTAAGAGAATCAGCCTTCTTACTTAAAGGATTAAAAATAGAGCTAATCGATGAACGACATGATGTACAAGAAACCTTTTATTATGAGACAGGCATCGAAGCGTTCGTTGCTTATTTAAATGAGGAAAAAGATGTACTAAGTGAAGTGATCTCGTTTGAAGGTGATCATCAGTCCATTGAAGTAGATCTTGCTTTTCAATTCAATGATGGTTATTCAGAGAATATCCTCTCATTTGTCAATAACGTTAGAACAAAAGATGGCGGTACGCATGAGTCTGGTGCAAAAACGGCGATGACGAGAGCCTTTAATGAATATGCACGCAAAGTAGCTCTTCTAAAAGAAAAAGACAAAAATTTAGAAGGTACTGATATACGTGAAGGGCTGTCTGCTGTTATTTCTGTCAGGATTCCTGAAGAACTGCTGCAATTTGAAGGGCAAACGAAAGGAAAGCTTGGGACAAGTGAAGCTCGATCATCTGTTGATGCCGTTATTTCTGAAAAACTCGCTTATTTCCTTGAAGAAAACCGGGAGACGGCGACCCTTCTTGTGAAAAAGGCCATTAAAGCGCAGCAGGCACGAGAAGCTGCCAGAAAAGCAAGAGAAGAAGCCAGAAGCGGCAAGAAACGGAAGAAGTCCGAAGCGACGTTAAGTGGGAAATTAACACCTGCTCAATCTAGAAACCCAGCAAGAAATGAACTGTACCTTGTAGAGGGTGACTCAGCGGGTGGGTCAGCAAAGCAAGGACGTGACCGAAAATTCCAAGCGGTGCTCCCGCTTAGAGGAAAGGTCATTAATACAGAAAAAGCAAAGCTTGCTGATATTTTCAAAAACGAAGAAATCAACACCATTATCCATGCCATAGGTGGAGGAGTCGGTGTGGATTTTAATGTAGAAGACATCAATTATGACAAAATTGTCATCATGACAGATGCTGATACGGATGGCGCACATATCCAAGTTCTGCTTCTTACCTTCTTCTACCGCTATATGAAGCCGCTGATTGAGCATGGAAAAGTGTTTATTGCACTTCCGCCTTTATATAAAGTCAGCAAAGCATCAGGGAAGAAAGGAGTCATTGAATATGCTTGGTCTGATGAAGAAATGGATGACGTACTAAAGAAAGTTGGAAAAGGGTATACGATTCAGCGCTATAAAGGTTTAGGTGAAATGAATGCCGACCAGCTGTGGGAAACGACAATGAATCCAGAGTCGAGAACACTTGTCAGGGTAAAAATCGATGATGCTGCACGAGTGGAACGCCGCGTCACGACGCTTATGGGAGACAAAGTAGAACCCCGCCGTAAATGGATTGAAAAGAATGTTGCCTTTGGACTTGATGAGGAAAGCAATATTCTTGAAAATGAAAACTTGTCGCTAGCTGAGGAGGTCTAAACATGGCACAACAAGAACGATTTCATGATTTACCGTTAGAAGAAGTGATTGGAGACCGGTTTGGTCGTTATAGTAAATATATTATCCAAGACCGTGCGCTTCCAGATGCACGTGATGGGTTAAAGCCTGTACAACGAAGAATTTTATATGCGATGTATATGGAAGGAAACACGCAAGATAAAAACTTCCGTAAAGCTGCCAAAACTGTCGGTAACGTTATTGGTAACTACCATCCCCACGGTGACTCATCTGTTTATGAAGCAATGGTGAGAATGAGCCAGGAATGGAAAGTGCGAAATGTGCTGATTGAAATGCATGGGAATAACGGAAGTATTGACGGAGATCCGCCTGCTGCCATGCGTTATACGGAAGCAAAGCTTTCTGCGATTGCTTCAGAGCTTTTAAAGGACTTAGATAAAGAAACAGTCGAATTTGTCGCAAACTTTGATGATACTAGCAAAGAGCCTGTTGTATTACCAGCGATGTTTCCAAACCTTCTAGTGAACGGATCAACAGGGATTTCAGCTGGTTATGCGACCGATATCCCTCCGCATCACTTGGGAGAAGTGATTGATGGAGTCATTAAACGAATCGAACAGCCTCATTGTACGGTTGAGGATTTAATGACGGTCATCCAAGGGCCAGATTTCCCAACAGGCGGTATTATTCAAGGTGTGGACGGCATTAAGAAGGCATACGAAACAGGAAAAGGGAAGATTATGATTCGCGGAAAAGCGGAGATCGAAACCATCCGTGGTGGACGTCAGCAAATCGTGATCACAGAAATTCCTTATGAAGTCAATAAGGCCAACCTTGTTAAAAAGATGGACGAGTTCCGAATAGAAAGAAAAGTAGAAGGGATTTCAGAGGTTCGAGATGAGACTGACCGTACCGGCCTTCGAATTGTTGTAGAGCTGAAAAAAGAAGCAGATGCAGATGGTGTCTTGAATTTCTTATATAAAAATTCAGATCTGCAAATCCCATATAACTTTAATATGGTGGCAATACATAATCGAAGACCGACTTTGATGACGCTCACAACCGTACTTGACGCTTATATTGTCCATCAAAAAGAAGTAGTGACGAACCGCTCAGCATATGAGCTTAGAAAGGCGAAGGAACGTCATCATATTGTAGATGGTTTAATTAAGGCACTTTCTATTTTAGATGAAGTCATTGCGACAATCCGTTCGTCTAATGATAAGCGCGATGCGAAAAATAACTTGATAGAGAAATATGACTTTACAGAAGCACAGTCAGAAGCGATTGTTTCTCTCCAATTATATCGTTTAACGAATACGGATATTACCCAGTTAAGAGATGAAGCAGGAGAGCTTGACGTGCGTATTGCAGAACTTGAAGACATTTTAGCGAATGAGAAGAAACTTCTAAAGGTTATTACGACCAGTTTGAAAAAGCTTAAAAAGACTTATGCTGATGAGAGACGATCTGTCATTGAGGAAAAAATCGAGGAAATTAAGATTAACCTTGAAGTGATAATCGCGTCAGAGGATGTATACGTTACGGTGACGAAGGATGGATATATCAAACGGACAAGCCAGCGCTCCTATGCCGCATCTAATGGGAAGGACTTTGGCATGAAGGATACAGACCGGCTGATTCATCAGTTTGATATGAATACAACGGATGTTCTTCTTTTGTTTACGAATAAAGGGAGCTACATTTATTGTCCGGTTCATCAGCTGCCAGATATACGCTGGAAAGACATGGGCCAGCATATTACGAATATTATTTCGATTGATCGTGATGAATCCATACAAAAAGCGATTCCAATTAAAGTATTTGATGATTCGTCATATCTTGTTTTCTTTACTAAAGGCGGTATGGTGAAGAAAACAGAGCTTCTTCAATATAAAGCGCAACGCTATTCTAAACCGCTCGTCGCCTTGAATTTAAAAGGTGATGATGAACTCGTGGATGTTCACGTCACAACAGGCCAGCAAGAATTGTTTATTGCAACGAAAAATGGCTATGGATTAAGGTTTGATGAAGAAGAAGTAAGCGTTGTGGGTCCGAGAGCGGCTGGTGTCAAAGGAATCAACTTGAAGGAAGGAGACGAGGTCGTCTCTGGACAGATCATTGATCCGAAAAACGTTGTCCTTGTGCTGACGACGCAAAGAGGTGCTGTGAAGCGAATGAACCTCTCTGAATTTGATAAAACAACAAGATCTAAACGCGGAGTTCTGATGCTGAGAGAATTAAAGAAAAATCCGCACCGAATTGTTGCTGTGATCGCTGCATCACTGCATGATATACTTGAAATTAATACGGAAAAGGGTGCGATAATCCCGCTTGATATCTCTACTCTAAGAGCGAATGATCGTTATAGCAATGGATCATTCGTTGTAGATGAGGAGGAGCAGGGAGAAGTCACTTATGTTCTTCTGTCACCTGAACCTGCTACAGATGACAATAAATAAGCAAAACGAAACCCCCCTGCGACAGGGGGCTTTTTTGTGATCAGGTCATTTAGCTCTCGTGGTTGCCAAACATGCTCGTGATGGCATGTGCTACTTCAATTCCTTGGTAGACGAAAAGAGAAAGTGAAGTGACAGAGAATAGACCTAGAATGAATAATCTTAAGAAAAATAACATCGTGTAAAACCTCCCATTTTTTGTTTTGATCTAGATGGTTGGGTTAAACACGAGCTACTCCGAAATAAGAAGACTGATAGAACACTGCAAGTAAATGCTTCTTTTTCCGGTCAAATCGATCAGGATAAGTGATGCGTGCAAATCCAGCTGTCATACTGCCAATGATTAGCATGGCTGTAAATGCGGCAAATACTGCGCTCACATGTTTTTGTTTCTTTTCATCGCCCTTTATCTGAACGATTTTCATGTCATGTGATTCTTGATCAGCAACCACCTTCCCATGGTGGTATACCTGAGCGGAATGAGGCATTGAGAACAAATGAAAACTTGCAAGTGCTATGAATAAGACAGCTAATTTTAGACACATATTTTTTTTCATTTTTCTCACCCCTTCCTTTTTATTTTCATGATCTTACCACGTTTTCAGTTATTTGAAAAGTCTTTTACTTTCCCTCTTTAAAAAAAGGGTAAACATCCAGACATCTATTATAGGACTGTTTCACTTCATGAAAGGTTTTAATTTTATTTTTAAAATGACGAAACGCTGAAGGCAGATTGAAAAAAACAAGACAACTGACATTTGCGAAAGGCTTTGAATTTCGTAAACCACAGTCACAATTGGAGATCACGTATGAATTGGCGGTGACGACATTAAATCCAGTCTAGTGATTGGAGAAAAATCCTGTTGAATCAACAAACAAAATCTGACGAATGAACGGTGAATTTTGTTTTTTTAGATTTTATCTCAATAAGATAAGTATACTTAATTGTGAGACAGAGGAAATTCTTTTTTTGTTTTTACTTCCTAGAATATATATTATGTAAACTAGTGAGTCCAAGTTTAAGTTTTGGTTGTAGGTAAAAGTGGATTTATTGTTTATCCTCTCTTATGCCCGAATTATTATCTGTATAAGAAAAACATTCATGCTCAATAAAAAACACCTTTAAATTGAAAATCGGGTATAGTATACCTGAAAATAATTTATAGGTGTTTTTTGACTTTGAACCAAGAGTTCCTTAGAGCCATGCTGCATTTACCAATTACACATTTTTTTACAGCTTTATTTGTTTATATTGGTTACTTCTTTAAGAAATAAGTTTCTATATCATCTAACAGCATGTTTGCTGCCTTTATACCACCAGCGGTTGTCCATACAATATCGTCAACTTCATATGCATTTTTGGATTTCACAGCTTTGAGGTTTTTCCATAATGGATCGTTTGTCCATTTATTTGTCCATTCTATATTTTCTTTGTTGTCATCTGCTGTATACGTGAAATAGAACAGTACATCTCCGTCCATGTCAGGAATGTTTTCCTTGCTATCGGTCGCAAACATGAATTTATCTTTCTGCTTACTAAAAAGTTTCTCTTGTTTCTCAGAATGTTTAAAGCCTAAATCTTTCAAAATAATACCAGGAAAAGAATCGGTATAATAGATCCTAGATTGGCCAGCTAAGAAGCGAACAATAGAAACCTTTTTTTCCTTTTGATTTCCAAGCTTCTGACTGATAGAATCTACACGCTTATCAAAATCAGCAACGAGTTGTGTCCCTTCTTTTTCCTTATTGACTGTTTTTGCGTATAACAAAAGGTTTTCTTTCCAGTTACCTGATAACTTCTCAGCAAAAACGGTAGGTGCAATTTGGTTTAACTGATCATAAATTTTTTCGTGCCTTACTTTGTTTCCAATAATAAGGTCTGGTTCAAGGGTGGCAATCGCTTCTACATTAGGCTCTGTTTCTAGCCCTACATCCTTAACTCCTTTCATATCGTCAGCTATGTAATCGTACCAAGGATCACCCTTCCATGATTTAACGGCTCCAACAGGATTGACACCTAAGGATAGCAATGCTTCTGTTCCTTCGTTCGTTAAAATGACTACTTTTTTTGGATTATCTGGTACTTGGGCTGTTCCCATAGCATGCTTAATACTTCTTGTTTTTGTAGTTACTTCCTTTTCTTTTGCACTTGATGACGTGGCATTACTCCCGCATGCAACAAGTAATGAAAAGGTGGCCATAAGACTAATGATGATAATGGGCATTCGTTTATTCACGTTCATTCCCCCTATAATTGATAGCTATTATCAACTAGATAATAGAATTAGTTCCTCTTTATGTCAATGGAAAGTGAAAAAGATTTTCACTTTCATTCCTAATTTAGTATAATTTTAACTAGTAACATCTGATTCTAATAGGAGATTATCTAAAATGTTATTAAAACAATCGAAAGTCAAATGGATCATCTTGTTTGCCCTCATTTTTATACTATTACTTGTTAACTGCGCAAGTGTGGTTTATGGCTATACGAATACATCTTGGGCTTTGGTCTATCAAGCCTTTACACAGTTCAATGGAAGTAATGAGCATTTGATTGTACAAAATACGCGTCTTCCTCGTGCACTCATCGCAACAACGGTTGGAGCTGCATTATCAGTTGCTGGATGCCTCATGCAAGCACTTACCAAAAATCCCCTTGCTTCTCCAGGAATTTTTGGTATCAATGCTGGCGCTGGTTTTTTTGTTGTGGGTGGAATGCTTTTTTTAAACGTACAATCTTCTACCGGTATGATGACCCTTGCTTTTATTGGGGCCGCTGTCACTGCAACTATTGTCTATATTGCAGGATCTTTAGGAAATGAAGGTTTAACTCCTATCAAGCTTACGCTGGCTGGAGCAGCAATGACAGCTATGTTTTCTTCATTAACACAAGGCATGCTTGCTATGAATGAATCTGCTTTAGAACAAGTTCTGTTTTGGCTAGCCGGTTCTGTTAAAGGGAGAAGTTTGGATTTATTGTTTGATATTATTCCATATATCCTCATTGCCTTAATGGTAAGTTTTTTCCTGGGTAGAAAGATAAATACGCTTCTAATGGGAGAAGATGTAGCAAAGGGTCTTGGACAAAATACAGCGCTTTTAAAACTATCCATGTCTGTATGCATCATTTTGCTGGCAGGTAGTGCTGTTGCCATCGCAGGGCCCATTTCGTTTATTGGGATGATGATTCCTCATTTTGCTAGATTATTTGGTGGTTATGATCATAGGTGGATTATCCCCTACTCTGCGCTCCTGGGTGCCATACTGCTTGTAACTGCTGACCTTGGTGCACGTTATATCATTATGCCTGAAGAAGTTCCTGTAGGGGTAATGACAGCCATTATTGGACTTCCTATCTTTGTCTACATTGCTAGAAGGAGGCTTGACATATGAAGAAGCATCAAGCGATTCGGCTTGCTCAAGGACGCATCTCTTTCTTAACTGGAAAAAGAGAGAACTTAGTGATTCTTTTGCTCTTTCTATTTGCATCTCTCACAATCTTAATGAGTGCCTGTTTAGGAGATCGATTCATTGACCCTCTTTCAACGACAAAAGCGATATTTGGCTACGGTACTAAGCTTGATGAGATGATTATCATGTCTTTTCGAATGCCACGTATTCTCATTGCTTTTATTGCAGGTGTATGTCTCGCTGCTGCTGGTGCAATTTTACAGGGGTTGATTCGTAATCCTCTTGCTTCACCGGACATTATCGGCATCACAGGAGGAGCTTCGTGTGGCGTCGTACTTTTTTATATGTTATTTGCTGATAAAAGTTCTACACTCTCTGTTAGCCTTTCATGGTTGCCTGTCGCTGCGTTTATTGGGGCATCACTAGTAGGGTTTATTGTTTACATGTTATCTTATCAAAATGGTTTATCTACTTTTCGTTTAATTATTATAGGTATTGGGTTTTCTATGTTTACTCAGGCGATGACCAGTTTGCTCATGATTAAGGGGCCTTTCTATCGTGCCTCACAAGCAAATGTATTTATTACTGGATCTGTTTATGGAACTAACTGGAGTCAATTTCAACTCATTCTTCCAATGGTTGTGATTTTGTTAATCATCTGTTTGTTCATGAGCAAGCATGTTAATATTCAAGCATTGGGTAAGGATGTTGCAGCTGGAGTCGGTAATTCCGTTCAGAAAAGCCGTTTTTTTCTTCTATTACTTAGCATAGTTTTAACTGCCTGTGCCGTTTCGGTGGCAGGTACAGTCGGATTCGTTGGATTAATGGCTCCTCATATGGCCAGAAGACTTGTTGGTTCTTCGTTTGGAGCACTTCTTCCTGTGTCTGCATTACTTGGGGGGGAATTGATTATGATTGCGGATATCATTGGACGTACCCTTTTTTCGCCCATTGAAATTCCTGCTGGCGTCTTTACAGCTGCTGTAGGTGCACCTTATTTTCTTTATCTGCTTTATCGATCTCGCCGGACTTCTATTTCTTCTTAATAACTATATAAATGGGGTTTATGTTATCTACATGCCTAAAAAATTTTATAATTGGGCAACGTCAAGAAAAGTTTCCTGAAAGAATCTGGTCATCAGGTCATCTTACATTTTTTCTGTTAGTGGAGAAGATAATTAGATTGCTTAGCTAGGTCAACAAAAAGTTTAATAGAGATCAAAATGAATAAGCACTCTTTTCAGTATCCAGTTTATTTCTGATGGTTTACAATCACATTGGTTGTTCAACCACCAGTATTAAGTGACGTCTAAAGTAAAGTTCGCTTCTTAATGTTCGAATTGTGGGCTGTTCTTTGTTGCGAAGCTATTGAGTGGTCCGTAGCTTCTTTAAATCATTGCCATAGCACCTTGGTAATTGGATAAGTCTATTTCTCATATTAGATTTTGAAAGAAATCATGTCGCTAGATCTGTTTGATGAATAATAGAACTGCTGTCATTCTGAGTCGACGACGTGAATCCTATGTAATTTTTCATTCAGTCAATGAAAAAATTAATTTTGGTATTTTTGACTTTGATTATACCCCATATTAGATTATGTTATAATCCATTTCACAACTGAAACGTTTAAATACCTTACTTACGGGAACTATAATTAATAATCGTGTGATAATCATCATAATGCGCTGGTTTAATTCTTGGCGAAGGTTCCACATCGGGGACACCGTCCATCACATTAGGAACATTAGCCTGTGCCAATGAATACTTGTAACTTCCGGTAGGTGGTTAATGACTCTAATACTAGTATAGTCCCCTCTTTGAATTATTGATGGTTAAACAATCAAGAATACTTCATAATATTCAGAGGTATTTTAACCAACCAGTGAAAGAGAGGATTTATAAGTAAGTTCTTCCCTCGGAGACGTATCGTTGGAAGTAAGTACCTATTCAAACAACGTATACAAACCATTCATTGTGTTGTTATACAAATTGTTTAGGTGCAATGAAATTGGACAATCATTGCACCCTCGAGCTTGTAATCCTATATCAATAGTTAGAAACAAACCATAGTACGATTGTACCTAGTTCTTACAATGGTGGACTTTCTTTTTAATTAGATTTATTGACTTTGTAATTCATTTCTTTCAAAACGTGCTATATCTTTCATTGCTCCAATCACAATTAATATATCGTTTTTCTGAATTTGTTCATGAGCTAGCGGCGAAATAATCACATCTTTCTCTCGTTTAATAGCGACAATATTGATTTGATATCTTGCTCTAATGTCAAGGTCAAGTAATGACTGATTTTCTAAATGTCCGTTTGCTTCAACTTCAATTAGACCATATTCATCAGATAGCTCCAAGTAATCGATGACACTATTTGTGACGATTTTATGGGCTATACGTTTTCCCATATCTCTTTCTGGATGGACAACTCGATCGGCCCCAATTTTATTTAGTAACTTTTCATGGTAATCATTTTGTGCTTTTACTGTAACCAGTTTAACTCCAAGTTCTTTTAATATAATGGTTGTTAAAATACTAGCCTGAATGTTTTCGCCTATAGCAACAATCACATGATCAAAGTTTCGCATTCCTAAATTTTTCAAAACTGTTTCATCTGTTGAATCGCCAATGACAGCATGCGAAGCGATTTGCGCATATTCGTTTACACGATCTTCATTTAGATCCATAGCTAGCACTTCAAGTCCCTCTTCGCTTAATGCTTTACATATACTCCCGCCGAAGCGTCCTAACCCGATAACAGCAAATTCTTTTTTTGGCATTTTAATGACTCCTTTTGTTGTCTATCAAATCTCGATAAATCTTTTTTATTTAAACAAATAAATCATGGGTAGACAATCATATCTCTATTCGTTATATAATAACATTAAAATTCAAGTGGTTGAAAGTAGGCTAGGAAATGTTTAAATATGATCATTTTTTAAAAAAACCAGTAAAATTAACTCCGCCCCAAATTTTATTATTTGGCTTTTTTACAGTAATTGTAATAGGGGCATTTCTTTTATCTCTACCGATCTCTACTGTTGAACCTATCTCAATCATCGATGCTATCTTTACAGCTGTGTCAGCAACGACTGTAACAGGTTTAGTTGTGGTTGATACCGGATCAACCTTTACTTTATTTGGACAAATTGTCATTATGCTGATGATACAAATTGGTGGGCTTGGTTTTTTAACCTTAGCCGTCATGGTCATCCTGTTATTTGGTAAAAAGGTAGGTTTACGAGAAAGGTTATTGGTTCAAGAGGCTTTTAATCTGACAAATATAGGCGGTATTGTACGTCTTATAAAGGTTTTGTTTATCTTTTCGATAACATTTGAGTTAATTGCTACGTGTATATTATCATTTCGGTGGATACCGGAATATGGTTTTTTTAAGGGGTTATACATCAGTTTATTTCATGCCGTTTCTGCTTTTAATAACGCAGGTTTTTCTCTTTTTTCAAATAGTTTGATGAACTATGTAAATGATCCACTGATTAACATGACCATCACCTTCCTGTTTATCATCGGTGGTCTTGGTTTTACAGTGATTTTTGACATTTGGAATAAACGGAGATTCAAATTATTATCAATCCATTCAAAGCTTATGATCATAGGAACCCTCATAACAAATGGTGTTGCGCTGTTACTTATATTTTTAATGGAATTTGGTAATCCCCATACTTTAGGTCCAATGAACCTTCTTGATAAATTCTGGGCCTCTTATTTTCAAGCTGTGACACCAAGAACTGCGGGTTTTAATTCGCTTGATATAGCACATATGCATGAAAGTTCTTTAACTTTTATGATCCTTCTCATGTTTATTGGTGCTGGGAGTGCGTCAACAGGAAGTGGGATAAAGTTAACAACGATGATTATCGTTTTGATCTCTGTCCTCCATTTTCTAAAAGGAAATAAAGAATCCGTTATATTTAGACGTACAATTAAACATGATGTTGTCATTAAAGCCTTATCTATTAGCTTTATCAGTTTGTGTTTTGTGTTTATCACCATTTTTTTATTGACAATGACTGAAAATGCTCCTTTCATTGATATTGTTTTTGAAACTTTTTCAGCATTTGGTACGGTAGGACTTTCAATGGGATTAACTTCGGATTTATCGTTTTTAGGTAAGGTTATTCTTTCGATTCTTATGTTTATTGGTAGAATAGGTACTCTAACCATCGTTTTTATCTTTATGAAACGAACGAAAAGCCCAATACGTTATCCTGAGGGAGAGTTGTTTGTAGGTTAGATAAGCATTAGAATGGATTTGCTTATATTGTGAATAAGTGAATCCATTCTTTTTATTGATCCATTCAAATAGTAAATGTCATAATGATACCCTTTTGGTACTAAACATCACTGCTATCTTTGACAGCCATTGTTTCATCTAAAGAAAGGTCATCTGTATACACCCTTTGGAGCGAAAATCCGTGATCTGGATTTACCTTATGACAATACGTTTCTTCTAAGTAAGATTCGTGTGGTAAATAATCTTGATCATGCAGTCATGGGACCATGATGACTCTTCGCTTGTCCTCTGGGTCTTTTTCTCTTTTGACGTAGCCTGCTTTTTCAAGCCGAGCGATTGAGCAGCCGCTTGATGGAATAAAACCATTCGTGTAGCAAGCCTCTCATCGTATGAATGATCAGGTCCTCTCTGTCTGCTGACCCATTCTTTATTGACATCTTGTTATTCTCCCTTTAAAATCAATTTATCTTGATCATCAAGATAAATGTTCTCTTACTTAATGATTAAATTGATCATAGCAAAAAAGAGAAGAGAACGTAAGCAGGAGGTAAAAGAAATGAATAACGTGGATCATAAAGGCAAGGCATCCACTCGCTTTGTTGTCATCGGTTTGCTGTTAGGGATTTTTATGGCAGCGATGGACAACACCATTGTTGCAACAGCAATGGGAAGCATCGTAGCAGATTTGGGCAGTTTTGATAAATTTGCTTGGGTGACCGCATCTTACATGGTGGCAGTGATGGCCGGTATGCCGATCTATGGAAAGCTTTCAGATATGTATGGTCGAAAGCGTTTTTTTCTGTTTGGACTTATTTTCTTTTTAATTGGATCTGCGCTGTGCGGTATTGCACAAACGATGGATCAGCTCATTATTTATCGCGCCATTCAAGGGGTTGGAGGCGGCGCACTTCTTCCGATCGCTTTCACGATTATCTTTGACATCTTCCCTCCTGAAAAGCGAGGAAAAATGTCAGGTATGTTTGGTGCAGTGTTTGGCCTATCCAGTGTATTAGGCCCGCTGTTAGGTGCACTTATTACAGATTCGATCGGCTGGCATTGGGTTTTTTATATTAACGTGCCAATCGGTATTGTCAGTGTGTTCTTGATCGCCAGATACTATCAGGAATCGCTTGAGCATCGTAAGCAGAAAATCGATTGGTCAGGTGCCATTACGCTTGTCGTTGCGGTTGTGAGCCTGATGTTCGCACTTGAGCTTGGCGGAAAATCTTACGCTTGGGATTCTGTACAGATCATAACACTATTTGCCGTGTTTCTTGTGTTTGGTACAATCTTTTTTATCGTTGAACGGAAAGCTGAGGAACCAATTATTTCATTTTGGATGTTTAAAAATCGTTTATTTGCGACATCTCAAATTTTGGCGTTTCTATATGGCGGAACGTTTATTATTCTTGCAGTCTTTATCCCTATTTTTGTGCAGGCGGTGTACGGTGAATCTGCGACAAGTGCAGGCTTCATTTTAACACCAATGATGATAGGGTCAGTGATTGGCAGTATGATTGGTGGAACGATGCAGACGAAAATTCCTTTTAGACGTCTTATGACGATCTCTGTGATGTCATTTTTCGCTGGGATGCTCCTGCTTGCCAATATGTCACCAGATACAACAAGACTGTGGCTCACGCTCTTTATGATGGTATCAGGATTTGGGGTCGGCTTTAGCTTCTCCCTTCTGCCATCTGCTTCAATGAATGATCTCGCTCCGCGCTACCGCGGCAGTGCAAACTCAACCAATTCGTTTATGAGATCACTTGGGATGACGTTAGGAGTGACGATTTTCGGGACGATTCAAACCAATGTCCTGACGAGTCGTTTAGAAGATGTCTTTAGCGGAATGAAAGGAGCCCCTTCTCAAATTGGCGATCCGCAAGCCATTTTCCAAGAGGGTACCCGCTCAGAAATTCCGCCTGATATTTTAAATAAAGTTATCGATGCGATGTCACAAAGTATTACGTACGTGTTTATGATTGCTTTATTTCCGATTGCACTTGCGGCGATTACGGTCGTATTTATGGGAAATGCACGAGTACGTACATCAAATGAAATGAAAGAAAGCGAATAATGTGAAAAAAGCAGAGCGATGCGGCTCTGCTTTTTTTCTTATTGATATAAAAGTTGGGCTTTTCCTTCACTGCCAACGATCCGTATTTTAGATGTGACCATGTAGGGGGAATCGTATTAAATGAACCATTATTTAATGTTAAGTGAAACAGAACGTTATTTACTGCATTATATTCTCCAGCAGGAAGTCTAAATGAGTGAAATTTTATTTTTAACATAAGCTAAGAAAAAGAAGTGCTGATTTCAAAGGAGCTGATCATCATGCTTCACCTCTTACTTTTTCTTATCCTTTTATATGTGGTGTATGTATTTTTGACCGCATTTGTCTTGTTTTATTTACCGTTTCAAAAAACATGTAAAGAACATTGCATCTATAAAGCCTCTTCTATCTCAGGAGACGACCAGGGCACAAATCAAGTCATGATGCTTGATGACGGGTTTGAATCGGGTCAAGTGAGAGTTCAAATGATTCGCGAGGCTAAAAAGATAATTCGTTTGAGTTATTATTCCATTCAAAAAGGAAAAACCGCTGAATGGGTACTGGGTGCATTAATTGAGGCAGCTGATCGAGGAGTAAAAGTTCAGCTATTGTTAGATGGCATCTGCCACAGCCTTCGTGGACCTCTGAAGCATTTGCGCTATGCTGTTTCGAATCACCCGAATATGGCGATTCGTTTTTATGAGCCCTTTCGTTTGTTCAAGCCATGGACGTGGCATAATCGCCTTCATGATAAGCTCATTTTGGCTGATGGACGAGTGGCTGTGATGGGCGGAAGAAATATCGGTGATAAATACTTTGCAGATCAGCCGCCGAAAGACTTTGCTTATGACCGCGATGTGCTACTCTACAACGCCAAAAAGGGGAAAGTATTAGAGGAAATGGAGCAATATTTCGTTTATCAATGGAATCATCCCTTTACGAAAAGAACAAAAGATGTGTTCTCCAAACGAAAAGCAAGAAAAGGGAAAAAACTACGGAAACAGTTGCTCATGTCCTATCAAGAAGCCATACGTTCAAAAGAACCTTTTGTTATGTCATCTTTTGATTGGGAAAAAGATGCCACTTCTGTAAAACAGATTGCATTTTTCACAAATCCAGTGGAGCGCTTGAATAAGCGTCCTCTCGTGTTGAAAAAGTTAAACGATCTCGCTCACCGAGCAAAGCGTTCTGTTCTCATTCAGACACCTTATGTGATACCAACACGCCCAATGAAGAATAGGATCACCCCTTTATCTAAAGACATTCAAACGACGGTCGTCACGAATTCCCTGACAGCGACGCCAAATCCTTTAGCATTTGCAGGATATTTAAGCACGAAAAAAGAACTGATGAAAACAGGCGTACATTTATATGAATATGAAGGCCCGTATTCCATTCATGCAAAATCGATGGTCATTGATGATTACTTAAGTATTATCGGAACATATAATTTAGATGCGAGGTCTAGTTTTTTAAATACAGAATCGATTTTAGTCATTGATAGTGCACCGTTTGCATTATCACTTACGCAGGCAATTG
Organism: Bacillus stratosphericus; assembly: GCF_020524495.1. Taxonomy (GTDB): domain Bacteria; phylum Bacillota; class Bacilli; order Bacillales; family Bacillaceae; genus Bacillus; species Bacillus stratosphericus_B. The sequence goes on along the minus strand of NZ_JAIVLB010000017.1, from coordinate 41,490 downwards.
AACGGAAAATCGCTTATAGTCATCTTGTCGCTAAGGACCGTACAGCCTATCATGCGAGCGATTACGGGCATAAAAAAAAGCCTTTGATGAAAAGGCTCCTTTTAAATGGATTATCAACGATAACCGTTCTTTGGAGACGATTGATCTGAAAACGGGAGCGTCAGGAAATGCGGATTTACAACGTTAAGGAAATTCCAATATAAAAAAGCCCAATTTCTCAATTTTAACAAATTGGCTTTCACTTAATTAATCATTTTTCTTATATTCTATCTGTACTAACATTAAGCTGCCATAAATAAAATTGCAGGTATAAGTTATTTTCCCTGCAATTTTATTTATGTTATTTCATTTTCTTTAACGCATTCGTTCTAAATAATTAACCATAAGCCATATCCATTCAAGTGGACCAAAATTAAAGAAACGAATCCAAATTGTACTAAAAAAGCTGAATGAAAAGAATGGCTAAACAAAAGTAAAAAGATGAAAAAACATGATCTTACTGTTTAAGTTAAAAAATGCACGGGGCATCAATATGAAAAACGTTTGAAAAATGTAATTTGTTAATGCCATCGTGGTGATAATATTTTGGCTATAATTGTTATTCTTAACAAAACTTCTGTAAGGTTGATTTCTGTTTTCGGTAAATGTTACTTTGTAAAATTCACCTTAACCTTTTCCGGTAATGCCTCCGGCTGTACTTCCTCCCACGTTTCAATATAGCTGCCTTTTGCATATACTTTTAAATATGCATTCTTTTTGAGTTCCCAACCTGCATAGAATGTCACTACAGTTTCTTCCCCATCCTCTGTAAAGCCAGTCAAAGTGTAGTCATACCCTGCCGGACTTCTTGGTGCTCCTGATTCATTTATTTGTACAAATACAACTTTTTTCGGGACAAGTGGGTTTATGCGGTCTGATATCTCATTTGGTAAGGCTATAAATCCCCCAATAATAACTGACAGGGTTAACACAACTCCAATTATCTTTTTGATTCCAACTTTCTTTTTCATTTTTTTCTCAACTTCCTTTCTATTTTCCTAATCATTAATTGATGCTGTTAGTTTTTTAAAATAACTAATCCTCACAATGATAAAAAACAAAGTCTGTAATAATAAGAACCCAATAATTGTGATGATAGTCGGGGTGAAAATATCGAATAACACTTCTCGTTCCACCACTTTCATAGCAAAGGCAGTATGAGCAGCTGCAACAATAAACGGTAGGAAGAAAAGAATCCCTAATTGCCATGTGGCACTTCTCTTCATTTCCTTCTCAGTCAAACCAATTTTGGCTAAAGCTTTATATTTTTCTCGTTCTTCTTCTAAATCTGTAAACAAACGGAAGTATAAAAAGCTGCCGGCAGCAAAGAAAAAGACAATAGCTACAAATAAACCAATAAATAGGCTTAGGCTAGGAATTTGAACTGTCTGGAAGTACACATTTGCCTTAGCTAAGAAGTAAAAATCAACATGAGAATAGTCACCAAAGATCTGGCTTTCTAAAACTCTAATTTTTTCTGTACTATCCTTCCAATTTTTGTATTTAAACCCATGAAAGGTTGAAGTTTTAAGTGTTTTTTTTATTTTCTCAAATGTTTGGTCATTGACTACTAAAGCAGTTGACACGGATAATATCGAGTCTTCAATCCTTTTCACCTTAATTGTATTTGGTGAATCAACTAGCTTTATGAAACGGGGAATATCTGCATTGCTTCGAGAACCGCGATTATCTAGAAAATAGATTCCTACATTGTCCTCTAGTGGTTCTACCTCTACATGCGGGAAACTTTTTAATAAACCCTCTTGAGAAAGTATTAATACAGGAGTCAATCCTTCGGCAGATTTATATCTTGTATCTATCGTTTCGAAAGTTTGAGTTGTGTAATCATAGCCACTTTCACTTAGGCTATCTTCTATTAGCCTAATATGATCTGATTCTGTCGTGTTTTCTGGTAAAGAAAGATATTCAATTTCATATTCCGTATTCTCAACCGTCATATTTGATTTGAATACTGCTAGCACACCTGTTGCCGTAAATGCAACAGCAGAAACGATACTTACAATAAAAAATAATCTCGCGTTATCCTTCACACGATAGGTTAAATCTGAAATAGATAAAAGATGATAGCCCTTTAAATAAAATCGTCTATTCTTTTTCATAAGCTTCAATAACCAAATACTAAGCTGACTGAAAAAGAAATACGTTCCAATTACTATGACGATAAAAATGATTACAGCTGTGCTCATATTTATTTCTGCTTTGAGGACCATTCCGTAACCTATCCCTAAAAGTATAAATGCAAGTAAAGATAATAGGAACGAAGGCTTTGGTTCTTTTTTCGGTATTTTTGAACCTTTTAATAATGCAACCGTTGTTTCTGAGTTAATAAAGAAAAGGATGCATTGAGAAATTATAAAAAACAGTAGGAGAAAGACCCCTGTTGTTATTCCAATGGCTTTCCAAGGAAAATATAATCGCAGCGTCTCCATCTCAAGAATATATCCACCTGCTGCATAGAACATCTTAGCCAAGATTGTTCCACCAGCAATTCCGGTTACAATAGAGGCCAGTCCAATGAACATAATTTCAGCTGTCAACAAAAGTCGCATCTGTTTTGGAGAAGTTCCTGATATTGTCATGATTCCAAATTCCCTTTTTCTTGTATGCAAAAAAGCACTAACGGAATAGAGAACAAATAATATCGAGAAAACAAAAATGACCCATTCTGCAACTGTCATCCCTTTTCGGGCAACATTATTTATAAAACCTTCCTCCAATGCTGGATGAAAGATAAACATCGCAAAAATATAAAAGATCATAACTGCAAAAGAACTACTTAAATAAAATGCTAAATAGGAACGTAAATTCCGTGTCACATTTTTAATTGCGAGTTGATAAAAGTTCATTTGCATTCCCCCCGAGCATTGACAATACATCTAAAATTTGCTGATAAAACACTTGTCGGTTGTCGCCTAAATAAATTTCATTGTATAGTTCCCCATCTTTAATAAATACGACACGGTGGCAGTAGCTGGCTGCTAACGGATCATGTGTCACCATTAACATCGTTGTCTTTTCCTGTTGATTAATGTCAAGCATTGCTTCCAAAACTGATTTGGAAGATTTTGAGTCCAGATTACCTGTTGGTTCATCGGCTAATAGCAAAGCTGGTTTATGAATAATTGCCCTCGCAATGGCAGTGCGCTGCTTCTGTCCTCCAGATACCTCAAAGGTTCGTTTCTTTAATATTGATTCAATCCCCAGTTTTTTGGCGATAATATTTACCTTTTCTTCCATAACTGAAGGTTTTTCTTTTTCTAAGACTAAAGGCAGCATGATGTTTTCCTCTAACGTTAATGTATCGAGTAGATTAAAATCTTGAAATACAAATCCTAATTCACGCCTCCTGAATTTCGCCAGTTTTTCTCTTTTCAATTTATGTGGCTGTTGTCCGTTGATAATAATTTCTCCTGATGTAGGTCGGTCTATCGTTGAAATCAAGTTTAACAGTGTCGTTTTACCAGAGCCGGAAGGACCCATAATCCCAATAAATTCCCCCGATTCAACATTTAAAGATATATTTGTTAATGCCTGAAACGAATTTTTTCCATCATACACTTTGTTTACATGACTGATTTTAAGTATGTGTTCCATGTTGAAACCTCCTTGAATAACTAACTGTGTTTATATTGTAAAGAGAACGAAAGGTTTCTAAGATAGCAACACCTTAAATGAACATTACACTTTTGTAAGGATTGAAAAGACTGCTTGCTCCTTTGTTTTAAAAGCATTGGGAAAATTTAAGATCGTTATTCCTATGCTTCCCATCTCCCGTAATGCTTATACTTGGGGTACCGCCAATGGCTGTAACCTGGAAGATTCGCTTGTTTTAGTGGAAAGTACTTTTTCAGGACCTCGTTAAAACAGCAAGGCCTTTACTTAATGTTTTTTTTACACGCTAAAATAGATACGAAATGAAGTTCCTTTATTTACCTCAGTATGAATTGAATAATTATGAGAAAGCTTATCAAGAACTTCTTTGACAAGATAAAGTCCCATCCCAGTAGATTCATGATACCTTCTTCCGTTTAAACCTGTAAAATAAGGTTCAAATATCCTTTTTATATCCTGTTCTGGAATTCCGATTCCAAAGTCAGTGATCGTTAAAATGACTTCTTTATTTTCTTTCTCTACTTTAATATCAACTTTATTCGACTTCTTTGTGGAATATTTGATGGCATTAGAAAATATTTGCTCAATTACGAATTTAATCCACTTTTTATCAGAAAGAATATTAATATCCTCATCCTCTATCGAAATATTAGGATACACCCCGAACTGGAAAAAGAGGCTTTTATTTTCTTTTACAAGATCCTTGATAAAGGTATAGACCGGAATTTCTTCAATTACATAATCCTTTTCAAAAAGAGATAGTCGTGATGTATAAAAGACGGTCTTCAATCCCATTTCAAGTTTGTATATTTCTTTTCGGATATCTTGAAAAATGGGATCATCATTATTTTGTATCATTAAATGGATAACAGAAATAGGTGTTTTCATCTGATGAACCCATTGATTCATAAAAGTTACCTTTTCTTTTACTGCGGCTTCGCATTCCATTATCTTCTGGTTAGAGATACTCTTTTCCTCTAGAACTTTCAGATGCAGCGCTTTATTAAAATACCCATTTCCGAAGCGAGGGATATATCTCATTTCATCACTACTAGTGGTTAACCATTTAAACAGACGATAGTCATTAATAAAACGGTATGCCAAGTAGCCGAGAATAAAGACCACCTGCATTGAAATGACATATACTATATGCCCCCATCCTCGAAATCCTAGAAACCAAAAATAAAGCCAAGTAAATCCCCCTTGAGCGACTACCATCAAGACTAATGCTAAGTGACTTCTTAGAAATATTTTCATCGGTTCTCGTCCCATGTATTTTTCATTCGATAGCCAGCACCACGAACCGTTTCAACTGCATAAGATATTCCAAGATCTTTAAGTACCTTTCGGATTCTTGATATATACACATTTAAGGTGTTCTCATCAACAAACATATCAGTGTCCCACATTTTCTCCATTAACCGATCTCGACTTGTTACCTTATTTCCACGCTCTAATAGTAGCTCTATCATTGCTGCTTCTTTTTTGGAGAGTTCGCATACTTTTCCTCTAAATTCCATTTCTAGTTTCTCTGGATAGTATTTGAGTCCATCAAAATTAATTACCTTTTCCCCCTGATTTAAAGCATATTCTCCCATTGTCCTTCGAAGTTGACTCATTACTTTTGCCGTGACAATCTCAAATGAAAAGGGCTTTGTTATATAGTCATCTGCCCCATTTTCAATTGCCAAGACTTGATCCATTGTACCTTCACGAGCAGATATAAAAATAATTGGACAATTTGAATACTTTCTGATTTGCCTACACCAGTAAAATCCATCAAATGAGGGTAAATTAATGTCGAGTAAGACAAGATCAGGTTTAGTCTCTAAAAATTCTGTCAAGACTTCATTGAATTTCTCTAAATCAATACAATGATAGCCATACTTAGTTAAATAGTCTGCCAAGAGCCTTCTTAATTCGTCATTATCTTCTACAATCATAATTGTCGCCATATCAATCTTCCTTTCCAAAATAAATCTACAAAAAGTAATTCAGAGATACCTTACATAAGTGTAAGAATCGTTTAAGGTAATTAAATGTTTGTTTTCCTGTTTAATTATAAAATGATATCAGGGCTTATGAAAAAGGAGTGTATTAAGTTGAAAAAAGCATTTGATATCATAATTACGATTATTCTTACGTTTCTAGATCCAAAAGCTACTGCAGATGCATTAAATCAATAGGCATAATATTATGTAGAATACATCAATACATTATGCCTAGACAAGGTAACATAAGGTTTTGGCTCACGCTGCTTTTTACCTATTGCTAAAACTAAGGTTTGCATTCTTTACTATTACTCATCCAATTGGCTAATTAGTCACTTCTGCTAATTTTCTGTATAAAGAAGCTCTAGAGACATTAGTAATTTCACAAATTTGATTTACAGTCATATTTCCTTCTTTATACAACTTTACTGCATAATTCATCCCTGCGTGATTTTTATCATATTTCTTTAACCGGCCTTTAAACTTACCTTTTTTTTTGGCCAGCTCAATGCCTTCACGTTGACGCATACGGATTAGATCTCGCTCTAATTGGTTAACAACAGCCATTAGTGTAATTAAGAATTGGCTGTATGGATTATCTTCTGACAAATCTAGCCATGATTCCTTAATTGATTTTAAACTTGCCTTTTTACTTCGTATTAAATCAATCAATTCAAATAAATCCTGCGTACTTCGAGTAATTCGAGTTAAGTCTGTCACAAAAATAATGTCACCTTCTTGTAAATCCTCTAACATTTTTTGAAGTTGCTCACGATCCTTTGTTGCTCCAGAAACTTTTTCTTCATAAATAATATCCATACCAATTTCGTTCAATTGCTGAAATTGTCTTGAAGGATTTTGACTAGTCGAACTGACACGTATATAACCGATTTTCCGCAAAATATCACCTCGTTTTTGAGACATGTTTTATGAGACACTCTTAACTATGACTTTATCAGTCTACTACACTTGTATCAATAGAGTACACTCTATTGACATATAATTGAATTAATTAACTGAATAATTACAGAAATGAGATGATACTGTATGAAAATTGCGAGAGGTAGAGAATTGCTTACACCAGATCAGAGACTGGCTCTAATGCAAATTCCTGAAGATGAATGGGTATTGGGAACCTACTACACTTTTTCCAAACAGGATTTAGAAATTATTAATAAACGAAGAAGAGAGGAAAACCGTTTAGGGTTTGCTGTTCAATTAGCCGTTCTTCGGTATCCCGGTTGGCCATACACTCATATCAAAGGCATCCCAGATTCATTCATACATTATATATTGAAACAAATTGGTGCTACTTCATCTTCGCTTAGTCTTGATCCCCAAGGAATCACCAGGTCTTCCTTCACCAGAAACATTTCTTAAAGTAATAGAACGACTCGAATACATACGTGGTATGGAATTAGAAACGGTACAAATTAGTCATTTGCATCTCAATCGCCTGTTACAGCTGTCTCGATTAGGTTCAAGATATGAGCCTTATGCATTTCGTGACTTTCAGGAAAATAAACGATATTCGATATTAACCGTCTATTTATTACATCTTACTCAGGAATTAACGGATAAAGCTTTTGAAATTCATGACAGACAAATACTCAGTCTGTTATCAAAAGGCCGTAAGGCTCAAGAAGAAATTCAGAAACAAAACGGTAAAAAGCTTAATGAGAAGGTTATACACTTTACGAACATCGGACAAGCTTTAATCAAAGCTAAAGAGGAAAAATTAGACGTTTTTGGGGTTTTACAATTCATCATTGAATGGAATTCCTTTGTTTCTTCGGTGGAAGAAGCTCAGGAGCTTGTCCGTCCAGCCGACTATGATTATTTAGACTTACTGCAAAATCGATTTTATTCACTTAGAAAATATACGCCAACTCTATTAAGGGTAATGGAATTTCATTCTACAAAGTCAAATGAACTAGTTTTATAAGCTGTAGAGATTATCCGAGGAATGAACGAATCTGGAAAACGAAAAGTACCTGATGACTCACCTGTGGACTTAATCTCAAAGCGTTGGAAAAAACACTTATATGAGGATGACGGTACAATCAATCGTCATTATTATGAAATGGCCGTCTTAACAGAACTAAGAGAGCATGTTCGGGCTGGTGATGTTTCCATTGTGGGCAGTAGACAATATAGAGATTTTGAGGAATATTTGTTTTCAGAGGATACATGGAATCAAACGAAGGGGAATACGAGGCTATCAGTTAATTTAACATTCGAAGATTATATGACAGAGAGAACTAGCAGTCTTAATGAAAGATTAACAATGAAGACTTATTACATCATATGTCACCTTAAGGCTGGGAACATATAAATTTACTAGGAGAATACCATTTTAATTCAGAGAAAGTGGTCTCATTAGAATCTCTAAGACCACTAAAACTTACTTAGCGTTGTTAAAATTAGGGGAATCGTCTTGGAAACGCGCTTAACAAGAATATTCGTCTGCTTGCTCAAATTTGGTGAGCTTAAAAACCAAGATCCCGGCAACGATAACAAGAACACCCAATAGTTTTGTAAAAGAAAAATCTACTTTTGCTAATCCAAGCCAGCCAAGCGAATCAAACATTAGCGCACACCCTAACTGCGAGGTGAGGACAATTGAAATCCCATAAGTGGGGCCAAGACGTTTGATGCTCTGAACAAGGCAGATGACAACCCCTACCCCAATGGCCCCGCTCACCCAGTACCAAGCCTCCATATGTCTTAATTGAAACATACCAGTTCCCTCTAACAAGAGACACATTAGGAGGGAAGCGACAAAGCCCATTCCAAGAACAAGTGTCGTTGTTGACCAAGAGCCTGTATGCTCATTAACCTTACTATTAAAAATGGTTTGTAAGCTGACGAGTGCACCAGCAGAAATGGCTAATATTATTCCTATAATCATATATAAATCCCTTCGTTTCTTCTATTCATAAATGTTGTGCCCTGCTATTTCTAATAGCCCTTTCCGGTCGCAAATCGTAATCGCTCCTCTTCGCCTTTCAATCAGCCCTTTTTCTCTGAATTGCTGAATCACCCGGTTAATATGGCGATAGCTCGTTCCAATTAAGCTAGCTGCATCAGTGAGACGAAGCGGCCGGGTGAGGGTGTCGTCATCACCTGTTAAAACAGACAATAAATAGCTTGCGAGCCTGACCTCCACAGGATATAAAAGGTGAAAACTTAAATCATTTGATTTTGTATAAAATTTGTTTGTGATGCCTTTTAGCAAAAAGGTTAAAACACGCGGGTCATCCTTTGCATGGCGCATCAGCGCTTGATGAGAAATTCTTAGCATATGTACTTCTGAAACAGCTTCGACTGTACCATATCTGTCTGCTTAACGTATTCAATATCTCCAATTGCTTCAAGGGGATTTTTAAAGCAAAGAATAAAGGTTTTTCCTTCCTTTGTGGTGGTAAAAATCTTTAATTTGCCTTTCACTAGCAAATACATGTACTCCCTCTTATCCCCTTTTGAACAAATCAGCTCGCCTTGCTGATAGCGCCACAAGCTCACATGTAGCATCAATGTCTTGTGAAAGACGTTCTGTAATTGATGCGCTTTGATATAAGAGGAGAATAGAGATTCATCATGAAGCTCCTCCACCTGACTCCCTCCTTTATAGCTTTAAAATGATCACGCCTGCAATCATCAAAAGGATTCCTGCATAATGTGGCCATTTCATTTTTTTCTTCTGAACACCAAACCATCCTTTTGCATCTATTGCAAAAGTAGAAGCAAGCTGGGCAATCAGTAAAGCAGCGATGGTGAGTGTCACACCAATCATTTGAATCGCAGTGACTTCATTAAAAATAATGATGGCAGCAAATGCGCCTCCTATTAAATAGAGTGGCTGCACCTTTTGATATTCACGAAAGTGCCCATCCCTTACAATCAGTAAAATCACAAGAGAGATGATAAAACCGGTCAGCTGCGTGATGGTTGCCGCCTGCCATGTACCGATATCTTGACTAATTCTTGCGTTGGATACACCTTGAAGCGTAATACAAGCGCCTCCTAATAAAGCGAAAATAACACCTTTCATTCTTTCAAATGCTCCTTCTTATTCTGTCTAGTTCCATTAAATGATAGATGTCCTGATGTTGAAAAGGACATATGTCCCACTTTGCGTATTATTATATCAGAAACTTTTTCATTTGCAGTTTCTTCGTTTTAGATTTTCCACAGTGGGTAATGTTTTATATGAGCTGTAAACAAAATATTGAATTGAATCACAGGTCAAAGGAGACATGTCACAATGAGAAATAGAAGGCCATTAATCCCGCAACAGAGGAAGTCATTGGAACGATCAGCTTAGGAACAAATGAAGATTTAGATAAAGCAGTCAAAGCAGCTAATGCTGCCTCCCCTTCTTTCTCAAAAACGTCTCGAAATGAACGAGTGGAGATGCTGTAAAACATTGTCTGCGGTTACGAAAAGAGTAAGGATGAGCTAGTAGAAGTGATGACACAAGAACTTGGTGCACCGCTAAAAGTATCAGAAGAGGTTCATTACAACATTGGGCATGAACACTTCTCTAAAGCAGCAGAAACACTTAAATCCTATACATTTACCAAGGATTGCGGCGGACATACCATTATAAAGGAAGCAAGGAAGGTAAAAAAAGGGAAATGGATGACCGTTTTCCTTTTTTGGGGTAGTACCAGCGAAGATGTTACCAACCGCAATAAGAAATAATATGTAAATTCAAATATTTTACATGCATATTAATACTAACTGGGTACCGCCAATATATCGAATTTTGTACGCCAAGCGAAATTCAACATAAAAATGCCAAATACCTGTACATTAAGGAATTTGGCTTATGTTATAGATGAATTTTTTATTTAAGAGTCTTAGTTGTATTATCTGTTAAAATGAACGGTTACTCAATATTAAGCTGGTGCTTTGGATGTTAAAAGATTGTATTTTTTGTACTACTTCTTGCATAATAAAAATAAAAACACTCAAATTATTTAACTTTATATAAATCAGCTTTCATCCAACGGGGATTACTAAGTTTTTTGCCCTCTAACACACCAAAAGCATCAGTCCAATTTCCAATAGTGGCTAAAATAAAACTAGCAGCATGAAGGCTTGCGTCATTGTTTATTTCAAATAGGCTATTTTTTATACTATTAATTTCTTTTTGGGACAGTTTTACTTTCAGTATAGGGCCTACCAAATTAAGTAATATATTAAATTTTTTCAGTTCCTCAGGTGCAAAGGTATTTAAATCCAAAAGTATGCCTTTGTTTATTTTCTCTAATTGTAAATACGTCCATGGAACAGCTAATTCAGAAATATTAGGTCCTTCTGGGAGGTCAATTTTAATCATTCGCGATTTAAGGAATGTATCTAGCCACTTTACCGGCTTCTTTTCAGTTTCAATACTCTTAGGAGGTGGGCCCACCCATATTAAATAACTAGACCAAAGTGGAACAATATAAATAGGTTCATCTGTTACTGTTTTAATTCTCTGTATCATGGTTGATAAAATAGAAGATGATGTGGGTAAGGGAACTTCAGCTGCTAGAAGTGTTCCTAAGATGTCTAAACAATGTATTACCATTCTTCCATTATCCTTCTTTAGTGAAAGATAAGTTTTAATCGCTTCAACACCATAGGCTGCATCTACATATCCGTTTTCATCGTAAACATCAATGATAATCGTATCAAAGTTGTTATGAATTTGAGAAAGACCTTCTGTGAAATCACAATATTTCACTTTATAACTTGTAAGCGAATCATTTAATTCTTTATAATTAGGATCGACCTCAATTCCAATCCCTTTTGATGGAATCCCCCATTTTTCTAATAATTGAGCAAACGTTCCAGCTCCAAATCCAACAGAAAGAACTTCACTATTTTTCAATGAAGCAGCAGACCAGGCCAAATAATCCCAATATTTATAAGTCAATGAGCTATTAACTATTGCAGAATGTTTAAGTTCAGTAGGCTCTCCAGTTTTCTTGTCAAAAACAACAATATTATCATCTATAAGTTTCCATGTACTGGTAGACATCGCCCGTCTCCTCTTCTAATGTAATTTTGGGGTTAACTTCATCGCAGATCCAATTTATCTTGTTTTTTCTGGCTTCCTGATACACCAATATTTGTGGTAAAGCTTCTACAAATAAATGGTGTCTATACCACAGTCTCCATTTTGAAGGATCCTTAAGTAAAGTTTGTCGGAAAAAACTCATAAGGGCAGATGCTGCCATTGCTATATCATTTGAAATAATAGGCTTAGAAACTAAGAGTTCATTTTCACTCGGTGTAATAGCTCCTATTACAGGTGTTTTAGACTTTTGAAGAAGACGAAAAAATCCACTTCTAAACTCAACTTCAGAACTTATAAATGGTAATCGAATTGGATTTTTATCTTTACCATATCCAGTCATTCCGTCTAAATATAGAACAACAATGCCGCCATTTTTAAGGTGTCTAGCTATTTTTAGACCACTAGAGGGATTTTCAGCAATTACCATATGTGCATTCAACTTTGAGTAAATTTGAACCCACTCTTCTAATTGAGACTCACTATTATAAGATTCTTGGTCAACCACAACTAATACTGGTTTTTCTGGGTGAACTTTGATTGCTGCTTCTAAAATTGTAGCAACTGCATGTCTGTACGCACCGTAGTGTAAAAAAACTAATGCTAAACCCTGAGTTTTATATAAATGTTGAATTTCATCCAATTGCAGGCCTGTAACCGTGTTAAAACCAATGTGCGAGCTGGGATTCTTTCGATGTTCCTCAAAACTATTTATGTAATCGCAGTACCTGTTCCAAATATCAACTGGTTCGTATATACCAAAGTACTTTAGTTCTTTAATGATATTAGATAGAGACATAAAAAAATCAAGGTTTAACACTCTTTCTTTTGTAGCCAACTTCATTGCTCCCTTCCTTTTGAATTTTCAAATGACTTAATAACAAGATTAGTAACTCAAGCGGTATATCATAGTTACCTTTTACTACATTCCCTTCGGCATTTCCCTCAACAATGTCTGCTCCTATAATAAATCCGTTACCAAAAATGGTTTGAATAATAGCAAAAATCTCAGATTTAGAGAATCCACCAGGGACACCAAAGTCCACAAAGGGAAAGTAGTATGGGTCTAAACAATCTAAGTCAATAGATAAATAATGAGCAAGTCCTTTAAATCTTTTAATTAATTGCTCAAATGTTTTCATGTTAAATGAATCTCTTGAAATTTGGATTACTTTTGGATGACTGACTATCTGTTCGAAGGTTCTAAATCCCCTACTACCAATTTGGACAATAGCTTCAACAAATGACAATTCTGCAATATAAGAAAATACATTTCCATGATCAAGTTTATCTGGAGATCCATATAAATCATTATGTGCATCTAATACCCATATAACTAAAGGCTTATTAACATCTTTTAGAGAAGATACTACGTCAAAGGTATATGAATGATCCCCACCAATACTTACAAAAGGGTATGAGTTATCCATACAAAAACTTACAATTTCTTGGATTGATTCATGCACGGAGTACCTGTTAATTTCAGAAACGTCCCCTAAATCCATAAGTTTTCCACATTCAACTTCTTTTCCCGAATCAAGGTGGAAAAGTTTTAACGGTATAGGCTCCGGGTATTGATTATGGTGCTGTAATTTATGGGACGTCTGCCTTAGAATATTTGGAAACTGATTCACTGTAGAATTGGGAAATCGACTTCCCTTATTGAAGGGAATACCGAAAATGACAGTATCAGGTTTATTATCAGGTAATATATAATTAAAAAAAGGTTTATGTTCAAGTTTTGATACTGAAGGAAGTATGTCTTCATATTCATGTTCTACCTTGTAATAAGAATTACTCTTTCTATCTCTTAAGAACAAATATTCATTGTCTTTTTGGACAATCTCATACTTATTAGCCATTTGTTTTTTCCTCCGAATTTAAATACGAAATTCTACGAATAGACATCATTAACATTAAAATATAAAGGAAAGTTAAAACTAATTGGATGTGAAAATTTTCGGAAATATGTGTCCATAAGACAATCAATCCCTGTGTTGAAAGTGCAAATAATACTCCTACAAAGATCCAGAGCATGTATTTAATCACGATTGAAGGATAAGCCTTAAAAATGTATGCTCCATCTGTAATTGATAAAGGAGCAAGGTTAATAGCAATAATACAAAGGTAAAAGAATCCTAGTGAAACCCAGCTAGGGTCATTGGCAAAATAAATAATAATAAAAGAAAATAAAAGTTGCATTATGATCCCATTTGCAGTAAAAAACAAATGCTTAAAATAGGTAATCTTTTCAGGAAGTATAAATTTTCCACGTATAAATGACCAGGAAATTTCGAACTTCTCAACTTTACCGCCAATAAAATAAATTGCAATAACATGACCTAATTCATGTATGATAACCATTGAAATGATATATAATAAGAGAAAACAAAGTATTTGGAACAAACAATCACCCACCTAAGATAAAAAGAAGGAGGATTGGGCCCTCCTTCTTTTTAGGAAAAGTTATTTTTATGATATGAAATGAATACTAGCAGCGGACGACACAACGAACAACATTACGATCCGCTTCTAGTTTTTTCAATTCTTCAGCAGTTAGAGGCTTTGGTTGCTTTGCCATTTATCTCACCCCATTTCAATTCTCCGTTTTATCTAAAAACTCGCACATATGTTTAATAATTTCTCTGATTCGTTTCATTTCTTCTCCATCTGGCGTTGTTCCATGGCTAATAAAATATGCAACTAACCCATCTACCTGGGACCACCATAACCTTGAAAATGCAGCTGCCATTGATGGTTCTATTTTAATATTTCCTTCATTAATTAACTTTTCTATCGATTGAAGGCTAGCTTTTGCTTTATCTTTCATTAATTCTTGTAGTTCCGGATTTCTTGACGACTCAAGCCAAAATTCGTATTGTATTCTTGCGAATAATAGATTTTCGGAAGTCCATTGATTTACAATACTATCCCAAAGAATAAGGAGTCCCTCTGAGAGTTTTTTATCCTTCAGATCTTTATCAGTATTTAACTCTTTATTATCCTTTTTGGAGATTTCTTGCCAATATTCCACCAAGTCCAAAAAGATTTCTTCTTTACTTTTAAAATACGTGTAAATTAAACCTTTACTAATATTTGCTTTTTTGACAATATCATCAATCGTAGCTGAGCAGTATCCCGTTTCTGAAAAAACTTCAAGTGCAGCTTGCAATATAAGCCGTTTCCGTTCTTTCCTCTTTGATACTGAAATCTTAGGCAATTTATATCTCTCCAATAATACTGTTTTTTAAAACTGACTGTTTAGTTTTTATTATATTTCTAATTCTAACCTCTCTCTCTAATTCCGTCAAATACTTTTTCACTATTTTTGTTAATTTTCAGATAATTAATAGAAGCTAGAAGTACTATCGAAAAAACAAAAATAATTAATCCAGCAATTAGAAATGTAATCTGTAAACTTGTTAAGCTTATTAAGAGGCCAGTAAAGAAGTAGGAAAGAGGTTGTAATCCTGTCGACCCCATAAACTGTAAGCTCATGACTCTACCTAACAAATATTTAGGGCTTGAGGTCTGTAGTGCTGTAATAAAAAGAACATTAATAACTCCTATAAGAATTCCTGTTAAGCATAGCAGAACAAAAGTGATCCGAATATCGGTAATAAAAGTAAATCCAGCCCAGATAACCCCAAATTGAATAGCTAATAAAAACAGAGTTACTAAATTATTTTTCCTATTTGATAAAATTCCGCCTATTACAACCCCCATTAATGAACCTAATCCAAATGTTGATAATAAATATCCTAATCCCTTGGTATCCATTTTTAAATGACTTTCTGCAAGGACTGGTAGACCAACTTGCTGGGGACCTATCACACTTATATTTAACATAGCGGTAAATAGGATAAGCATTACAACTGTTGGGTCCTTTATTACATCTCCAAATCCTTTACTTCTCGCTGATTTATCTTCCATTTTATTATTTTCGTCAGTTTGAGGTTTAATATACAAGATCAATATTAATGAAAGGATGATTAGTAATAGCATTAACAAAAAGAAGATTCCCAATTCTACGGTTTCGAGTAACAAACCTGCTATGGCAGGACCAATAAAAAAGGATAATTGATTCTGAAACTGAACCAAAGCATTTGCACTCTGCAAGACTGTTTCATCCACCAATTTAGGAACAATAGAATAAGTTGCAGGAAGAATTAATGCACTCGAGATACCGAATAGCGCTGCGAAAACCAATATTACTGTAACAGAAAGAAGATTAAACGTTACTAGAAGACTTAGTACACCTAGTAAACAAATTAACGATGTATATCCAAATATAAGTACCTTTTTTTCACTAAATTTGTCTGTTAATATTCCTCCTAAGGGTAATATGATTAAACGCGGGACAGCCATGACCATTAATACAGTGCCTAAGAGAATGGTCGATTTAGTTATATCTAATATCATTGAAACTTGTGCTAAGAAATAAAATTGACTTATTAAAAACAGAAAAAAGCTGGATAGCAGAAATAAACAGAAGGGTCTATTCTTAAAAATCTGTTGGAAATAAACCGTAATATTCATAATAACCTCCCTTAAAATGACTAGTCAGTTTCCTTTTTATATTATACGCTTGATACTGAATGTCAACTAATTTGTAATCAAATGGTATATGAAATCACTAGTGTTGCATAAATGATGTCATAATTTTCAGTTTAATCACTTTCTCTATCTAGAGCCAAAAAGGTAAATACCTAAACAAAGGTGGCCCTATCCATTTGGAAATTTATTTACAATTAGACCTATGTGACGGCGACAATTCGCTTATCAAGGGATGGCTTTTCCTTCAATCTTTCGAATCCAGATATTCGCTGCTTTCCACAATGTAGCCCTCAAATAACGGCTTATTTGTAAAATTTTTCGCTTGCTTCTTGTTTCTATTTGAACAAGAACATGTAGACAAAAAACAATAAGTGCGATAAACACTTGATTCTGAATCGCCCATTCGCTTTGTCCGAAGAACTTTTTGATGCTGAGATGTTGCTTGATCCATTTAAAAAACAGTTCGATTTACTGGCATGTAGCTAAACATTCAACCTGTATCTATTCTCAATTAAAATCATGTTCTTCTTCTGAGGTAGCGTCTATGATTGAAGGAGTTTTGAAACATTGCACAAGCATGGAGGTTGAAAAGAATTATGTAGACAGTCACGGTCAAAGCGAAGTAGCTTTTGCCTTTTGCCATCTCTTGGGTTTTCAGCTTATGCCAAGATTAAAAGCTATCAATTCACAAAAACTTTATAGGCCAGATAGTGGCATGAGTGATGCTTATCCTAATCTACAACCTATTCTTACAAGACCAATCAACTGGGAATTGATTCGTCAGCAATATGATCAGATGATGAAATATGCTACAGCCCTGCGTCTTGGAACAGCCGAAACAGAGGCTATCTTAAAACGATTTACAAGAAGTAACTTAAAACACCCGACCTATCAAGCCCTTTCTGAATTGGGAAAAGTCATTAAAACCATTTTCTTGTGTGATTATTTGGATTCTGAAGAGATTCGGAGAGAAATTAATGAAGGCCTTAATGTTGTAGAGAATTGGAATTCAGCAAATGGCTTTATTTTTTATGGAAAAGGTGGAGAAATATCTACAAATAGATTGGAAGATCAAGAGGTTGCCGTTCTTTCTCTACATTTATTACAAAATTGCCTTGTGTATATAAATACACTCATGATTCAATCTGTTTTATCAGAAAAGAAATGGATGGATATGATGACACCGGAGGATTTGAGAGCGTTAAGTCCGCTTATCTACAGCCACGTAAATCCTTACGGCATCTTTAAATTGGATATGATGGAGCGAATTCAAATTGAAGAAATGATGTATTTTTAATTTTATTCCTTATTGCGGGTAGTGACAGCTTCGCTGGTACTACCCCTTTTTGTATGCTCTCTCCTCTATTTGCACATTCTTTGTCATTAAGAATCTTAATCATGACAATCAATATTATATATTTTACTTAATGGGAAACTTTCGGTAAAGTTCAAATTGAACCTATATATATAATTCCTATCGAATTAATCTATGTTTATATTCCTTGTGAGGTGGATATCGTTGCAACTTCATGTATTGAACAGTCCGTTTAGTCAGGAGCAGGCAGAATTACTCAATCAACTGCTCCCCACTTTAACAGATCAACAAAAAATTTGGCTTACCGGTTATTTATCAGCACAGGCAGCTCTTGCCGGTTTAGAAGCTGCTGTTCAGGCCTCTTCTGCCGTAGCTCCAGACCAGCCTGTGAGCAAAGATGTGACAGTGCTTTACGGGTCACAAACAGGCAATTCCGAAGGTTTAGCAAAAAAGACAGCGGAGCATCTTGAAAAGAAAAACTTTCAAGTGATGCTCTCTTCTATGTCAGATTTTAAACCAAATAGTCTGAAAAAAATAAGCAATTTACTCATTATCGTCAGCACACATGGCGAGGGAGATCCCCCTGATAATGCCCTTTCTTTTCATGAATATGTCCATGGCAGACGTGCGCCAAAGCTTGAGCATTTGAGCTATTCTGTTCTTTCGTTAGGTGATAGCTCATACGAGTTCTTCTGTCAAACGGGGAAAGAATTTGACGAGCGCATAAAAGAACTTGGGGGAACGCGCCTTTTCGACCGGGTCGACTGTGACCTTGACTATGATGAGCCGTTTTCTGAGTGGCTGCAAGGTGTGACATATTCTCTTAGTGAAGGTGAAACAGCATCATTCCCACAAGTAGCTGCGGGAGAAATGAGTAAGGTATCTTCTGAATATTCAAGAACAAATCCTTTTGATGCTGAAGTGCTTGAAAATATCAATCTAAATGGCCGTGGATCTAACAAAGAAACCCGCCATTTGGAGCTTTCTCTTGAAGGATCAGGACTTGTTTATGAGCCGGGAGACAGTCTTGGCATTTATCCGACAAATGATCCCGTCCTAGTGGATGAACTGATATCGGCATGCGGATGGAATGCAGAAGAGGCCGTCACCGTTCATAAAAACGGAGACACTCTTCCTTTAAAAGAAGCACTCACCTCACATTTTGAGATTACAGTCTTAACAAAACCTCTTCTTCAAAAGATTGCGCCATTCAAGAAATGTGAAGAACTTCATGCCCTTTTAGAAGAAGGAAACGAAGAAAAGCTAAAAGAATATATAGCAGGCCGAGACTTATTAGATGTGGCTCGTGATTTCGGTCCTTTTGAAGGAACAGCAGCAGATTTTACGTCTATTTTAAGAAAAATCCCTGCACGTCTATATTCCATTGCAAGCAGTCTAAAAGCAAACGACGAAGAGGTGCATTTGACAATAGGCGCTGTCAGATATGATGCACACGGACGATCTCGCCAAGGTGTCTGCTCGATTTTATGTGCAGAGCGTCTGCAGCCAGGTGACACTTTGCCTATTTATATTCAACATAACCAAAACTTTAAACTTCCTCATAATGCTGATGTGCCGATCATTATGGTCGGGCCAGGCACAGGCATCGCCCCTTTCCGTTCGTTTATGCAGGAACGCGAGGAAATCGGTGCAAATGGAAAGTCTTGGTTATTCTTCGGTGATCAGCACTTTGTGACGGATTTCTTATACCAAACGGAATGGCAAAAGTGGTTAAAGGACGGCGTCTTAACGAGAATGGATGTTGCTTTCTCTAGAGATACAGAGGAAAAAGTATATGTCCAGCATCAAATGAAGAAACAAAGTAAAGAATTATTCGAATGGCTTGAGCAAGGTGCCTATGTGTATGTTTGCGGAGATGAAAAGCATATGGCGCATGATGTTCACCATACCCTTCTATCGATTATTCAAGAAGAAGGTGCGATGAGCAAAGACAAAGCAGAAAGCTATCTAGCTAATTTACAGCAGCAAAAACGCTATCAGCGTGACGTCTATTGATTTGATGCTTGAAAGAAAGGAGCTTTTACAACATGGTGAAGAAAGCATTAACAGCGCCGGATGGACCTCCGAGCGACGTAGAGGACATTAAAGAAAAAAGTGATTATTTACGGGGTACGTTAAAAGAAGTCATGCTTGATCCGATTTCAGCGGGAATTCCTGATGATGACAATCGCCTGATGAAGCATCACGGCAGCTACTTACAGGATGATCGTGATCTGAGAAATGAACGACAAAAACAAAAGCTTGAGCCTGCCTATCAATTTATGCTGCGTGTACGTCTGCCTGGCGGAATCGCCACCTCCAAGCAGTGGCTTGTGATGGATGAGCTTGCTCACAAATATGGAAACGGCACGTTAAAGCTGACAACTCGTGAAACCTTTCAGCTTCACGGTATTTTAAAATGGAACATGAAAAAGACCATTCAAGACATTCATTCTACCATGCTTGATACGATCGCTGCTTGCGGGGATGTGAATCGGAATGTCATGTGTACATCGAATCCCTACCAATCAGACGTGCACCATGAAGTTTACGAACTGGCAAAAAAATTAAGTGATGACCTGCTTCCTCAAACAAGAGCGTATCATGAAATTTGGCTTGATGAGGAAAAAGTAGCGGCAACGCCTGACACTGAGGTTGAACCGATGTACGGTCCGCTCTATTTGCCAAGAAAATTTAAGATTGGCGTTGTAGTACCTCCTGCTAACGATATTGATGTCTTTTCGCAGGATCTAGGATTTATTGCCATTATCAAAAATAATCAATTAGTTGGCTTTAATGTCGCGATTGGCGGTGGAATGGGCATGACTCATGGTGATACATTGACCTACCCTCAGCTTGCAAAGGTGATCGGTTTTTGTACACCTGAGCAGGTCGTTGAGATTGCCAAACAAGTCATCACCATTCAGCGTGACTATGGAAACCGTTCTGTGCGAAAAAATGCCCGCTTTAAATATACAGTGGACCGCCTCGGACTTGAGAATGTAAAAGAAGAGCTTGAGCGCCGTCTTGGATTTACTCTTTTAGACGCACGGGATTATCACTTTGATCATAACGGTGACCGTTATGGCTGGGTGAAAGGCATTAATGGCAGATGGCACTATACGATGTTTGTAGAAGGCGGGCGCATTACAGATGATGATTATCCGCTGATGACAGGCATTCGTGAAATTGCAAAGGTTCATGCGGGTGACCTCCGCTTAACCGCAAATCAGAATTTGATCATTGGAAATGTCACAACTCATAAAAAGAAACAAATCGAGCAGCTGATGCAGGAATTTGGTATATCAGATGGCCAGCAGTTCTCTGCCCTGCGCCGCAGTTCAATGGCATGTGTTGCTCTTCCAACATGCGGCTTAGCGATGGCCGAAGCAGAACGCTACCTTCCTCGTTTGATTGATAGAATTGAAGAGATTTTAGAGGAAAACGGATTAAGTGATAAAGAAATCACCATTCGAATGACTGGATGTCCAAATGGATGTGCCCGTCATGCTTTAGGTGAGATTGGTTTTATAGGAAAATCACGTGGTAAATACAATATGTATCTTGGTGCCGCATTTGACGGCAGCAGGTTAAGTAAACTGTACCGAGAAAATGTGGGTGAGGAAGACATTTTAAAAGAACTTGGCTCTCTACTCCCTCTGTACGCAAAAGAACGAGAAGAAAATGAACATTTCGGTGATTTTGTGATTCGAGCAGGGATTGTCAAAGAAACAACAGATGGAACGAATTTTAATGCGCAATAAACAAAGACAGGAATCACTCCTGCCTTTGTTTCCTTTTCAGGTCATTGGAAATGCTTTCGAATACATCCGGATTCTCTAATGAAGAAAGATCTGGTAAAGGTTTTTGTTCATACGCCCCTTTTAGTAAACGCCTGACGATTTTTCCATTTCTTGTTTTCGGTAAAGCTGAAATGAGATGAATTTCTTTTGGTGTGAGCGCTTTTCCGGCATGTGATCCAACATGTGCTGAAAGCTCTTGAATGAGTTTGGCTTCTTCAAAAGCGTGTGAATCCGTCACGATGAAACACACGAGCGCCTCTCCCTTCACCTCATCATTTACCCCGATGACTGCTGCTTCGTGCACAGCCGGATGGCCAACAAGGATGGATTCAATTTCAGCTGGACCGATGCGTTTGCCTGCTGTATTAATGACATCATCCGATCTGCCCGTGATATGGAATTCTCCGTCCTCTGTTTGCATGACCCAATCACCGTGTGTCCATACACCATCAAATCGTTTGAAATACGTGTCTTCATAACGCTCCGGCTCTTTCCAAAAACCATATGTCATGCCGACCCATGGCTTTTTCACAACAAGCTCCCCTACTTCATTTATGACGCTCTGTCCTGTTTCATTATACACATCTGCCGCCATTCCTAAGATTGCTGCATTAAAGAGAATGGGTTTGATTGGGCGAAGCAGAGTACTTCCTACAATGCCACCAGACACTTCGGTCCCCCCTGAGTAATTTAAGATAGGAATGTTCTTTTGACCAATTTTGTTAAATAGCCATTGCCACGGCGCTTCATTCCAAGGTTCACCAGTAGAAATGATGGCCTTGACATGCGTCATCTTAATCCCTGCTATATGTTGCTGCATCGCAGAACGAACAAATGTAGGCGAAAGACCAAAATGAGTGACTTTCTGCTGATGGATGAATGACCAGATATGCTGTTCATCTGGATAATCGGGTGCGCCGTCATATAAAACAATCGCGGCTCCATTTAACAAGCCCCCAAAGATAAGAAATGGTCCCATCATCCAGCCCATATCTGTGAGCCAAAATAGCCGGTCTCCTTTTGCAACATCCATACATAGACCGGCATCAAAAGCAGCTTTTACAGGAAAGCCTGCGTGTGTATGGACGGCTCCTTTTGGTGTGCCAGTTGTCCCAGAGGTATACAAGATCATTAGAGGGTCTTCATTTGTGACATAGGTGGTTTCGTGAATTGGCTGTTCTTTTAATAAATCGTTTAACCTTACGTCATCTTTGTAATCAGTATCAGAGGAAGAATGAACAATGACAGTTTTAACGGTATCTGTTTTTTGGATCGCATCAGCCACACATTCTCGCATGTTGATGGTCTTTCCCCGGCGCGTCATTTCGTGCCCTGTGACGACAATGGTTGCACCTGAAGCACGAATGCGTACGGCAAGAGGCTCACTTCCATAGCCTGAGAAGACCGGACTAAAAATCACACCAATCTTAGCGAAGGCAAGCATGACGGCAACAGTTTCAGGAAGCATAGGCATATAGATGATCGCCACATCTCCTTTTTGAAGCCCTTTCTTCAAAAAACCAGCTGCGTAGCGATTGACTTTTTCCTGAAGATGGAGGAAAGACCAACTCTTTTCTTCTCCTGCTTCATTGCCCCAAATAATCGCTGGTTGATGTTTAGTCTCTATTTTCTCTGCCCATTTGTCTACGGCCGTTTCGATGATGTTTAATGTGCCGCCCTTATACCACTTCGGCCACATGAATGAGTGCTGACCTAATGCAGCTTCATACGGCTCTTTCCACTGAATGCCGACAGCCTTTTCAGCTTCTCTCCAAAACCAATCTGTCCGCTCAATACTTGCTTGATAGAATGAGTGATACGTAGAAAAACCAAGAGATTTCATCCACTGATCAAGTCGTGTTTTTTTGATCATCTGCTCTTCCGGTACCCATGCTGGTTTCAGGTTCATTAGGACCCTCCTTTAGACCGGATAGACCGGATGTTTTCGTCTCGTAAATGTCATCTCTTTTGATGTATAGGCTTGTAGTCGATTGCACAGTTCAGCTCGTAAACGGTCAAATGGGATGACGCCATCGACAATCATTTCAGAGGCAAGCTCGTATATATTCATATCTTCCTGGTATTCCTTGCGTTTCTCCTGTATAAATGCGGCTCTCTCTTCGGCAGGCAGTGCGGCAATTTTATTCGCATAGACAGCATTCACTGCTGCTTCTGGCCCCATCACAGCTATTTGTGCTGATGGAAGAGCAAGACAACAATCCGGTTCAAAGGCAGGACCTGCCATCGCATATAAGCCTGCACCATACGCTTTACGCACGATGACTGATATCTTCGGTACGGTTGCCTCTGACATAGCGGAGATCATTTTCGCCCCGTGCCTGATAATGCCAGCTTGTTCCACTTTTGTTCCAATCATAAATCCTGGTATATCAGCAAGAAACAATAACGGAATATGAAAGGCGTCACATAGCTGAATAAACTTGGCCGCTTTATCAGCCGAATCGTGAAATAACACACCGCCCTTCGATCTTGGCTGATTGGCAATAAGACCAACAGGCTGACCGTCTAAGCGACCAAAACCTGTGATGAGCTCAGCGGCAAAGAGCTTTTTAATTTCAAAAAATGATCCTTCATCGATAAGTAAATCAATGAGTTGATACATATCGAAGGGGGTATTCTGACCCTTTGGTATTAGTTCTTGGATGGAGATGTTAGATGGTCTAGGTGCTTTTGCCGTTTTCTTTTTTGGTCTTTCTGTATAGTTGGCAGGCATGTAGGTTAAATAATCACGTGCCATTTGAATGGCCTCTTCCTCTGTTTTTGCTAATATATCTCCACATCCAGATATGCTACAATGCATTCTCGCCCCGCCCATTTCTTCAAGTGATACTTTTTCTCCAATCACCATTTCGGCCATTCGCGGGGAGCCTAAATACATAGATGCATTTCCTTCGACCATGACGACGATGTCACAAAAAGCAGGGATATAAGCACCGCCAGCCGCAGATGGGCCGAATAGTAAACAGATTTGCGGGATACGTCCAGACAGCTTGACTTGATTATAAAAAATGCGGCCTGCGCCCCTTCTTCCTGGAAACATGGCGATTTGATCTGTAATTCTGGCGCCAGCTGAATCCACTAAATACAGCATCGGGCAGTTGAGCTTTTCAGCTATTTCTTGGATTCTAATGATTTTCTCGACCGTTTTGACGCCCCACGACCCTGCTTTAACGGTAGAGTCATTTGCCATCACGCAAACTGTCTGTCCATTCATACGTCCTGTTCCTGTGACTACACCATCTGCTGGTAAATTTTCATCCGTACATTCTGCAAACAATGCGTCTTCAATGAGAGATTCCTTATCCAATAACAGATGAAGCCGATCACGAACAAATAATTTCCCTCTTTCTTTGTTCTTTTGATGGTATCGTTCGGCCCCGCCCTTTATAATTCGCTGTTTTTTTAATTCAAACTCATCGATCATGACCATTCCCCTTTCTTGCTATTTGCCTTTGTAATGAGGCGTTCGTTTTTCTTGAAAAGCACGAAGACCTTCCGTTCGATCTTCAGTATGAATGAGGCGTAAATAGGCCTCGTATTCTTTCGTCAGCCCTGTGTGTATATCGTAATCAAGACTAGAGTGAATCGCTTGTTTTGCTTCTTTTAAGGCAATCGGTCCATTTTTGGCGATTTGTTTTGCAAGGATGAAGGCATCATTCATGAGTGAATGAGCTAAAGAGATGTGTTCAATCAACCCGATTTGAAGGGCTTCTTCTGCTTGTATTGAAGCACCTGTGAAAATGAATTCCTTTGCTTTACCAAGCCCTACCAGGCGCGGGAGTCTTTGTGTTCCCCCGGCCCCAGGGATGATAGCTAGTCCTGTTTCTGGCAGGCCGAGTTTTGCTTCGGCTCTTGCGATGCGGAGATCACAAGCTAGTGCAAGCTCAAGACCTCCTCCAAGTGCATGTCCATTGATAACTGCAATGACAGGCACAGATAGGGATTCAATTTCTGTAAAGGTTTGTTGAATTGTGAGGACGGCTTTTTTTGCTTCTTCTTCTGTCATCAACCGTCGCTCTTTTAAATCTGCTCCCGCGCAAAAAACTTTAGAGCCAGCACCTGTAATGATCAAACAGCGGATGCTTTCATCTTGTTTGATTGCTTGAATGGTTTGATTGATCTCCTCTAGCATCGCAGCGGATAGGGCATTTGCTTGATCAGGCCTGTTTAATGTCATGAGACCAACCTGCCCATCTTGTATAGAAAATTGAACCAATGAGTTCATGTCATTCATCCTTTATGAAGTAGTGTGAGAGTGAAAAGCACGTAAGCAGTGACTAGGCAACGTTCGATCTATCTTTGTTTCAATCCATTCTGCCGCTTTGATCAATGTAGGAAGGTCGACCTTTGTTTCAATCCCAAGTTTTTGGAGCATATGCACAACATCTTCTGTCGCCACGTTCCCGCTAGAACCAGGTGCATATGGACAGCCGCCAAGTCCGCCGCTAGAGGAATCAAATGTCGTGATTCCAGCCTTTAATGCCGTGTATATATTTGCAAGTCCCATTCCCTTCGTATCATGAAAATGTAGAGCGATTTTATCAGCAGGAAATCGCTCAAGTAAAATGTCTAATTGTCTTTCTACTTGCAGAGGATGGGCTTCTCCAATGGTGTCTCCAAGGGCTATTTCATCAATGCCGTAGGAGAGTAGACTCTCAGTTAATCGTAAGACTTGGTCCATCGGCACTTGTTTTTCATAAGGACAGCCAAACACCGTAGAAATATACACGCGAGTGCTTCGCCTTTCTGCTTTTAAATCCGCAGTCATTTGTTTGATGACGGAAAGTGTTTCTTGTATGGAATGATTCATATTCCTTTTGTTATGTGTTTCACTCGAAGAAATAAACATAGCGCCTACATCAAGGTTTGCTTCAAAAAAATGGGCTAAGCCTTTTTCATTTGGAATGAGTGCTGCATAGGTGATATCCTCTATTTTGTTTAAGGATTGGGCTAATTGTTTGGCATCCTTTAAGGCTGGAACCCATTTAGGATGGACAAATGATGTGACTTCAATATAAGGGAGATGGGCTGCTGCGAGCAGATCGATCCACGTTCGCTTCTCGTTTGTGTCCAGCCAAGCTGATTCATTTTGCAGTCCGTCTCGCGGGCCGACCTCCCTAATAAGCACGCTTTTTGGTAATGCCATTTGCCTTCCCTCCTATACTGTTAGCTCCAGAAGCACCTCTCCTTCATCGACAAATTCACCCTCTGCCTTATACACTTTACTGATTACACCTGCCTCTTCTGCAACAATTGGAATTTCCATTTTCATTGACTCTAAGATGGCGACCTCCTGTCCTTTTAGGACTTCATCACCTTGTTTTACCAGAAGCTTCCATAAGTTTCCGGCCATTTGTATCGTGACGGTTTTCATGAACGGTTTTCCTCCTTTTTTTTCATCAGAAAATCGGTTGTAATGCTGCCCTGTAAGAAGGCAGAAGATCCGGCCATTTCGCTTAAAAGCGATAAATTGGTTTTGATCCCTTCTATTTCATATGTGTGTAATGCCGCTTTTAATCGTTCGATTGCGACTTTTCGGGTATCACCGTAAACAATCATTTTCGCAATCATTGGATCGTAAAATGGGGTAATGACGCTCCCGCTTGTCACGCTTGACTCATGACGTATATATGGGGCTGCAGGTGTAGAAAGCCTAGTGATTGTACCTGGTGATGGATAAAATGTGACAGGATCTTCAGCATATATTCTAACTTCGATGGCATGCCCAATTTGGTGAATATCCTCCTGATTAAATGAAAGCGGTTGTAATGCAGCAATTTTCAGCTGCTCTTCGACAAGATCAATACTTGTGATTTCTTCTGTCACAGGGTGCTCAACTTGCAATCTTGTGTTCATTTCTAGGAAATAAAATTGTTGATCTTGATCGACTAAACATTCAATCGTTCCTGCATTTTCATAGCCTATCGCTTTAGCTGCTTCAAGGGCCATTTGTCCCATTTGATGTCTCACCGAGTCGTCGAGACAGGACGCTGGTGCTTCTTCGATGATTTTCTGGTGTCTTCTCTGGAGTGAACAATCTCGTTCAAATAGGTGTACCCCATGGCCAAAGGAATCAAAGAGGACTTGAATTTCAATGTGCCGTGCATGCTCAATTACCTTCTCCATATACAAAGTACCGTCATTGAAAAAGCTTTGCGCTCTTTTTTGGTTTCCTTCAAAAGCTCTATATAGCTCCTCATCATTTCGGACGAGCTGCATGCCAATCCCTCCGCCTCCGCTCGATGCCTTTAGCATGATCGGATAACCGAGTGATTGCGCTTTACTGACCCCTTCGTCTGCGTCATAGAGTGGTGATGATACACCTGGAACGATTGGGATGCCCGCTTGTTCCATCGTTTTTCTAGCTTCAATTTTATTTCCCATTTGCTGAATCACTTGTGCAGATGGTCCAATAAAAGCAATTCCTTCTTTGCGACAACGGTCAGCAAAGACCGCATTTTCTGATAAAAGGCCATATCCAGGATGGATGGCATCTGTTTTTGTTTGTTTGGCTACCTCTATGATCGCCTCCATATTTAAATAGCTTTCAGCTACTTTCGCGCCTCCGATAACATAGGCACTATCTGCTTCTTGCACATGAAGTGCATGCTGATCTGCCTCTGAATAAACGGCAACTGTTTTGATCCCTAGCCGTTTACAAGTCCGAATAATTCTACGGGCAATTTCGCCTCGATTGGCTATCAGTACTTGTTGAAACATCGCTACCTTCACTCCTTTATTAGATTAAGTGCCTGTTTTTTCAGTCGAAACTTTTGAATCTTCCCTGAGGCTGTCATTGGATACTCCTCTGTAATAAAAAAGTATTTCGGGATTTTGTAGCGAGCCATTTGCTTTTGACAGTAGCTGGTTAATGTATCAATCGTGACCGTACGGCCTTGTTTCAGTCGAATGAATGCGGCCGCTTCTTCTCCATATGTCTCATCGGGAATGCCAACGACCTGTGCGTCAAGAATCGCCGGATGCGTATAAAGAACGTCTTCAATCTCTTTTGGGTAAATATTCTCGCCGCCTCTGATGATCATATCTTTGAGCCGGCCTGTGATTTTCACATAGCCGTCATGATCCATCACAGCTAAATCCCCTGTATGAAGCCAACCGTCCTCATCAATGACTTCACTTGTTGCTTCTTCGTTTTTATAGTAGCCTTTCATGACATGATAGCCTCTTGTACACAGTTCCCCTTGCTCTCCCCTTGGCACTTCATCAGGTGTGCCTGGTGCGACGATTTTAACTTCGATGTGAGGAAGAGCACGCCCAACCGTTTGAACTCGCCTTTCAAATGAATCATCAGTTCTTGTTTGGGTAATGACAGGTGAGCTTTCTGTCTGGCCATAGGCAATCGTAAGCTCCCTCAGTCCCATTTTTTCAATGACTGCCTTCATCACATGGGATGGGCAGAGCGAGCCAGCCATAATGCCCGTACGTAATGTGGACAGATCGTAATGGTGAAAATTCGGATGATCAAGCTCTGCGATAAACATCGTCGGAACGCCGTGAAGAACGGTGCACTTCTCTTTTTCAACTGTGTGCAGCACACGCTCTGGGTGAAAGGATTCAACTGGGATGATTGTTCCTCCTTTTGTAAAACAGGCAAGCACGCCTAGCACGGAGCCAAAGCAATGAAAGAAAGGAACAGGAATACACATACGGTCTCTACGGGTTAATTTCATACAATCTGCAATTTGACTGGCATTGCAGACGATATTTGTATGGCTGAGCATCACCCCTTTTGGATAGCCGGTTGTCCCTGACGTGTATTGCATATTTATGACGTCATCAGGCACTAGCTCATTCATTCGTTTCTCCCATTCATGATCCTCGGTCCTTTTGGCAGCAGTTTGAATACTGTCCCACCCACTCATGCCGTTTGGTACGTTGTTTTGGCCAATATACACGCAGCTTTTTAAATAAGGAAATGGTGCAGACGTGAGCTCACCGGGCCTCGCTGTTTGAAGCTCTGGGATCATCTCTTTAAGCATCTTGACGTAGGATGTCTCTTTAAATCCATCTACTATAAACAGCATTTTGCTATCAGAATGCTTCAATAAATAAGTGAGTTCCTGTGATTGAAAATTCGTATTCACGGTGACAAGAACAGCTCCAATGGAGGCGCAGGCAAATTGCAGGATGAGCCATTCAGGTACATTTGGTGCCATGATGGCGATATGATCACCTTTTTGAACCCCTAATGACATTAGTCCCTTTCCTGTTTCCTTGACCTCTTTATAAAACGCTTCGTATGAATAACGTAAAAAACGTTCTGGATAAACAATGGCTTCATGTGCTGGGTGTTGCTCCTTTTTCTCTCGTAATAGGGAGCCGATCGTTTGTGGATGAATCGACATTATTGCTTTCCTCCCTCATAAATAGTAAGCGCTTTTAGTAGGGCGTTAAGCTAACAGCTGTCTTGCGATGACCAGCCGCTGAATTTCAGATGTCCCTTCCCCGATTTCCATCAGCTTGGCATCTCGGACGAGTCGTTCCACACCGCATTCTTTCATGTAGCCTGTTCCGCCGTGAATTTGCACCGCATCAAGACTTGCTTTTGTCGCCATTTCAGACGCAAAAAGCTTGGCATAAGCTGCTTCTTTTGTAAACGGCTTGCCGTGATCTTTTAGCCATGCGGCTTTCCATACCATTTGTCTGGCAAGCTCTATTTGCATCGCCATATCCGCCAGCTTAAATTGAATGGCTTGGAAGGATGAAATGGTTTGGCCAAATTGCTTTCTTTCTTTTGCATAGGAAAGCGATGCATCAAGTGCAGCTTGCGCGATCCCAACAGATAAGGCGGCAATCGAAATTCGTCCACCGTCTAATGTATATAAAAACTGCTTGAATCCTTTGTTTGGGTCACCTAATATATGATGCGCTGGGACACGCACTTCGTCTAAAATGATTTCAGCAGTATCTGAACCGCGCACCCCCATTTTGTCATATGGACTTGTAATCGATAGCCCCTTTTGACCTTGCTCCACAATAAAGGCTGAGATGATTGGACGGCCGTGATCATCATGATTCGTAACGGCGGTGACGATAATGGTTCTGGCAAAGTTGGCATTTGTAATCCAGCACTTTTCCCCACTGATCACATATTCTTGTCCGTCTTTGATCGCTTTTGTTTTTGTTCCTTTTGCATCAGATCCTGCGTTTGGTTCTGTTAATCCAAATGAGCCGATTGCTGTTCCAGAAGCAAGCGGGACAAGATGATCCATCTTTTGCTCCTCTGTACCGAAATAATAAAGAGGGCTTGCGCCTAATGAGACAGCTGCGGCATAGCTAAGACCTGTACTTGCACACTGCTTTCCAATCTCTTCTACCGCTAGCGCATATGATATCGTATCTCCTCCAGACCCTCCATATTTCTCAGGAAAGGGTATGCCCATGAGGCCTAGCTCCCCCATTTTTTGAAATGTTTTGACAGGGAATTCTGCCTGTTCATCAATCGTTTGAGCGAGCGGTGCAATTTCTGTTTTAGCGAATTCTTTGACCATCTGGCGGATCATTTGTTGTTCTTTCGTTAATTCAAAATCCATCTTGCTTCCCCCTTTGGCTCTTTTCTATCATATTTATTAATTAGGGAGCTGCTTCATGCCAAGCATAATTGAATTCAGAAAATTAAAACAAGAATAGTAGAAAAAGTGAAACTGAAAAAAGCATGAAAGAAGGAAAATCCCTCATTCATGCTTTTTTCGATATTTCACTGTTTTGGTAGATGGTTTGCTTTCCTGGTGAAGGCGATTGAGGGCCGTGACTTTGTAGGTATCACTTTTTTTCTGATTCATTAAAAGGCCTTTGACAGTTGTCAGCGAGCCTTTTTCTTTTCTGACCGTTTGCAGTAATTCGTATGTCCCCTTATTCGTCAATCGATAGACTGCATAATAGGATGCAGTAGAATGCCGGTCATGTTGAATCTGTAAAGTCGAGCCGTCCGCTCTCTTTTTCACAGAATAGATGATCGGTTTTTTTGGTACTTTTTCTTGAAGCCACGGCATTTCAGGAATGATAGCTGGTTTCTTATATGCCTCATTTATTAGTCGATCCTTTACTTTCAAGGGGTTACGATTGATATCCTTTAAACTAAAATGCATACTTCCCTGCACGAGTGGAGAGAGTCGATTCAGCTCGATTTGGCGAAAATACTCCTCGGGGTCAGACCAAGCAGGATCACTGTTTTGGTTGATTTTATAAGTCGCTTGACCAATGTATAAGTGAACGGGCTTTCCCTTCACTTCATTTGACCACCATTTCGCTAGCACGTCATAGGAAGCTGCCTGAAAGCCAATGCTCCAGTAAATTTGCGGGGTCACATAGTCGATATTGTGCTTGTGAATCCACTCCCTTGTATCAGCATACAAATCATCGTAATTGGTCATACCAGCTGTGGTGTTTGAACCAGTCGGGTCATCTTTTATATTGCGCCATACACCGAATGGGCTAATGCCAAATTTCACATAGGGCTTTTCTTTTTTAATGGTGTCGTTGATCTGCTGTACCAATTGATTTACATTATGTCTTCGCCAATCTTCTATAAGTGTGAATGCTTTTTTACCGTATGTTTCATACGTTTCTTGATCTGGAAATGGCACACCGACAATCTTATTCGGATAAAAATAATCATCCATATGAACAGCATCAATATCATAATTCTTCACGACTTCTTCTATGCCGCCTACAATAAAGTTCTGAGCGTCAGGAATACCTGGATTGTAGTAAAGCTGATTTCCGTAGGCAATGGTCCAATCAGGATGTTTTCTTGCAGGGTGATCGGCTGATAACCGGCTGAGGTCAGTATGATTCATTGTGATTCGATAAGGGTTAAACCAAGCATGGAATTCCAGGTTGCGTTTATGTGCTTCTTCTATCATGAATTGAAGCGGGTCATACCCAGGATCATTCCCTTGCGTCCCAGTCAAATATTCTGACCACGGTCCGAATTCCGAAGGATAAAAAGCATCTGCGGTTGGTTTAATTTGCATGATAACGGCGTTCATATTCATCGCTTTGATCTCGTCTAACAGTTGAATGAACTCCTGCTTTTGCTCTTTGGCTGGCAGTCCTTTCTTTGATGGCCAATCTAAGTTATAGACGGATGCAATCCAAACCGCGCGCATCTCTTTACTTCCTTCAAGATTTCTTTTCGTGATTGGACGAGCCAGACTGCTAGATGGAATGAATAAAAAAACAAACATGAAAGCAAGTGTCAGAAACATGATACTGATCTTTTTCACCATGATTTTGCATCACCTCACATGAAGTTTATTCTTCGTTTGGTGATGAAATGCCAGCAGATGGTGTAAGCAAGATGTTTTTCATTTCATTCAGCTGAGCTTCAGGTACTTCGCAGGATTCAATTAAATACCGCTCTGCACTTCCGTAGGTATCCATCATCTCTTTCAGCACATCCTCAAGATAATCTTGCTGCACACCGAGCAGCGGCTGAATCTGTTCTTTTGATACCCGGTACAAACTCATCATCCGAATAAAACGTTCTTGCCTTTTGACAAGCATTTGAACCCCTTCATTTGAACGCATGTATTCACTTAAAACGGTAGGTATCGGTACACCTGCTGTTAATTGAATAAGAGCAGATAAAAACCCAGTACGGTCTTTTCCGCTCGTACAGTGAAGCATAAGTGGATAATTTTTCTCGTCTGACAGTAGTGTAAACACCTGCTGGATCTCTTTTTTACGCTCGGTGAGCATGCGCTGGTATAAATCTTTCATTATTGGCGTAAACGAGAGAGATTTCCCTTCTGTTGTCAGCATACGAAACATGGTCCGTTTGCTTGGCATCATATTGTCAGGCTGCATAGGAATATGGACAATTTTGTCCAGTTCCTTGATCTTTGATGGGTGTGATTTACGTTCTGACGTTGAGCGGAGGTCACAAATTGTTTGAATTCCCAGCTTCGAGAACAACACGATGTCTTGTTTCGTCAGACGGGATAAATCCGCGGATCTATAAATCATGCCCTGCTTGATCATCATTTTATCTGTTGTTTGAAGTCCCCCTACCTCTCTAAAATTAGAAATATTGGTAAATTGATTGTTTGACTGATTCATAGAAGTTAAAGTCCTTTCTTTTATCTTTTCTCTATTATACGCTTTTATAGAAAAGGAGAAAAGAGAAGGAAACAACCCGATGATCATGTAAGAGGAATTAGTAAAAAACGACTCAGGAATTTGAGCCGTTTTTTGATTCATTCATCTCAAGCTGCATGATCATGCGGAACAAAAA
The DNA here is from genome assembly GCF_020524495.1 of Bacillus stratosphericus. Taxonomy (GTDB): domain Bacteria; phylum Bacillota; class Bacilli; order Bacillales; family Bacillaceae; genus Bacillus; species Bacillus stratosphericus_B. Next base: position 7,802 of record NZ_JAIVLB010000017.1, on the reverse strand, counting down.
TCGGTACACTGCCGATATGACGTCCATCAAAGAACTATCTTCATCGATCTCCTCCAGCTCAAGAAGCTGTATATTTACATCGAATAAACCGTCTTGTCCATTAAATTGAAGCTGGGCTCCTTCCATTTGAGACAGCATTTCTTTTAGAAAGACCATGTCTTTTTTAGGACGTTTTAATCCGAATAACACAGTATATGTTTGAAATACTTCATCCCATTCAATGGCTAATCCATCGACTTTCACCACATCAAACCACTTCGATTCAATATAAATGAATTCTTTTTGATGAATTTTCACATATGTAAGCGGTGTGTTTAAAAATGATGAGGCTTCTGTTTGAATCATTTCCTCTGATTCCTTGTCGACACGCTCTATATATACATCGCCGAAGCGTGCTTCTTCTTGAATTCTTGCCCCTTCTATGGGCCACTTTTGACGCATCGCTTCTTCATATTCAAAGTCTGTCAGCGGTTGCCCTTCTTTTAGTAAATATTGTAAGCGATTTTGCAACGACATGACTATGTCCCCTTTCATCAACTTCATTTGCATTTATTATTTTAGCATAACACACGAAAAGAAAGATATGTCTGGGCATATGATGGTATCATAGTGTAAAACAAAACATTTGGGAGGGGTACGTTTTGCTCACAATGACACTGGCAGAAAAAATCGTAAACGAAGTCAAAAAGGTGCTAACTGAGGAAATCATTATCGCACAAACAAACGGTACCATCATCGCGGCAACTGATGAAACGCGCATTGGCCAATTTCATGAAGGCGCATACCTCACATTCTTTGAAGGGCAGAAACGAATCCTCACAAAGCAGGATGAGCAGCATATGAAAGGAATTAAAGCCGGCATCAATTTGCCAATCTACTTTGAGCAAAAGGTCATTGGTGTGATTGGGATGACAGGAAATCCTCTGCATGTGTCCCCTTTTGGTGAAATTTTACGGAAAATGACGGAGCTACTCATTCAAGAACATGAATTTTTTCAAGAGACTGAAACAGATGAACGACATCTGGAAGCGTTTGTGTTTGACTGGCTTCATCTGCCGGAGACATGTATGGATATAACTGAAAAGGCAAAGCAGCTTCAAATTGATGTTGAACAGCCGCGTGTTGTGGTATTGATCGATTGTCAGAATGAATCGTTTATGAAGCAGGATCAATATAAAGCGATGAAGGCCATGCTGCACCTCACCAATCAGGAGATCATTGTGCGCTGGGGACATGCACGCTTTTTGCTGATGCTACAAACAACTGCGGATGGTCGTGAAGCATTGCAGCAGCGCCTTTTTCATATTTATGCCTCACTCGCAGCGGTTTACCCGTCGAAGATGTTGATTGGTGCGGGAAAACCAGCGGCTTCTCACTTGATGAAGCAATCCTTTCATCAAGCCTTTCGTGCATTAAAATTGGCGCATGCTGATACGCCGATCGTGTTTGATGAAGATTTGACGCTTGAACTTTTTATCGAGGAAGTCAGTCAGGAAACGAAAGAAATGTTTATTGATCGAACAATTGGGCCTCTTCTCCCCTATCCTGAACTGGTGAAAACATTGCGAATGCTGTTGACATCAGATTACTCATTGAAACATGCAGCTGAAGCCATGCATGTACATATTAATACTCTGCATTACAGGTTAAAGCGTATCCAAGATTTAACCACACTTGATCCAAAACGAATGCAAGATGCGATGCTCTTTTATTTAGCGTTGATGCTGTTAGAACATAATACAAAAAAACCAGTAAAACAGCCTAATATTTTGTAGAATCGTCCATAGTCATCAGACGATTCTTTTTTTATACTGAAAGAAACGACACGTCAAATGAGTGGGAGTGATTGAACATGTTAGATTCTGAATTTTCAAGCAAATTAAAAGAGATCGTCGGAGCGTCTTATGTACAAGACAATCAGGCAGATCGTCTTGCTTACTCTTATGATGCGACGCCTAATTTTCAGCATATGCCAGATGCAATTGTGAGCCCTTACACGGTAGAGGAAGTGCAGCAAATTGTCAGGCTGTGCGGATCATACCATGTGCCGATCGTACCGAGAGGATCAGGAACCAATCTTTGCGCAGGAACATGTCCGACGCAAGGAGGACTTGTTATCCTGTTTACAAGAATGAATCAATTATTAGAAATTGATGAAGAAAACCTCACCGCAACGGTGCAGCCAGGTTTAATTACGCAGGAGCTTATTCGTCAAGTAGAGGAAAAAGGCCTCTTCTATCCACCTGATCCAAGCTCTATGAAAATCTCTACATTAGGTGGAAATATTAACGAGAATTCAGGGGGCTTAAGAGGATTAAAGTATGGTGTGACAAGAGATTATGTTCTTGGACTTGAAGTGGTTCTGCCAAATGGTGACATCATCAAAACTGGTGGTAAACTTGCAAAAGACGTGGCTGGATATGATTTGAATCAATTGTTCGTTGGTTCAGAAGGAACACTCGGAATTGTCACAGAAGCAACGATGAAGCTCTTGCCGCTTCCAGAAACAAAACAAACGATGCTTTGTTTATACGAAAGTTTAGAAGAAGCCGCTACTTCTGTCTCTGCCATTATTGCTGAGCGTATCATTCCTGCTACATTAGAATTTATGGATCAGCCTACCCTTGAAGTGGTTGAGGATTTTGCGAAAATCGGGCTGCCTACTGACGTTCAAGCGGTGTTAATAATCGAACAGGACGGTATCCCCGAGGCTGTTTCACGTGATATACAAAAAATGGCGCAAGTCTGTGAGCAACACGGGGCAAAAAGAGTGAATATTGCACATTCTGAAGAAGAGGCTAATGCGCTATTAACGGCAAGACGCTCCGCTTTATCAGCCCTTGCCCGGTTAAGCCCCACAACGATTTTAGAAGATGCGACAGTACCTCGGTCTGAGATTGCCAACATGGTTCGTGCGATCGAAGAAATTGGTCAAATGTATCAAGTCAAAATCTGTACGTTTGGGCATGCTGGGGATGGGAACTTACACCCCACTTGTGCGGCGGATGCAAGGAATGGAGAAGAAATGAAACGCGTGGAAGAAGCCTTTCAGGCCATATTTGAAAAGGCAGTGTCGCTTGGCGGCACTATTACCGGTGAACATGGAGTTGGTCTGATGAAAGCCCCCTATTTGGAGCTGAAGGTCAAAAAAGAAGGAATCGCTGCAATGAAAGCGATTAAAGAGGCACTGGACCCAACAAATATCATGAACCCTGATAAAGTGTTTGGAAAAGCAGTAAGAAAGCGGGTGGTGATCTCATGACCTCTTCTTTTGAAAACAAACAAATTCAGCAAAAGTTCCAGCAGCAAATGGATGAAAAAGAGCTGCTCAATTGTATGCGATGCGGCTTCTGCCTCCCTTCCTGCCCTACTTATATTGAATCAGGCCAACAAGAAACGCATTCACCCCGGGGGCGAATTGCTTTAATGAAGGCGGTAAGAGACGGCGTCATTGAGCCAGGTGAAGATGTTGAACATTCGCTTAATCTTTGTCTTGGCTGCCGTGCATGTGAACCGGTCTGCCCTTCTGGCGTCAAGTATGGGCGGTTACTTGAAGATGCTAGAGACATCCTTCAGCAGCATAAAAAACAATCGTTCCCTATTCATTTGATGAGGCGTGCTGTTTTTAAAGGTCTCTTCCCTTCACAAAGTCGTATGCGACAAGCCGCAGGGTTACTAAGGTTTTATCAAACATCCGGTCTGCAAACAGCCGCCCGCAAAACTGGCATGCTGAAGGTGCTTCCCTCCCATTTACAGTTGATGGAATATGCTCTCCCAAAGGTACCGCATCAAAAGAAAAGCCGTTTGAATGAATACAAAGCCATTGGTCCAACAAGAAAACGTGTGGCATTTTTTTCTGGCTGTTTAATGGACACGGTTTTTTCTAGCACAAACGAAGCGACGATCCATCTCCTGCAGCTGGCAGGCTGCGACGTTGTCATCCCTCCTAAACAGACGTGCTGCGGAGCGCTCCATGGCCATAGTGGTGAAAAAAAGCAATCGAAACAGTTAGCAAAACGGAATATTGAAGCATTTGAAGAAACGGATGTAGATGCCATTGTCATGAATGCAGGCGGGTGCGGTGCCTTTTTAAGTGATTGCGATCATTTGCTTCAGGATGATCCAAATTTACAAAAGCGAAGTGAAACCTTCTCGAAGAAAATAACGGATATATCAGACATACTTGTGGAGCTTCAGTTTCATCATCGCACGCCATTGGCCTTGCCAGAGCAAGTCATCACCTACCAAGACTCCTGTCATTTACGAAATGGAATGGGTGTAATAAGCGCGCCAAGAGTGCTCATGAAAGCAATAAAAGGTGTGACGTTTAGAGAAATGAAGGATGCAGATCGATGCTGCGGCTCAGCAGGTATTTACAACATCTTACAGCCAGAGATGTCGATGCAAATTTTAGATCATAAAATGACTGAAGCAAGTCATACAACAGCAGCCGCGATTGTTACATCTAATCCAGGCTGTCAGTTGCAAATGGTTGCAGGCATCAAACGATCAGGGCACACGCCCAGCATGAGAGCCGTTCATCTAGCTGACTTTTTATTAGAAGCCGTCCAATATGGAAAAGAAGCGTCCAGCTCATCAAGCTGAACGCTTTTTATGCATACCTTTAGATAATTTTTGGCATTATTAGTGCACAAGAAGTATTTGTTGAGGTGCTTTCTGCTTTGTCCTCCATTTCCTTGCACAATGACTTTCCTATAGTGCAAGGATGCTGAACAGCTACATTTGGAATTGAAAATGGACGGTTCAAGTGAAAAAAGAGCTGACAAGTGAGAATGGATCAATGGGAAAGTATGTCTTCTAACCTTTCTTGTCTTATATGTCAATATAATTACAAGTTTTTTCATTATTCATTAATAAAGCGGTGCCACCCTTATTTCTTTTACTGGAAGCCTTGTTTGGGTCTTTCAAACAGGAAATAAACCATCAGAAATGGAGCGTTGATTCAATGAACATCAAAAAAGCCGTGATTCCCGCAGCCGGATTAGGTACACGTTTTTTACCAGCTACTAAAGCACAGCCAAAGGAAATGCTGCCTATCGTCGACATGATGTAATGGTATCAGACAAGCCCGCCCTCTCTCAGCTCATGGAAGTCTATGAAGACAAACAAACAGAGGTGAGAGAAAGTGGATCGTCTAGATGTCAGAAGTATGGTATGATAAGACCAGCTAGATTAGAAGGTCGTGTGTTTGAAGTCACAGACTTGGTGGAAAAGCCAGCCATTCATGAGACGCCTTCCGATTTAGCCGTGATGGGCATGTATCTTTTAACTCCATCGATTTTTTCTGTTTTTTAGAAAGAATCAGTAGAGGAGTATATACCAAGCATACTCATGAGAGAAGCAAAACAAGCATAGGCTCTTATAAAGATGTTTTAAGAAATTCGTATTTAAAGGCAGAGTGAAATAAATGGGAACCTTTTTTCATGAAATTTTAACCTGGCTGACAAGCCTTGGATACATAGGGGTTGCAATTGGACTGATGATTGAAATCATTCCGAGTGAAATTGTTCTTGCCTATGGAGGATATATGGTATCAACAGGAACCATTGGTTTTGTTGGGGCTGTCGTTGCTGGAGTCATTGGAGGAACGCTTGCCCAGTGTTTTATTTACTGGATTGGTCTTTACGGCGGTAGACCTTTTTTAAAAAAGTACGGGAAATATTTATTCATCCACGAGCATCATATTGCCACTGCAGAGCGCTGGTTTGATCGGTATGGAACCGGTGTGGTGTTTACAGCACGCTTTATCCCTGTTGTACGCCATGCCATCTCGATTCCAGCGGGCATTGCCAAAATGCCATTTTTCAAATTTGTTCTCTTGACGGGATTAGCTGCGATCCCTTGGTCCATCTTATTTATTTATCTCGGTATGCAGCTTGGGACAAAGTGGGATCACATTCAAAGTGTTGCCCACGCTTATACAACACCTATTATGGCCATTGCCATCGTCCTTATCGTTCTGTATTTCATACTGAAAAAAACCAGCACGAATCGAAAACGGACACTCTAACGAAAACGCCTTCCACTCATACTGTGAAAGGCGTTTTTTCTATGAGTGTGTCGATTGTTTTTCCATATATTGGGATAATTCCAAAATCATTGCACCCATTCTCTCAAGTGACGGGGCAAGAATGCGGTCTACTCCCTCTTCTTTTAAAGCTTCAGATGTGACTTTCCCGACAGCCACAGACATCACATGATGCTCAAATAGATCTTGCAGTTCTTCTTTTCTGCCCCATTTTGCTGCTAGTTTGAAAAAGGCATGAACCTGGACAGCGGTCGTAAAACAGACGGCATGAACCTTTCTTTCTTTCATTTCTTGAAGCAAAGTTTCAGCAGCCTCTGGTTTAGGAGGCGTATGCTGATACGGTAACAGCGGCAAAACGTCTGCCCCCTTATCATGTAAAAACTGGATGAGAGCTGGCGCATTTTCGCCGTGAAGCTGCACCATGACTCGTTTACCTTGAAACGCTTTGTCTTCAAGCTTTGAGATGAGGTCACGAACGGTTCCATCTTCATCAGAGACGTCTGGCTGAATGCCGCGTTTTTTTAAAGCAGCAAAGGTTTTGTACCCTCTTGAAGCGATGCGGGCATTTGATAAAATGTTCATAAATGCATCTCCAAGATTTAGCTCTTCGGCACTTTCAATTAATGTATCTGTGCCGATGCCCGTTGTTAAAATCACCCAATCGGCTCCTTGTTTCACAAAGGTTTCGATGCCTGGCTGTAACTCCTCTTTTGCTAAAAACACTGTTCCTTGAAGAGAACGAATAACGGCTTGTCCTCCTTGCTTTTCAACAAGTGTACGCATTTCCTCTGTTTTTCTCGTTCCACAAATGGCAATTGTTTTACCAGCTAAGCCTTTACTCATTCTATCCCTCTTTTTCTATTACAAATTATATGTATTAAATATAGATTTATTTGGTAGACGTTGCAAGTGTCTACTAAAAAAGAGCTTGACGTTTCTATCGAATTCGAGTATCTTTTGTAAGTGCAAATTGTAGGAGGTCATTATGGAAAAACAGAATGTTCAAGCAATTCGATTATCAATTGCAGACCCAACACCACTTGGTTTGTTTGGTTTGGCAATGGTGACGCTCGTTGCGTCCTCACAAAAACTAGGAATAACAGATGGCACTTCCCTTATCTTACCTTGGGCTATCTTCCTTGGAGGAATCGCACAGCTTATTGCGTCCATACAAGATTCAAAGCATCGTAATATTTTTGGCGCCACTGCTTTCGGTGCATTCGGTCTTTTTTGGATGGGCGTTGGAACCACTTGGCTCATTCAAGCTGGCGTTTTTGGGGAAACGCTTGCGGGAGCTGCGGATCCAAAACAACTAGGTTTTGCTTTTATTGGTTATTTGATTTTTAGCTTATTTATGACAATCGTTGCAATGGAAACACATAAAGTGTTATTTATGATTTTCGTCTTTATTGATTTCTTATTCATTGGCCTGTCCCTTAGCTCGTTTGGTGTGATGTATGATGTTACGCATACCATTGCAGGCATTTCAGAACTCATCATTTCTCTTCTTTCGTTTTATGGTTCTGCAGCCGTTGTACTCAATACGCATTTTGGCCGTACTGTGCTTCCGGTTGGACAACCATTTCGCATTTTTACATAGCATAAATGAAAAGGAAAGGCTTTATCAGCCTTTCTCAGACCGTAGACAAACCCCACCTTTACTTCAAGTAAAAGTGGGGTTTTCACTTATTTTGATAAAATTTATCAGTTGTCTTACGCTGGACATGGTCCTTTCCATGTCCAGTTTGCTAGC
>NZ_JAIVLB010000016.1 GCF_020524495.1 Bacillus stratosphericus | reverse complement strand
GGAGGAAAAATGCAGCTGTTGTCCTGGTGGAACCAGGGCTTACAGATGTTTGTTATCCCATCGTTTAGCGTGGAGCGAGATACCATGAAATGTTGGCCGGCGTTTTGTGCCGGCTTACAGTTCATGAGTAGACCCGCAGGGCAGCCCTAAGTAGTTGGAATGCAATTTTTATAGAAGTAATATAAGATCTCTTTATTAAAACAATGGAATTGCTGTTAGATGGACCTATAAGGCTTTATTACGTTCATAGAGGGCATAATAATGAGGGTGATGACGTTAAAACTCAGGAGAAGGAACGCTATGCGATGACAACGAAGTTGGCAGAGCATAGCAAAGGTTTTGTCTTTTGGGCAGCGGTAGCTGACCCAGCAGGCTCGATGCCTGCGTTTTAATCAGAGGAAAGCTTTAGCTTTCCTTCCATGCGAACGCCAGCGAAAAGCTGGTGCTTCGCAACAAAAAAGGCTAGGTTCCCCTAGCCTTTCTTTAATAGTGGTCTATTAACTTGCCCTTGAAGTTGAACATAATATCAAAGAGTGTCCTCATTTGCATATCTTTGTCAACCAAACTATTTTCACTTTCAAGTTCTTATTCTAGCAGTAGTTCATCATCTAAAATAATAGTTGGCTTGATGTATGAATAAATGTCTACTTCATCAATTGATCCTCCATCACTGACATCCCAATATCCATCACCGTAAATTTCCACGATAATCTTTAACCTGTCTCTAAAATTATCTATTGAAAAATCGTTAAAATCGATAACACGATGAAATGGCGATTGCATGTATTTGTCTAAATGACCGTTCACGATTGACGCTAGTATGACAAAAGAGTGGTATTCTTTTGTGGCAAACCCTTTCTCACTTATGATTTTATTCATATCTTTATCATACAAAGATAAGTCTCTTACATCAAAAACCTTTCCATTCATTTTTTCAAAGGAATAATGATTGGGACCTTCAGTATAAACACATTTGTATGAATCTTGGTCGCGATAATGGAGAAACGCCTTTCGTTCCTTCACTTCTCCCCTATTCAATAGAATATGAGGAAATGCCATCATTTCATTGTTTGATTCAACGGTCATGTGCATGAAGATTTGTCCATCCACAATCAAATTGAAATGATGGAAGGAATCAACTTTTACATCATCAACTTGCCCTCCAAAGGTTAAATTCCCCTTGCCATAAAATTTTGTTTCAATTTTAGCCCTTTCTTTAAATTCTTCTAGTGACCAATTCATAAAATCATATGAATTGTCACGTTCTAACAGATCATTTAAGTGCCCATGAGCTATTGAAGCTAAAATTAATAGACGATGATATTCGCTTTCTTTCAGCATCAAAATTGACGCTAATTCAGGGTTATACAAAGGTAAATCCTTTATGTTGAAGTCGTGCCCCTTTTTACTGAACAATGTGTATACTCCTTCTCCTGCCTCATATACGCGTTTAAATGAAGTTCGATCACCAAACTCTAAAAATTCTGATCTGTGAACATATTCTTCATCGAGATCCAATTCTTCATGAAAGTTAATGCACTCAACCGCACTAACTTCTTTGATCATTTGATCTGCAATATCAGCTAGTTCAATTGGATAATCCCAATGTTTTTTTGCAATTGATGATTGGCGTAATAGATAGGTCATACCAAAGCTAATGGATTCAATTGCAAATTTTTTAAAATTAGAAAATGGATTTGTATAGATGAATCCGTAAGTGTTCACATGGACAAAGAATAAATTCAATTCTTCTTCCCATACTTTTGGCATGAGCTGAACCTGTTTAACATCCAGTTGAATATTTTCTGTCGTTTGCAGATTTAGTGTAGACATATCCATATGCATTGACCTTTTCTCTTGAATAACCTCGATAAGATTTTGTTTACAAAATTCAGTAAATGTTTTCATTTGTTTTGCTCCTCTTTCATTTTTACCTCCGAAGGGGTTGTTCCCCTTCAGGGGAGGAATTTTCCCTTTTGACAGGTAGAACGGACAACTGAGGATAGACGCATGACAAGAGGGCCGTAGGCATCGCGTTAGCGACAAGTGCTGATTTGCCTTTAGGTAGCGTAACCGTTGCTTCAGGAATGTTTAGCATAGGCTCTACTGCTAAACATTTCTGAGGCTTACTAGTTACGACTGATCAGCATTTGCCCTTGTCATGTGGCTCGCCGTCTTATCAAAAAGTGTGGTAAAGAGCCGCAGGCGCAAACTTTGGCACGCTTTTTGATTAGCCGGCCCCGAATGTTGTACGCTTCGGAGGTCAAAAGGGAAATGTCACTTCAATGGCAGCCGTAGGCTGGCTACCGATGGTTTTAGGAAGCGATAGCTTCCGTAAGCAGGCTCGAGCCTGCACGCAGTCGGCCACGCGTGAAGAACGATGGAGGAACAATGCAGCTGTTGTCCTGGTGGAACCAGGGCTTACAGATGTTTGTTATCCTATGGTTTAGCGTGGAGCGAGATACCATGAAATGTTGGCCGGTGAAAATAAATACATGTGCGGAAAGGATATAAAGATGAAGTAACAGAAACGTTAAAAAAGGAATTAGAAAAACTAATGGATATCAGGTTTAAAAACAAAATATTTTACACTGAAGAAAGTACACTCGTCCGTAGAGTCAGTGAGCTTGAAGACAGACTAAAATAAAAAAGCTATGCGATGACAACGTAGTTGGCAGAGCATAGCAAGGGTTTTGTCTTTTGCAGCGTTAGCTGCCTAAGCAGGCTCGATGCCTGCAATAAAAGGAAAGCTTTAGCTTTTCTACCATGCGAACGCCAGCGAAAAGCTGGTGCTTCGCAACAAAAAGGCCAGGTTCCCCTAGCCTCTTGATCCACTTTAAAATAAAAAAGACCCCAAAGGGATCTTTCAACGGTAAGACATTACAAAGTTACTTTGCCTTCTTTCACACTTGAAGTAATGACTTTGTCGGCCACTTCATGTGAAGCATTTGATTGAATCAAAGGTAGCACCAATGCAGCAGCTACTAGAATGATGGGAAAAATAAGCTTACTTTTCAATTTCATTTAACAATTCCCCTCTCTGAATAAGCGATCTTGCGTGATCTGCTCTTTCATAAAATACGACAGCATTTTCCAACTGCCCACTTTTATTATAATAGCGCGCTGCTTCAATTGCCAGCTCATAAACATCTTCATGAAGATTCTGACTTTGAATCACTTCAAGCCACTTCTTCAGATCAGATGCGGAATCATTAGAGTGAAAATAAAGATGATATAGAAACTGCATTTCAGTTTCGTATACTTTATCACCTAGATCCTGTGCAGCTGCTACCCCTCTTTGGTATGCATCCGTTGCTGGGACGACTTGTCCTAATCTCAACAGTGTGTGCAGCTTGTTGAAATAAGCTTTTGGCGCATGACGCGTTTCATGTTTTTCAAACAACTCAACTGCTGTGTCAAAGTACGACAAAGCTTCTGTGAATTTGTCTAAATGGAAGTAGCATTTGCCCAGGTTGAAAATTGTTGAAGTGATGAGGTATTGCTTGGTAGTAACTTGTGCGTGTGAGTGGGACTTGTTGAAGTAGTTTAAAGCATCATCATACTGCATCTTGCTTAGATAGTTACCAGCAATAACTGAATAACACCAGGCTATTTTCTCGTCCATTAATGGCTGTTCTGAGAAAAATCCCAACGCCTTTAATGCATACTTAACCGATATTTGATATTGATCTATGTGATAGTAAACTTCGGCTAACTTGTAGTAAAATTCACCTTTTTCGTTAGAATCCTCTACATCTTCGAGAATCTTTTCAGCATTTTTATAGCAGTTTAACGCAATGTCAAACTGATTCTTCCTGAATTCATGTGTACCTTTAAAGAACCAGAAGTAATACTCTAACATCCTGTCTATTTGATTCATTTCCCCTTTTGAATTTTGAACTTTACTTCTCTGATCTTCTATATGTTCCATAAAGTCATGAAGCTCCATAGAAACAAGCTTTGGCCGAAGATCACTCAACATCAATTCGTGTCTAAATTCCAGTAAAGTAAAGTAAAGCAGCACTGTTTGATTCTCTTCCATGTCGTCAAAGAGGCCCAGACCCTTAACCTCTTTTTTCAAAAATTCCGCGTCAGTTACTTCACCCTTTTTGATGGCTGAGTACCATTCATTGAGTTTGATTGCTACTTCATCATACGGCTTGGTCAATCCACCCACACAAACTCCCCCTTACCTTCCTATATATACAATATTTTAACATGTCCAACTATTCTAAATTCGAATAAATGTCCTTTGATTGTAAATTTTCGGTATACCGCAAAATGAACACCGAGAGAAAAGCACTCTCTATTAAATAGAGAGTGTTCTTCCATCTTCAAGATACGTTACGGCACTTATCAATAAACCATAAAACGAGCCTTAGCATAACACTCATTATTTGCGTGATGGATGTTAGCACTTCATAGTTGATCCGTCTCTGTTTTTTTGAACGCCGCCCTTTTCTCTTCCCTAAATGCTTATTATTCGAATGCTTTCTCATGTACATTCCCCCTACTGGTCTATTGAAGAGATATCTAAGAAAGATAACCTCTTGTAACCAGTAGTGACCGGATAATGAGACCAGTTGCAAAATTAGTTCTTATCCCAAAAAAGGAACCATTAAAGGCTCCTTATTATAGAATTGACCAGATATCATGTTATTTAGAAAGGGCTGTAATCTCTTTAAATAATTTTTCGGCTCCTTCTCGACTGAACACAAGGCCATTTGAAAGGCGCATATTCTCACTCGATACTTCGCCTGTAATTACGCAGGCTTCATCGCGTTTATATTTTTGAAAATGACTGACTCTCCTTCGACAAATATCTCCAATGGATCAGTCTCTTTGATATTTAATGTGTTTCTAAGTTCTTTTGGTATCACGACTCTGCCCAGCTGGTCTAATTTACGTACAATACCTCCTGTGTTTTTCATTTGTTTGCTCCTTTGATTGATTTATTTTCATGATACGAAGATTTATATCCCTTTTTTGCCCATGAAGCTACATACAGCAGGATATATTTTAGGTTTGCCTGTCGAATACCTTTCATCGGGAGCCAATCCGTATTTGACAAGCATTTCAGCAATTACTCTTGGATTATCAATTTCTTTCTTCATATACGCCTGGATATTATCTTTTTGAATTTCAGTTAGCCCTCCTGTATTAAGAGCTGAATCAAAACTGAACAGGTCACCACCAGAATGCATCTTATCTGGCCCCTTCTCTTTTTGCTGCTGTTTCATATCCATTTCAAGTTTACTCATTTGCTTTTTAGAGAGAGATAAACCTAGTTCGATTTGTTTCTTCATATCTTCGCTCATACTAGGTATATAGCCAAGTTCTTCCACTAAGGACCAATTCAACCTAGTTCGATTAGAGATCTCTTCCACCTCTTTTTCAATGGATACAAACTCTTTTCTCATTCGATTTACTTTCTCTCTCTTCAGCCCAATGTGATCCTCAAAATGCTTTATGCCTAGCCTTTTGATTTGACCAGTCTCATGGTGTTTTACAATGTACTGATATCTTAACGGTTTTCCACATTCACAAGGTGTTTCTGAATTAACAAAGCCATTATCGATGTAATCAATAAGCACCCATCTATCAACTAAAGATTCAATTTCAAGACTAGAGGCCCCAGCAAACTCATGTCCAGTCTGCACACTGTTAAAGGCTACTAATCTCTTTTCTTTTTCGTAATTCTTCAAAAATAGAATTTGTTCACTATTTAAGCCCTCATTCATTTTTTTTAGGCCCCACTTTCACAAAGTGTTCTATTTTGGAGTAATTATCATCATAATCAACTATATACTCTCCCTTTTCCGTTATCACAATATAGTTACCTTCTTTTATATCAATATAAAAAGAATCCTTCGGTTCATTTAATTTTTCACTAACAAGCTTATATCTCATTGATCTCTCTTTAATTATTTCAGTTTTTCTCATATCCATTTTTTCATCAATCTTGTATAAGGAATACACGCCCATCAAAACAACAACTATCAACATAAAAACCGAAAATCCTAATCCAATAATATTTTCCTTCACACTAAAACACCTTACTTCCATAAACATTAATATTTTTATCTATGTCGATCACTTGTGAATAATTAAAAAACTTCCTATTACTATAAGAAACAAATTAAACCCAACCCATGCTATTTCAAACATGATTTTGCCTCTCTTTCTTTTGCACACGTTTTATAAGTTCAACATATATATTCTTCTTACGAAGTGACTTGGCTATTGTTTCAATATTCCGTATTGAGCTTTCTTTTACTGCGTTGCCACTATTTTTAATCGCAACCACCGCCAGAGGAACCACTATCATTACTGCTGCTATAATCATAATTTGAGGAATTATCGTAACTTGAATTGTAATGACTTGAACACGATTGTGATTCGTTCTTATTAAGAATTGACTGTTGCAAGACAGATTGTTGCATCATTGAGTGTTGCAGATCATCTTTAATTTCTTTCTTGTATGGTGATTTTTTGGTATAAGGAGAAGTAGTTGTTTTCATTTTCATTGTTAATTCTCTAATTCTCGGGTCCCCTTCTTCATATTGATCGATGAATTCTGGAAATTGTACTTGACCAGTCAAGTATTGCTTTTCAAATTTAATGTTTCTTACTGAAATATCCACTAGATCATGAACCAGCACATCATTAGCTTTTTCCACTTCCTTAAATTCAGTGCAAATTCTATGTTCAAAGTTCTTTATACAATCAATAATATCTTCTAGAAATTCAACTACTTTGTCTTTATACTCAGAGTTTAATTTCAGTTCTATCAGGTGATTATACTCTCTAATGAATTCCTCAATAGAAGGGATAAAAACATAGAATTCCCCTAATATTCTTCTAAATACTTCTGGATATCTTCCTAATGAGAATTTTTGTTCTCCCTCATACGCTGATAAGTAATTTTCAATTCTTGTGATAGCCCTATTAAGTTTATCCCGATAAAGAATAACTGTTCTTGATTGGAATACCCTACTCGAACTAACATCAGCTTCATAATTTATTTCATCTAATAACACCAATTTTTTTATAAGCAATTGATATTGATTTATATCTTTTTCGGCCACTTTGAATTTTGTCATTAATTCATTTCTGTTTTCTCGTTGTCTTTTCAATTCTGCTCTCTTTGGAAAATACTCTTCATATAAATATGTGAACAGTTTAAAGCCAAGTATTGAAAATAGACTAAAAACAATGGAGAACAGTATGAACAAAGTAAAAAAAGAATACATAGATGACTCACTGATCGATTTAGGAAGCATAGTAAGTAAAAATGTTTTTTTGTCTGCTGAATCTTCTATAATGGTAGCTGCACTGACAAATGAAAAAATTCCTCCTGCAAGAAAGTTTACACCTAAAATCGCTGACCTTTCACTTTCCAGTTCAAACATTTCATCGCTCCTTCTTATTGTTTGGTGTTTTTGTTAAATCAACAGAAGTGGTTGTTTTCATTGTTAATTCTCTAATTCTCGGATCTCCTTCTTCATATTGATTGATGAATTCTGGGAATTGTTCTTGTTTTGTCAAAAATCCCTTCTCGAATTTCACATTGTTATTTGATATATCTAATTCGACATGTAGCATCGCATTCTTATAATGTTTTGCCTGTTGAAACTCAGGCAAAATTCTATCCTTAAAATTGATTAAACAATCAGTAATGTCTTTCAAAAAACTCACAACCTTCTCTGTATGTTCTTCATCTAAGTCTAGTTCCTTAATGGATTCATACTCAGTAATAAATTGATTTAGAGAAGGAATCATGACATGGAATTCTTTAGCGATTTTATTGAAAACTTCTGGATATGCCCCTAAAGAAAAACTCTCTTTTCTTTCAGGTGATAAATAAATAAACAGTCTCTGAATTGCGTTATTTAGCTGTGTTTTAATTGGTTTAACTCTAGTGTGTGAAAGTATCTTATTAGGACATGTATGATCGTTTAAATTAAGCAACTCCAACTTTTCAAGACTCTTTATTAATACTGCATATTGTTTGTAATCTAATTTGGTTGAATCGAACATTCTTTTGTTTTTCCATTTTTTCTTTTTTCTAGGGACATATTCTTCACTAAGGAAGTCATACAACGCAATTAATGCAACGATTGTTACTAAAGTTGCTACCCCAGAAAAAGCTGGTCCACTTGTATAAAAAATAAATCTCCCTATTAAATAGGTTAGAAGCTCGCTAAATGTAGACTCAAAAGTTACTGGTTTATTTTCCCCACCTTCAAGCCATCCCCCAATACCAGAAAATAAATGGGAGTAAACAACAAATAGTGGAATTCCACAAACCGGCATAATAAACAAAAATTCTTCAGGTTCCCTATCACGCAAGATTTTTTCACTCTCCAATACTTAAAGCCGCATATTCGCGGCTATTCAATTTATGCTGATTGTTCCAACTCAACGTAATGCAACATGTGATGTAACATTTCATTCATCTTCCCATCGGCCATTTTTCTATCTGTTGTGCCTGCTCCGATATACTGATCATAGTTGCACGTAGGCAGCATCTTAGTTAAATCAATCTCGCCCTCATTAAAGACCTGGTTCTTAAACACTTTCATCCATTCTTCAAACATTTCAGGCGGAATATCCTGTTTCATTGCTTCAATTGCTGTAATTAACGTCATTGGGAAATGAGTCTTTTGCAGCAACTTCTTTTCTTTCTTATTGATAATCTGAAGAAGGTAATCCATTCCCTGATTGATTTGATCTAACAGACTTTCTTTATATTCCACATCTTCATTAAATTTCTCGCTGTACTGGCTGAGTGAACGCTGTGTTACATCTTTGTATTCATATTGACGATCTCTTCCCTCCAGCATCATCATCGTTTGAATAATTGTCGCAGTGTGGGCTTCATTTCTAAATTGCTGTTTTGAAAAGGCAGAAAGCTTCTCAATTAACATGTGAGAGCCGATCACATTGATTTTCTCGGCCCATTTAATACCCATTAAGGCCTTTGCCTTTTGCTGTGTAGTCATTTGTTTACCATTGTTCAAACGATAAACCAGATCTGCAATCTCTTCATCTGTCGCAGTCTCTTTATCAATCGAATAACAAGAGAAGGATTTTCCATAGATCATGTCTTGGATTACCTCATCTAACTCCGAAAATAATTTCCCTTTCAAGACATACCTAACTCCATCAACTAGTACGTCTTTTAATTTTTTATGTAACCTAAAGCCATCTTCAATAAAATCAAATATACTTGTTTGCCTTTGCTTTCCGTCAATACAGGATCGCACATATACTGGCTGCTCGTTTAATAGCTTGTTGCATTTCAAAAAATAAAAAGGTGGAATCGGATACTGACGAGCAATTGAATCGATTAAAAGTGATTTTGCTTCAAG
This sequence comes from Bacillus stratosphericus, assembly GCF_020524495.1. Lineage (GTDB taxonomy): Bacteria > Bacillota > Bacilli > Bacillales > Bacillaceae > Bacillus > Bacillus stratosphericus_B. The sequence continues at coordinate 58,490 of NZ_JAIVLB010000016.1, read as the reverse complement.
TGTCCACTGATCATCAGATCTTTGTAATGGATAGTCGAATCGGATGGTTCCTTTCGCTTCCATGTTGTATAACTGCTTGACAGTAAATGCATTTTGTTGAATTTCCATATCTAAGCCTCCAAACTATGATCGGTTAGAAAAGCAATTCGTATTTATTGTTGCTACGCCTTGCTTGTTATCATCACATTACAAATGAGCTTGTCCAATTCTTGACTAATTTTCACCGTTTCCTGGTGTGAGAATCCTTTCTCAAATCCAATACGAATCATTTCCTGCCTCATAATTTCAATTTCTTTCATTGATCTGCACTCCCTATTCGGAATGTAGACACATTCACATTCCTACTTGTTTTTTTAAACATTACAATTTTGCTCATAGAGCATCGCCGTTTGAATTGCTTTTCCAACTACTTCTATTATACCATTATTACATATAATAGACACTACTTTTTGATATATTTTAGGATATTTTAATGAAAAAAAAGACAGTTTTAGCTGTCTTCATTTAACGAATTTATTAATCTTTGAATTATGTTTTTTCCTTCACCTCTCATAAATTCCGCAACAAATTCATTAAGTGATATTTCTATGATTTCCCCTATTGATATCTCCACATCCTCGCCAGCAACATCCCATAAGAATACTTCACCTCTTAACAAGTCATCCCTTTTCAATTTGATTCTATATGTGACCAAACCTTCATTCCATATCTCCACACATTCACCATCATAAGTAGACAACTTTAAGTAATTGTTTTTCCTCACTTCTATACGTCTATAAAGTTCTCTGAGGGAAACTATATCGCTTGTCCTTTTTACTTGTTTTAGAAAATCTTTATACAGCAATCCGAGAAGGTCCTCCAACTCAAATTCCTCTTCAGCTAAATCTTCAATGTCTTCGCATATCGTTCTTGCTCTCAAAAGCACGAATGGTTCCAGGTGTAATTCTAGGGTAATGTCCTGCATAATAGCTTTGTATGCTTTCCTCATGAGGTTAGTCCACTTCGATGAAGCCCCACTTATCATGTCCAATTCTTCATGGATCACCCTATAATAAGTCATTTTCTTTATCTCTCATAAGCATGTTCATTAGGACATGATGAGCAGCCTGTCTCTGGGACCTATAATCAAATTCCAATTGCAATGCAAATAATTGATCGTACTCATGCTTATTTAATTTTGCACGCACAGTGTTTTCATTTCCCTTATAACTTCTTTCCGGCATCGGAAGATATTTGGCCAAAGGATCTTTTACCCCTTTTTGGAGCAAGTGAGAAGTGAATTCAGTAAGAGTCATTCGCTTGTCAAAAGCTCTTTTCTTCATTTCATTAATCAATTCTTTGTCTAGTGGTATTTTAATATCATGTTTTTTATCCACTCTCTGCTGTCTTTTTTGCTGGACACTGGATCTTTGAATTGTTTTGCTTTCATCCTTATTTAACTTATTCAAAATCGGATTCAGATGAACGCGTTTCGTCATCCCATCTTCCCCCTTCTCTTTTACGGTTCTTTGCTCTTTTATATCAGGGTCATCGGGCCAAACGGCCATACTTATTCATATTGTCCAGGATAGGGGGTTAGAACCATGAAAATCTGGCGATAATGAATAAAAAGAAACTCCTGAAGAGAGGATTGAAGACAATGGCTAATCAAACAGAAAAGTCCATAACAAAAAAACAGGCAGCAGCACTTGCAGCACTTTCTAAAAAAAATAAAATTATAAAGAAGACAAAATAAAAAAGAGCTTATCTCAGCTCTTTTTTGTTGTCTTCATATTCTAATATCTGGTTCACAACGTCCCTCATTACCACAGACTTGCTCACCTCATATGCATTAGCGATCTTATCTAAAATAGCATGAGCCAATGAATCAAGTTCAATTCTAGTCGTTTTAAGGTTGGCTCCTTTATGTATGCCAACTTCAAATGAAGCACGCTCATAATGATTTTTAAGGAAAAGTTCAATGTTTATTGATTTTTGTTTGAATGGAAAAGTTCGATTTAGCTTCACAATCATTTCGTCTCTTATTTTGTACTGTGACTTAATTATCTTTGTGCTTCTTCTGTAGTAATCTGGACATTCATTCAAAAATGCTAATAACTGTTTGAATACATCTCTGAAGAGATTCGATCTATTCCAGTGCGCGTTGTTCATCTCATTAATTTTATTTAAGTATTGATCGTCAGCCATAAATTTAAATATGTATTGATTCATTGAATTTGAGGGTTTAGTCTGATCTAAATTTTCGGAAGGATTGTAGTGATTAGAAATAAAATGTCTTAAAACCACTCTTAAATGGGAATTAAGAGGCTCAATTTTCTCTTTTACCTTTGTATAAATCTCAAGATCAATATTAACTGTAATCTGTGTTCTCGTCACCCTAACAACCCACTCCTGTTTATTTTTCAAAAAAACAGACCTCCCGGCGAAAAGAGGTCCATGTAATGTTTAATAAACAAGCAGGAGCTTATTTATCTATCCAATTATAACTTTCAATTAACCAATTAATCAAGTTGCTTAATTTTTCTCAAATAGCTCAACATACTTCTGATCTGTAGTTGCACCGTATGCAACTACTTCAGATGCAACTGCTTCCTCTTTATTTACAGTTAAGGAACCTTTATCTTCCCATTGTCCTTTTTCATATATTGGTAACTCGTTTACCTCTATCTCAAATAGATAATACTCCATAGTTTTCATTGTTTTTCCTCCTAGTATTATAGTGACAATTCTTGCCCTCTGTTCGGTGTTTTCGGAGACACGTCCCGCCCATCAGGTATTCCATCATTATCAGTATCAGGGTTCAATGGGTTAGTTCCTAACCTCATTTCTTGATAGTCGGTTAAACCATCCCGATCACTGTCGCGCATCTTTAACGACTCTAACAGCTTTTCAGCAGATCCAAGACTTTTCCCTTTGGTTATATCTTCATAAAGGCTCGCAGCTGCTTCTAGGTTTGTAGTCGAAGGTGTAACAGCTTTAACGTTCGTTAAGCTTGCAGCACCAACAAAATACACATTATCACCTGAAGTAAGCTGGCGTTTATAAAGATGCATACTTCCTTTATTCTTATCCAATTGTTCACAGGAGACAAGTGGTACTTGTCCTTGTTTAATTTCAAAGATTTTTATGGCTCTGTCCCTGTCTTGACCTAAATATTCGCCAACTTGTTTAAATGAATCTAGGTTATTAAGTAATCCTTCTTTACATTCCCCTTTAACAAGGCTGTAATGTCCAGCAAGCTCAATTAACCTTACTCGTCCCTCATCCTCTAACTTTGAAAGAGTGTTTTCTCTAAGAGTAGTTGGTACTTCAAATTTTAGATCATTTTCAATTATCACGTCTTCAATGCGTCTGATTAACTTCGCACTTTCTTTTTGAATATCTGTTTGAAGTTGCATCAATTTATCATCATCGAGCGAGCCAGCCCATCCTTTCAGATAAGGAAAAGAATATTCACTTGTGTCCAAACCAAATGATTTCAATGATAGGTAAGCTGTACTCTCTGCTTGAAATTCCTTGGTTTGTTTATCTTCAAGTACATATTTACTGAACACGCTATGGAACTGCGAATGAGCATACTCATGAATTAGGGTTTTGCATTGATTCGTAGTGTCGCGGCCATTCGTTTTGATTGTGATAGCATTCTGTAGCCGATTGTAATGACCATTAGCTTCACCTGGATAGTTATCGTCTAAGTTAATGGGCAGATCCTTTCTCAATTCTTTTAACAAATGAGGAAAAACCTTATTGGCAAAATCACTTTCTTGAACATTACTAGGCATCACAGGATTAACAGGTAAAGGAACACCCTTTGTGTCATTTACATCATAGACATTCACTGCTTTATACCCTTTGATCACAGTCTTTTCAATTTGTTCTTTTGTCTTATCATCTACTTCTGTTTCTTTTCCCATTACTGGTGCAAACACCTTAATCGCTTTAGTACCCTTTATCACTTGTCTTCCTTGTTTGTTCCAAGCTTTTAATCCGGCAACAAGATCCGCACCTGGCCTTTGTTTAAAAATGAGCATCTGGTTTCGCATTGACCGTTGAGGAAATCTACTTGCATAGTCCAAATATCTTTTATACTCTTCAGGATTTATGACAGTTTCTTTTACTGCTTGTATTACTTTTTCCGAAAGTTGGGTAAGTTCAGCTGCTATTTCAGAATTTGTTTTCCTCTGATACACATTGTCTTTATTTTTTTTCGACAAGTCTACATGCCCCTTCCCTGTTTTTATAAGATTATTTTGAATGCTTATGTGAGTGCGTTCAGTCATTGATCCATCATTATCATCTGGAACTTCTCTTTCGCTCACGACATTTACAGTCCCGTTTAGCAAATACCCTTTAGGTTCGAGTACATTAGTAACTAGGTATTGGAGCCAGCCTTCTGGATCATGGAATGATTCATGACCACTCCATTTAAGAGAGCGTTTATTCTCAGCTGGGACCCATTCAAGATTAAGACTAGGCTGGCTACCAGGAGGTTTGTTTGGATCAATAATATTGTCATCAAATTGATCTCCATCAATATAAAACTCTCCTTCTTTACCAAACCCTTCAATATTTCTAGCCATTCTTCTTGTCGTTGCTAGACCATTTAATAAATGAAATAAGTAATTATCTAACGGTCTATCAAAGGTAAATTCACCTGTAAAGGTCGAGTAAAATCCCAAATAAATCATTCCCCTCTTTCTCTATAAGCTAGGCCCACTACGACCTCTCCGCATTTTTTTAGACTTACTCTTCAGGTCTTCTTCAAATTGACGTTTTGAATCGAAACTTCGATCCCTCATAGCTTCCTCAAACATTTGATTAAATGTTCCAGTAATGACACCAGAAGGATTTAGCCCAGCAGAATGGTTATGACCTTCGTACTCGTTATTTAATAAACGATTAATTTCATAATTTGTAGAACGAACAAACTCTGTTTTACTGAATTCATTTTCTGCTATTCGTTCAGGATCAATCTTTTGAAGAATTTTAATATCCTCTTCGGATAAATTATCTATATTTCTTAGACATTCATCCTTGAAGAAAACAATGAATCTTGGGTTATCAACTTTGAAGTCAGGGAACCTCTTCTTCAAGTCATTTCTCACCACATAAGGGCTTACTGAAGAGAATATTTCTAGAATTCTTCTTTGTTCAATAGTTGAATATCTAAACTTATCTATTGGTTTATCCAGCTGAATTGGTTCTCCAAAATACTCTAGTCCTACAAGTAATATTTCTTTTTGTTCCAATGTAAGTGGACGTTTTATGTCTGGATAATGCTTTCTAATTTCAAGGTCATAAAGTTCAGTAATCATTTGTTTAGAGTGATCTAATTTTTCTAAAGCAATGATTGTTTTCTTTAACAATTCGTAGTCAGTAGGATTATGGAATGCAGCTTCTTTGATTTTATTAATTGGTGATTCGCTATTAATGCCGAGTCTCTTTTCTAAGAGGTTTTTGACACCAATCATTTTTGATAATTCCTTATCCGCAGCCATTACAAATGTAAATCTGTTTTCCAACACATTTGTGATTTGCTCATTGAGCAAATCAATTTTACGATCATTCAATAAGTCATCAATTTCATCAGCAGCCAATAATCGACCAAGATCAATTGAACGATCAGTCAAAGTAATCTTCACATCTTGACTCATCTTTGTACAATCTAGATGAGGATAGTTTGTTTTTATAAAACGGTCACTTTCTCTTTCTAAAATTTCTAGTGCTTGACTAATCGCTTCCTTCTGATCAGAAATTGTGCTTAATTTACGCTCTTTATCATTCTCAAATTTATTAAAAGTGACCTTCTTTTCCCACTTTTGCAGCTGTTGTCTTCTTGTATTTAGCGACTCAAAATTAACAAACATTTTAAGTTGTTTTGCAACCTTCGCCAATTCTTTTTTCTCTGCTGGTGATAGCTTACGAACAAACTTATTTTGATATTGAATGTTCTGCTTTTTCTTTTTATAAACATTTAACTCAGCAACTTTACTGTTATACTTTTTCACTTGTCGATTGTATTCAACACGATCTGATTTCTTTCCTTCGCTTTCCATCTTCCGAGCAACATATCCCTCATGAATTTGAGGAATAGTTTCAAGTCCTCTATCCTCGTTTGAAAGATGAGAGATTCTTTCATCAATGCCTGCTTTCCCTAGGAAAGAGTTTGCTTTATCACTCCAAAGCTTTCTCCATTGATTAAAGACTTCTTTATCTCCCCAATCAGTAGAGTTAATTTTTCTGAAGGCACGTTTTCCATTCTTGTCTTTAATGAATTCACCATTTTCATCTTTTAGGTATTCACGTCTTCCCTTGAATCCCCATGAGCCGTTTTCCTCAAATGGTCTAACAGTACACATTACATGAAAGTGAGGATTATTTTCATCATCTCTATGTATAGCGATATCTGCAACCATTCCTTTTTCAACAAATGCTTCTTGGCAGAATTCTAGTGCAAGCTGTTCTTGTTCTTCATGTGACAATTCGACTGGCAACGCGATATTGAACTCTCTCGCAAACTGAGAATTTATATTTTTCTCAATTGTATTTACCTCATTCCATAATCTTTCACGCTCATAAACCCAAGATGGAGCATGATCAGGAGCAAGGATATGTGCAACAGGTTCAACTTCACGTTTATAGAAAAAGGTAAGACCATTTGACTCATCTGTAAGCTTATCGCCTGAGCGATATGCTGCACTTGCTAATGGACTTCTGGGTTTGCCGGTTTCTCGATTGTATTTACTTAATACTTGTCCACTAAAGTGATAGATTGCCATATTAGGTCCTCCCCTCTTTCCATATTTTCAACACGAGCATAGCGAGTTTTACCACACGCTTGACGGAAACCTAGTGAGAACAACGTTCTCGCAGGTTTTAGCACAACACACGAAGGTGTGTATAAGTGCGCCATACTCTCTTCTTTCGTTGGCCTCATTATACCAGATGATAAGTCGATGATACAACATATTAGCGGTGCAAAAATTAGGTTATTTCGAGGTAAGTACCAATAATCTTAGATAAGATGCAAATTAAGATAGAATCATCGAAACAATTAAAGCAAAAAACCGACAAGCCAATATGAATAAATTGAATAAACTATGACACTTTGATAATATAAAAAATAAAAAGGAGAATTATAAATGGCAGCAACTACAATTCAGAAACTTAAAGAGCAACTTGCGCAACATGAGGAGAAACTTAAAAAGGCGCGAGCGAAATTACAGAAAGACATTGGGAAGAAGTTTTTAGATACATTTAATGTCTGGGAAAAAGATCCGAAGGAAATAAATAAACTCATTGTTGATTTACATGCGAAATATGAGATTAATAACGAAACGTCAGAAGGTGAATCTGATGACAACCGAATCGGAAATAGCCCGGCTCAATAAAAAGATCAACAAACTTCAGCAGGAAGCAAAAGCTTTGGAGAAATTTCAAAAGGATAAAAAGAGGCGTGAGTGGACCAAAAGATTAATTGACATTGGCGCGAAGGCTCAATATCACTTTGAATTAAGAGAAAACTCAATTGAAGAAATCGATGAGATATTCGTTCAGTTCTCAGAATATGTGAGATTCAACAAACAAGAAAAGCATATCAAATAAAAAAACTGTGCAGCTGCTTTGCACAGTTTTTTTGATACCCATTTTTAAAATCATTAAATGATTTTTAAGGGAAAACACTCTGATAAGAACAGACTTAATCCACTTCAAACCAGGTGCAATTTTTGCGAGTTTTCTGTATGCAAAAAACCAAGATGAATGTTATCTATCCACCTGGTTTATAGTTCAAGCTGATCCATTGATCTTCTTATTTTTTGACGATAGTCATTCATAAGAGCTTCGTTTGGTTCCTGATTAACAATAACCTTGTTAAACAGGTCTATATATGCTTTTTCATTGATCACAGAACTTTTTGCAGCAGTCATTAACTCTTCTTTATTTACCTTATCCCATTCAATTACGAATCCATTGTAAAGAGCTAACTCTCGAAAAAATTCCCTTTGAGTACGGCCATTGCCTTCTCTAAATGGATGGATCATATTTATTTCAGTCATGTAGTAAGACATTCTCTCAACAAAGGTATCAAACCCTAACCCACTTAATTTTTTCTCTTTTTTTAGCATCTTAAATTGGTCATTAGCATAACTTTTTAGATGTTCAGGTGCTGCAAAATGAGTTGTTCCTTTACTAATGCCCTCATTTCTTAATTTCCCTGCAAATGGGTATATCTCCTTAAAGATAAATTTGTGGATTTTCTGTAAGTGACCCAGATCAAAGCCGCCTGCAATTGGATTCTCTTGCAGCTTAAATAATTGTTTTGAAACAAGTCTTTTCTCGCTTAGTTCCAATTTACTCAGATCTTTAATGTCATATAAGTTTTTTAAAACATCAGTTCCTGGATAACAGTACATTGAAGTATGTTGATAGCGATTCATTATTTTTGAACGGACCTTTTATTGTATTCCTCTTCAGTTATCTCACCAGTAAACCACTTTTTCAAGAGATCCTTATCTTTATTATCTAATGATAAACCTTCGAATCCCATCGTGGCATTAACTTCATTGAAGTACTTATTAAATCGTTTCATCTGGTCTGCTAAAATATCGGCAGCCCTTTTTGTTGTTGCATAATTCATTCCTAAAGAGTTACGAACCAAGAATGGTTTTCTATTTTGCATATGAAAGTCCCCTTCTTTTAAAGTTTATTTAAAAAATTCATTATCATTGTCAATAGCATTTAGAATATCATCAGCATCAGTTGATTTAATAGAGTCATCGACATATGGATCTTTGTCGATAACTCTATTATGTGGAACAGAACCAGAATTTTTATCCTGGCCAGCAATTTCTATGTTTCTATTCCCTTGTTTTAGCTTATGCAGCACTTCTTGAACTTCAAAGTTGTTTATGTCTTGATAGCCGAAAATTTTTATCAAATTTTCGACCATAATAGTTAAAGATTGGTTCACGTTCTTTTGAGAATCACACCAAGCATTTAATCTCTCAGTTAACTCAGGGTCACTTTTTTCAATACGCCAAGTAACTACTTTCCTATTTTTTTTCCTTTTCATTTTATCACCTATTTTTTGTTTTTAGAGAACACTGTTCTGTTCAGGATATCCAATCCTCTTACATTTAAATTTACTGCGAGTTCTTTAGGGACCCACAATAATTTTGAATTGATTGTTTCGGCATATTCTCTTAAAGATTCTTCTAGATATTCTCTAAACTGAATACTTCCTCCACCATAAACCGCAATAAGATCAACTGTGTTACCAGCCTTATTTTGGATTTTCTCAAATGTATCTTCTAAAATTTCATTCGCCTGTGTTCCTTTAGCAGCTTCTAGTGCATTGAAAGCCTCTGAATGAAGATTGTGCGATTCATCTTTAATGATTTCCATAAAGCTCTGTCTCGATGTTTTAAATGATCCTTGAAGTATTTCGTTTAACATGATTACTGCATCTTCAGTTGCGTGACCTACTCCTCTTCTCTCACCGTCACAAGCATCAATTACAGGATTAACCCCATTGGTATAAATATACTCAGTTGTACCATCACCAATATCAACATGGAAAATTTTCATTTTGAGAAGGTCTTTGGGTTTCATTTCCTCAGAGTACACTTCATTGAATTTGTCAAAAAGGCCAACTTTTCTTTGGTCATTGTCTTCGCCATCAGCTACCATTGCAAAAATTGCCGGTACACCCTCTTGTGTGATCTTAGTTCTTTTAAAATTAATTCCTACCATGACTCTCTTATCGCCTAAATGAACAACAACTGTGTGGTCGCCAGATGCTAAACGTTTCTCGAATTCTTTAGCCTTCTCAAAGGTAAATTCTGATGCAGGAATTGCTGAAGCAAAGTCGCAATCAATTTGATAAGAACTGTCTAGTGAACCCTTTAATTCAAATTCATCTTTAACAATTTTCCTTGCGATCATGGACAAGATCATAATTACTGGAATGTCATGTTTATGCTTATTCCCTAGTTTAATGTTCATATTTTGAACTTTGTTCATATCTGTTTGCATCGCTTTTTTTCCAATCACATACAAACCATCACTGTGAGTTTTCAAAGCATTACTTGTTATATGAACAATTAAGTTCTCATCTAAATTAATTACATTCTTTTTTAAATTAGTTTCAGCAATTTGCGGACTCTTTATAAGTTTTCTAATCACTGAAGGTTGATGAAAACATTCTGACCCTTCCATCCCCTCATACCTGGCGATCATTTTAGTTTCACTATTGCCGATATCGGCTGCTACTGTTATTTTCATTTGCGTACCTCCGAAATTTTTTTCTTTCTAATTCTATTATATACGATTTTCCTTTTCATTACAAGTTCATTACAAATTAATGCATAAGTAATGAAAATTTATTATGTTCTTGAATTGATTTGATCATTTCAATCTCTTTGAGCACTATATTTGCATCACAAATGCACTATAAATGAATTAAAAAATCATGCAGAAGTAATGCACGCTTTAATAATACAGAATATTCAATCTTTTTAGACCTTATTGGTAATCCATCCTTGTCTTGCAGTTATGTGAAAATGTTGGTATACTTGGTTTAACAAATTATGAACGAAACAAAAAAGACTTCCGCCGTCTAAGTAGTGCTGCCAACACTCTTAGATGGTTCCCCCTAAATACGGTAGGGAAAACACTGACAGTAGTCTTGTTTGACTTTGTTTCTTCCTATATATATATTACAATATAGGAATGAAAAAGTCAAAGATAATTACTGTTAAAATGTCTGTTTTGCGTTTTTATTTCAGGATGCAGAAGACGAGTTTTCCTTTTTTCTAGGGACTCGTCTTTTTTGTTCTGAAAGGAACGATAGTTAATGACCTCTAGTAACCAATCAACTTCAATCAAACCCCAAAATTTCACAATTGATGGAATCAAATTTTTCAAGGCCCATCTTGATAAATTAAGACTTGATTCTACATCAACGGAAAACCCTGTGACCACATCTGAAGTATCATTATTTATGATATTACATTTGTACACAGATGAAATGGGGCAGATCCGTTCATTCACAAAAGATCCATCTATAAGTGAAAGAAAACAACTCTGCATATCAAATATCTCAACTGATCATGACTTAACCTATGAAACTGTCAAAAAAGCATTTGACACTCTAATAAGTAAAAATTATGTGAAAGAAGTGTACACCGAGACAGGCGTTCATTACGAAATAGTAGATTACGCTCTTTATAATCAACAATTAGAAAACAACAAAGGACTCTTTGAAAAGGGGAAAAGCAGTTATTTTCGAATTCCAAAGGCTCTTTTCCTTGAAAAGATTTTCGGCTCCTTAATTAAACATCGTTATCATACTGGACCAATATTTTTGTTAGAACTATGTCAATATTTCACTGTCCAAATAGGTACAAACCGTAAATATACTACTGATATCAACAAGGTAACTGGCGAAAGAACTATGAATTTTTTAAAGAAGACTTTAAGAACAAACGCAAAACGCGTAAGACAATTCCTTGGCCTTATTAACCGAATCTTTAAATTTGAACCAGTAAATACAAAAGTTAAAAAACCAGTGAATCGTTTCACACGTAAAAGAAGCTTCACTCAGGTATGTATTGATAAGTTCAAGTTTCATTTAAATGGTAATTGCTTTAAAGAGAATGAACTTAACCTAACTACTGAAGCTTTTTCACGTTCAAAAAAAGAAATTGATGCACGCGTTAAATATGCACAAATTCCTTTGAAATGGCGAGAAATGCAGGACATCTACAAGTCAATCAGTCGTGTCGTAAACCTTTCGCAGCACTTATCAATCGTTCAAAAGGAGCAAAAGGTCCTTAATTTTGCTTTATCTAAAGTCTCAGATACTTTAGAAGAATTACATAAAAATGATGGATTAAAAACAATTAAATCTGTTGGCGCATTTGTTAATAAAATGTTTTCTAATGCTTTTGATGAGTTTGTCCAAAACTTTATAAAGGTTGATGAAAGAATAGACATTATGGATGCTTATCATAGAAAGTACGGTGAATATCCTCTATTTATAAATAGGGAATAATTAAAATTGAATAGAATAATGAAAATAACCTTTCGAAAAAAATCATATCTGAAAGGTTATTTGTCGTGCAATTAGATTGAGTCGTTATTAGATCCTGCTTCTCAAAAGAGGGAAGGGGTTCTTTTTTTTTCTATTAATCCTATTTAATTGAATATGTGTAAAATATAAACATTGTATTTCAAGATATCTTAGACTCCCTAAATGTATTTAGCCATATGTGAATATCAGAATACAGTAATTATGATTATGTGAATTGTTAACAAGGTATTCTTTGTTATGTGAGTTTGTTAATTGTGGATTTGAATGAATCTATAAAAACTCTCAAACTACTGATATATATGCTTTTACAAGGACTTTTATGATTTCCCTTATATTTTTTTGTTTTTTTATTATTCTTGTTTTTCTTTATATTAATTGTTCTTTTAAAGTTGATTGTTTCTTAACATAGGATTGGCTTATGAATCAGATATCATTCATCATTTTTTTATTTAATCAATTTCCAAAAAAATAAGCTTTTTATGCTAAAATATTCGTATAGTAATAATTCGACATTAAAGGAGATAATTCTTTTGAAGCTTTTAAAAGTTATAGACTACGGTGCATTAATTGATATGCACAGGACAAAAAGCAAGGTGAGTCATTTTAATAATTCACCGATCAAAGTAGGTAATAGGGACCATTTTTTTAGTTTGCAACCAATAAATTTAGCATTTCATATTGATAACCATACTTCAAACCTAGAGAGTGGAACATTTTCTTTTAATTCAAGCATTAGATCTGGGGATGACAAGAATGACAAGGTTACTGGTGAAGTGTTTTTACGAAAAGACTCTAAACACAAGCCTAATGTTATCTTTGTACATGGGTGGCGCATGGATTCATACGATAGAATCAAGAAGATTTATCACGATAGGATCATTAAAAATTATGACTGGAACATGTATTACTACACGTTGCCTTACCATTTTGATAGGGAACCTCAAGCTTCAACATATTCTGGTGAACGCATGATTAGTGCCAATATAAATCGAACAGTGCAATCTTCCCAGCAGGCAATTGTTGAACTTAGGGGACTGATTAAGTGGATTAAGGAAATTAAGGGTGGGGAAATAATCGTTATCGGTATTAGTTTAGGTGGATGGTTAACAAATTTATTAGCAACTGTCGAAAAAGAAGTCGATATTGTTGTATCAGCTTTTTATGCTAACAATATCGCGCATTCCATTTGGAACACTCTTCCTGGGAAGTATATACGAAGAGATCTGGAGGAACATGGGACAACCTATGAGGAACTCAACAAAGCTTGGGACATTATGAATCCAAGTAAAGCAGAACTTCTCGTAGATAAAGAAAATGTACTCTTAATATCAGGGAAATATGACATGTATATCGACATAAACGATGCTGATATTCTTTGGAATAGTTGGGGAAAACCTAAAAGACACATATACAGTTGTGGACATTCTGGAATTGTACTCTCTAGAAAAAGAATAGCAGCTGACACACTTCAATTTATTGAAAGTAGGCTAGAAAAATAAAATGATGTTCATCCTAACTGCATTGTTGTGGGCCATGAGCTTAGTTCTGTTCCTTACCTATCCTGAGAATGAAAAAACAAGATGGGGGAGCTTTATTGGTTTCTTTGGTGGCTTTGGTGGTTTAAGTGTTATTTTGTCGTATTACTTGGATGGATCATCTAGCCAGTTGCAGCTGATTCATTACATTTCATCATCGTTAGGACACTATGGAACAGCATATGCAATTATGATTTTCGGCCTTGTGTTCTCAGAAATAATATCAAGTAAAAAGAGAAGTATCATTTGGAAACTAATCCTGTTCATACCCGTAATCATTATGCAAATTTATTTTACGGAATATCCTATATGGCAAACACATCATGTAGTTCTTTCATTATGGGTCGTACCATATGTCTTTATTTCATTAGGATTGATGGTTTATGCAGCATATGCCGAAAAGAATATAACAAGCAAAAGACAAAAAATTTACGCTTGTCTAGTTGTTGTGCCTACCATACTATTCGCGGTATTCACCAATATAATCTTAGAAGCCTTTGGCATATTTGGTGTATGGATGCTAAACCCTTGGATAATTGCCATTGCTTTTGTATTATTTGTTTATTTTATAATCAAATATGGCTTTCTGGGCGTACAAATAAAGTTTGAAAAACAAAGACGAGACTTAACCATGAAGGCAGTAACATCCGGTACTGCCTTATTAAATCATTCAATTAAAAATGAAGTTGCCAAAATAGATCTTCTTGCATATGACCTTAAAGAGACAAAATTTGGAGAAAAACAGGAATCAGTTGATATGATCTTAAAATCGGCCAATCACTTGTTTGAGTTGTCGAGTCGTATTCAAAGTAAACTTGATATTATGGAATTAAAGGAAACAGAATTTAGTGTTATAGATCTTGTTAATTCAAGTGTTGAATTACTTCAGCCACAGATCAGTGCTGTGAATTTGAGAAAAATATTTGAAGTGGATGCTATTATCTATGCAGATCCAATTCACCTACAAGAAACCCTATTAAATCTAATGAAAAATGCGATGGAAGCAATGGGGGATGATCAGCAGATGAAAATCAGAGTTTATCAAGTTCGTCGTAATTTACATATTGATGTCGCTGATAATGGAAAGGGCGTTGATAAAGAAATGCAGTCCAAAATATTAGATCCATTTTTCTCTACAAAAAAGAAGGTTGGAAATTTTGGTCTTGGTTTAACCTATTGTTATAACGTCATGACAAAACACAACGGCAGCATAAAAGTAAACAGCCAACTAGGAGAGGGAACAACTATAACCTTAACTATCCCTAGAAACAGGGTTATTGATTTAAAATCAATTTCGAAAAAAGAAATAGCTGGTGAATGCTATGGATAATATGATAAAGATTATGATTGTTGAAGATGATCCAGTATGGATGAAGGGTATCAGCGACTTACTTTCTAAAGAAAAAGATCTAATCGTTGTAAAAAAAGCCTTTACAAAAGAAGAAGCATTGCAAATGGAAAATCATGAAATTGATATTGTATTAATGGATTTAACACTTTCTGAAGATGAGGAATTGGGTGGGCTGAATCTATCAAAAGAGATGGTTGAGAGAGGTTTCCAAAAGATCATCATGCTTACATCTTGGGAAGAGCCAGCAATAATTCTAGAATCATTTGATCAAGGAGCAATAAATTATATTAACAAGTCAGCCTACAAAGATATTCCCAAGTTTATTAGAGAAGCTTTTATGGACAAAGTTACATTCAATGCTGATGTTTCAAGCCTGTTGATTAATGAGTTGCGTATAGAGAGAAAAGCCAGCATATTAACTCCGGCCGAAAGAGAGGTTTATAAATTAAAAGAAAAAGGGTTAACAAGAGGGCAGATCGCAGAACATTTGTTTAAATCGGTCGAAACAATAAAAAAACAGTTGAAGACGATAAAGGAGAAACTTAAATAAAGGGGGGGTATAAAATTAACCCTCCCTTTTTGTTTTACCATCTTGTAAAGTAATATTCGTAATAGAATTTAAAAATCCCCTCAATAAGTCACGTTCCTTATCACTTAATTCGTTGAAGGATTGTATGAGGGGGACAATATTATTCATATGTGAAAGAACATTAGTAGACAAAAATGATTGGATAAACTCTATTTCGCCACCTGACAATTGATTAAGTACATGCATAAGCTTTCCATTATTCTGGGCACTATCATCAATTTCAGGGAAGAGAGATTTAGGCAGAACTTCATACAATGTAATATTTAAAGCTTTGCAAATTTTAATCAGTGTCTCGATGTTTGGTGAGGAAGTCCCCCTTTCAATTTTACTTATAGAGGATTGGGAGACTCCTGAAAGGCGAGAGAGTTCAGTAGATGATATCTTTAACGCTTGCCTATTTTTGAGAATATTTCTTCCTATTTCATTTCGTAATACGTTCATAAGATCCACGCACCAATGCTTGTTATTTATTTAATAATAGCAGAAAAAGGTGAGATATTTTAATTTCTGATAAATATTCCTTAGAGAATAAAAAGTGTTGAAAAATTATTCCGATAGTAATATAATAACCCTAAGGAGGTGAAAACAATAAAGAACATCGTTAAAGAAAAAAGAAAAGAAAAAGGGTGGACCCAGTTTCAGTTGGCAGCAGTATCTGGGGTTTCACAAGCAACCATCTCTAAAATTGAGAATGGAGACTATAATAAATCCTCTCTTGCTGTGATGATGAAAATCGCACTACCATTAGGATTAAAGACAGAGGATTTAACAGAAAATTTATAAACGGTGGTGCAACATCTAATATGAAAAAGGCGCAAAAAATGTCAGAAGAAAAAATGGTTAGATTTGAATTTGTTGATCTGGCTAATACAGTGACGATTAAAACCTTTAATAAAAAGATTTATGTTCTTAAATCAAGTTTATTTGTTCAAAATGTCCATAATAATCAAATCTTAAGATTTCATGAAATTTATTATGATATAAGAACAGTAAGAACAATTGATGGCAAAGTTCTTGCTAAACGCAAGAATAGAAATAGTGAACTGGTTAAGGTTGGCAGGTCAAGACCAGTAAGTAATAGAGCAAGTTAGATTATATTGTTTTATTAGAATGATCCTTGAAAAAAAAATTATGCGTGGTACTTGGTCGAAGATCACCAACCAAGTTAACTATACGACTAATCTAGTTAGTGGGGAGAAGCTTAAAATCCACTTGTGATCCAAATTCGTGACTGAGGTTTTCTATTTATGATGGGAAATCCAAGGTTGTTGGTACATGCCAAAAACCAACATTATAAAAAGGGATAATACGAATAAATATGGAAGTTATACTTCTTGTACCATATAATGTATTTTAAGTTGGTTTCCATATTTAATTGTAGCATCTAGAGTCTTTTATTACGGGAAAAATGACGATAATATAAAAGGGGGATTTACAATGAAAAAGAAAATTATTGCTGGAATTGCAATAGCGACTATTACTGTAGGCGGTTTAGGCGGATCTTATGTATACAATAAGCAAGCAGAAGCCAAAGAACTTGCTAAAGTTGAAGCCAAAGAATCTAATCATTTTAAAGAAGCTATTGCTGCTGTACGTAACTTAAACAAAAGTTTGAATGAAAAGAATCTTTTGGATGCTACGGAGAAAACGGAGTTAGTCACCGACAAGACGAAAAAAAAATCTTTGTTTGCTGAAATTGCACAAGCAGATAGTAAAATGAAATACTCAAAAGAATTAGATAGTGTATCTAACAAAAAAGGTGTTCTTAAATCAGGTGTTACAAAGAAACAAATTAGTTCCCTGGAAAAAGCACTTGCTGCTATCAATGATAAGAATTTTGTTAAGAAAGAAACTAAATTCTTAAAAAGTCTATCTGAACAGCAAAAAGCACTCGAAAAATCAACTAAAGCTTTAAAAGGCGTGAAATCTGAAAAGGATATTGATCTTGTTAAAAAGGAAATCAGCAAAATTAAGAATCTAAAATTAAAGAAAGAAATGCAAGAGGAATTAGCAAACCTTGAAAAAAATCATGCCAAATCAACAACTAAAGTTGAAAATAAAAACATTGTGACTAGCAACGAGAAAAATAATCAAGGTGTAACAGGAAAAAGCGAAGTTCAAACTCACAGCAGCAATAAAAAAGTAAATAACAATAATAATTACTCTTCTTCTGTGGGTGGTACCAATCAAAGTTCTAAGGACCAAAAGAGCTATAATCAAAAATTAAATAATTCAACAGGTTACAAAAGAAATAATTCCAATAATTCAGGTGTAACTACTAAACCAAAATCAAGCGCAAAACCTAAACCAAAGCCAAAAAACAATGGAGGAACCACTACATCTGGTATTAAAACAGGTGAAGGAAATATCAAGAATCATGGTGGTAGTGGGGAGTCGGGCGCAACATACAAAAAATATAAATTTGATATGAATGATCTTGATGGTGTGCCATGGGACAAATTGAATAAATAAAAGTGATCAAAAGGCATTCTAAAATGGATGCCTTTTTTATTTTGAAAAAATGAGAGGTGTCGAAATGAAAAATAAAGCGTCGCTAGGAAAACGAAAACTTTTAACGGTAATTGTAATCATGCTTTTGAGTATGATTACAGGATATTTACCTTCTTCTCACACAGAAGGTGAAGGAATAAAGACTTTTGGGATTAATCATGATGGATTCCTAGAAATGAATGACGAAGTTCTCTATATGCTAGTTGATGGGGAACGTGTCAAAGCAACGCTTAACGGATTGATTGAAAAAGGAGATACAAATCAAGAACTATTAATGGAAAGCGACCTTGATCATAAACAAGGGGTGATTGCTTCCATTTTTTCTTTTTTAAAGCCAGTCAAAGCGAAGGCAGCGGCTCCCAAAATTGAATATAAAGGAGCGATCTCTTATCGTGGTTCAATTGTAGGAGACTTTAGAGTAGATGGGAAACAGGCTTATTGTTTTCAACATTCTAAAGCGTCACCGCCGACAGGTTCTAAGTATAAAGAGCCAACACCGTATGACGACGAGAGAGTACAAAGGGCATTGTACTATGGGTGGGGAGGAGATGAAAATATATTCAAAGACAAAAAAGAGGGTGTTGTTACTACATCTTTGATTTTAGATCGATTATATTCTGGTGGTAGTTCTGGAAAGAGCCTTCCGAATTATGACAAACTATGGGATTTGGTTGTAAATGGTGAAAGTTTAGATAGAAGTATAAAATTTAGTGATAGGGATTTAAATGTAAGCGTAAAGGGGAATAAACAAGTTTCACAAACGACTACTTTTAAGACATCTGAAAAGAATCATACTCTAATTAAAGTTCCTTCAGGTATCACAATTGTGAATGAATCTACAGGTAAAAAAATAACAGGTGGACCAATGAAAGTACATGGGGGGCAAAAAATTCATTTAGAAGCACCTTTAGACAAGGCGTTAAATTATAATACGGGTGATTTAAAAAGTGGCTTGAAGATTTTTCGACCACTGATTGCGATTCCTAATGGTGGGAATTATCAAGTATTAGGGTTTGGAGAACTGTTTACAGACCCAAACAATACTACTTCATTCAAAGCAAAATTTGAAGTTAGACAAAAGAAAATTACAGTGCAGCATATCGATAAACACAACAACAACCTTCTAAAAGAAGAGAAATACACAAGGAATATTGGTACAGAATATTCCTTTGATCCGAAAAGCTCTATCACCGACAACGGTGACAAGTACATTCCTGTTGATAAAAAGACAAAAAAAGGGGTGCTGGGTAATAAGGACGTGACAGTAAAGTTTTATTACAACTTGCAGCGTAAAGTGACAGTCAAGCATGTTGATGCAAGGGATGATCGCGTTATTAAAACTGAGTCAGACTTGTATGTAAGGGGCTCAAAATATAGTTACAAACCGAAGAAGGATTTAAAGAAAGGTGATTACACTTATCGACCAGTTTCCACTACCGTCCAAAAAGGGGAGATCGGAAGCAAAGATATTGTAATCACTTTTTATTATGACGTGCCTCTGATCAAGGCCAGTATGAAGAAGATCCAGATATACACTGAGCTTGCATCTAAGGGGCTGCCAGTGAAGATTAACCTTGATAGGGTCAATGTATACCCTGATAGCGTAAATGACATGAGTAAGGAAAAAATCAAGCTTTCCATCTATCAAGGGAAAAAGGTAGTGGCAACAAAGGAATATACGGCAAAGAGCTTGCCAACTAAAACAGAAATGAAAATTCCGGCAACGGATCTTGTAGTAAATAAGAAAAAGGCGTATACAGTGAAGCTCGAAGGCTTTAACAAGAATGCTTTTGATATTGCTACTAAGACTGCTGCGCTTACAACAGACGGATATGCAGCCAGCCAGAAGAAAGTTACAGTGAATGCGGCCAACGCGACTAGCCTTGAATATAAAGGCGTGGTCATGACAGAAAGAGAAATCAACAAGGACATGAAGCTTTATTATGAAACACTTTCTATTCCTCTAAAACCCTTGTCAAAAATGCGAACAGGCTATGGTTTTGAAATGCCAGTGAACATCAATTATAAAAATGAGATCAGTACATGGTCCGATGACGTGGAATTATTGATGAAAACACCAACATCTATCGTTGACAAGAGTTATATTGATTATCCAGTTAAAAATAAGATCGCGTCTGTTCCCTTAGAAAAAACTAAAGGTGCAGCCACTAAAAGTGGGAATAGTACAACGATCTCTAACACCTACGAATTACAGCATGTCAATGTTGAAAAACAAACAGGTTCATTGTTTACAGATGAACAGGTACGGAAGAAAGATAAACGTATCAAACACGAATTAATAAATGGAGAAAGGAAGTTTTACCTTCCAATTTGGGGTGACATCGGTGATTACAAGTTTACCTTTGAATCAACTAAAGCGATTGGCGTGAACCAGGTGAGTTTTGTTGTGAACCATAACCTCAATGTTTATGCTCATATGATCGCGCATATGGACTCCAAGAGCATCAAGGAAGATGCTGTGTTAATGAAGCCAATTAGCTTAGACAATCCTTTTCCTGAAGGGTTGCCGAAAGGGTGGACAAGCAAAGATGAACAATGGATCAAAAAGTAATGAGAATCAACTTTTGAATATGGTTCAGTCAATATATCATGATATGGAGAAAATCGGCTCTCCTGGTGCACACTATAACATCTTTGGTGCATTAGGAAAAAAGGGTGTTACTGTCTGTGTCTCTGTATACAACCAAGTTAAACCAGACCATTTGATATTGTCGGATCTTATTGAATGGCTAGAATCAAAAAAAAATACTGATGTTCTAAAAAAAATTGAAGTTTTAGCCGAAGATTTAACGTTTCAAGACTAAACCATACAGTATCAAAAAAAAGATAAAGAGAAGGGTTGGGTATATATGAAAAGGGTGCATGAGATTAAACCAGAAATACCATTTAATGGTTTCTTTGATCCAAAAAGAGAAATACCTGATAGAAATAAAATTATTTTAGGAACATCCGGCAGTGGTAAGGGCTATCATTTATTCCCGAAACAACACTTGTTGTTTCATGGTGTAATTGGTAAAACAACTAAATTAAAATTATGTTTGCTGAATGATACCGATGATTTTAAACTAATTATCAATCCTCTTGATGAATATACAGATGAAATAGCTGTTTTAAAAGAAAGGGGATATAAAATATTAAATGGTCATCATGATGAACGTGAGCTTAATGATCATTTGATAAAAGCTGTTCAAAAGAATACAATGTTACATCTAAGTTTGCTGGATCATGACTTTTATGAAAAATTACAGATGCTAGTTTTTAAGATGCACCAAAAAGCGTTTGCTGAAAAAATCAAAATGAATGTATTTATCGATGATCAATATCGAGTGGTAAATAGCATGCCAATTGAAGTTATGCCTTCTGAGATTACAAAAATTCATGCAGCTGTATCAGACATCAATAGGCTAGATCAGGCGAAATACGCTAATTTTATTCCAATTGAATGCTAATTGAAAGACCAAGGAGCCTAAATATAGGCCCTTTTTCTATTATAAAAGAGAAGGGTTGGAGTTATTTTGAAAACATCAGGCCATATTAAAAATTATATGAAAAAGATTCGTGAGAACTTCCCAGGAACATCATTCAATCAAATTGACAGTGAATTAGATGTAAATGAAATTACAAACGTTATAGTTGGAACTAAAAATCCTTATGTAAAAAAGGATGCCTTTTTTGAACAAGAGTCAATGCTTTTAAAATCACTTCTTTTTCTGTTCACTAGTGAGTTCTCTTCTGAGGATCAGAATGTTCATAGTTTATTGGAATTTTTAAAACAAACTACATCAGAAAATGTCATCAGTCTTGATCAAAAAATCATGACTTTACACAAAGGGCATCCAGCCAGAGATCTTTATGAAAAATGTATTCTTAATCTTGGTCAAGTTACGAAATCAGCATTAGTATATGGACTTATCTCAAAAATCAACTCATATTTGAATACAAAGACGTTTGAAGTTGAATTAGACATAACGCAGCACTTCACAACAACAGTTACGGTGACAGGAGACTTTGAGGGTGTAAATGATCCAGATCTGGATGAAGCAGCGCAGCAAGCAGCTGATCGTATGGCTCATGATGATTGGAATTGGGAAGAAACTGAATTTAAAATTAGAAATGCTAAGTTGATAGAAGAGTCGATTGAAAGTGGAACAAATGGATAATGAATCAATTAAATCATTAGATAGCAAAGTGCAGGATAGACCATTAGATGCAAGATTGATTAATTGGTCCTCAGAGGAGAACAGTAATTACTATAAACGAGTTAAGGTCTTTCTAGAGAAGGAAGGTTACGAGATTATTGAAAGGTATGATCACTGTCAGCTTCCCTTAAATTCGCAATATCAGGTTATAGATTGTTATTTGGAGGAAAAATATCCATTTGAGTCTTGCACATACACCGTTAGCGAACTGAAAGTAGATAGAAAGAAACGAATTTTCGTTCCAATGTTTACTGATCAAAGTGATTTCACAAAATCTATTCTATTAGCCAGAGCATACGTGAATAGTCAAGCGAAAAATTGGTTTCAAAAAAGAAAAGTGTGGTTAATTACTAGAGAATTACTTCAGGATCTTGAAGTTTTAGATCAAAGAGAAGAGAATACAAGAAAAAACTTATTTGAGAAATTGTTTAAACCAAAGTTCAAATATGACAAATGGTATGAACGGTTTAAGACTCTAAAGCACCTATGGCGAAAAGCCACGTTTAACAAACAATTTAAGCAGTTTAAAAAGGACATGGGCCAACCACTGAGAAAATGCCTAATTGTCCTTTTTTTATATCCTTTTATTGGTTCTTTAACAGTTTTAAGCAAAGAGGGTGTATTCATTCCTTTCATGGAAGAAATCGAAATACAGGACACCACAAAGATATGGATACTAGTAACACAGTTACTATTTATCTACTGGTTAATGAAATTGGCATTGATGTCAATGCATACCACTAAATCGAACCAAAATAATTAAACTTACTTATTAGGAGGAAGATTGAATGTTTAACTTAGTCCAAAACTATTATCCAGTAATTATTGGAGCCGCAGCTGTTCTTTTCTTACTCACACTATTTATGAGAATTAAGCTTGCTAAAGTAAAGAAGGACAAGATACTTTATAACGTATATTCGTCTTTAACTGGTCTAATGGCTTTAAGTCTAGTGCTATATAAAGTTTTGTAGGTAGGTTATGTGATTGAAAGGAGTCTTATATGAGACATTTTCCAAAATGGATGACATTGTTGGTATTTGGCTTTATTTTGATTGCTTATATTGTCTATCAGACAATGAACAGCAGTCATTATAACGATTTAACGAAAGAAATGCAGGATGCTGCGCAGATAGCTGCAACGCAGAACTTAGACAAAAGTATTCGTGTTGATGAAGAAAAAGTAATCATTGTTGAATCAGGATTTGAGAAGGACTTTAAGAGGATTATCAATAAAAATCAGCCTGGAAAGGTAAAAAACTTTGCCTTCTCATATCTCAAAACGACAGATGGATTTTATAAGGCGATTAAAGTAAAGGTGGTCGATGATAAAGGATCACCTTTTAAAATTGTCTTTGCAACGGACAAAACATAAGGAGGGAATAGGTTGAGTACAACTTTAACCAAATCTGAAATTTCAGAGGACACGATTTTAAAAATAGAAGAGTATTTTATGTCTAATCACTCAGAAATTTTTCATAATGCATTTGTTGAGGAAGAGTCTAAAGATACTCTTCGAGGTCTTCTTGAAGAACATTTGAAAAACATCATTCCTGAACAAGATTTATCAAATGACCTAGATTATATTATGAGTGAGTTGGTTGGTCTTGGCGTAATTGATAAAATTCGAAAAAACTCCGATGTAACAGACATTGGATATGATGGTACACAATTATGGGTTAAGGGAAATGGATTTAAGACTTACTCAATTGAATTAGAAACGGAAGCTGCTAAAAAGATTATAGCAAAAATCAACTCAACTACTCAGACTGAATTAACGCCTCAACGCCCAATAGTTAACACAAGTTTGAATCGATTACGGGTCAATATGGTTGATTCAAGTGTTGCTACAGACGGTGAAACATTTGCGATAAGAATTTCAAAGCCTGGCCTGATTCTTAATAAAAACAACTTTACCAACGTTGCAAAAGAATATGTTGCAAAATTATTAAGAGCCATGGCTTTGACAAAATCAAGTATCACATTTTCTGGTGAAGCAGGTGCTGGGAAGACAACATTACAAAAACTTTATATTGATTTTATTAGAGATACAGAGCGAATTAATATTATTGAAACGAATAAGGACATGTATGCAAAAGAGACATTTCCACATAAAAACATCTTCTATTGGATTGCGAATGAAAATGCACCAATTGATCAATTAATTCAAAAAGCATCATTGAGATCTGATATTGATTGGTTAATGGTTGCGGAAGTCGTTGGGCCTGAAGTCTATCAGATGTATCAAGCTTTATTAACAGGACATAGGATTTCAACCACACTTCATGCTTTCGATGCGCGTGCTCAGCCTGATCGTTTGTTAGGAATGGCAAAAGAAAAATATCATGTGAATGATGAAACATTCCTAAAAAATATCTATACTTATCTAGATTTCGGTATTCATTCAGATGTTGCACTTCATGAGGATGGTACAGAAACTCGTTACTTACAAGAGATCGTTGCCTTTAATGCTGATAAAACGGCCACAACTGTATACAAACAGGAATTTGATGGATACCAATTCCATTCGGAAATTGGAGAATTGCCAGATACGTTCTTGAGAAATCTTAGAAGATATCGTGTTGACTATGATGGTCTCCCGAAAGGGGCGTAATAAAGGTGCTTGGATATGAAAAAAAGGTCATGACTATTGATGAAATGAATGCGTACAGAGAAGCGTATGGTGAGGAGATAGGCAAAAAAGAGATCTTTACCACGCTAGTTGTACCATTCATGGTTTGTTTTGGAGTAGTTATGATTTTGTTCTATTATTGGTGGCTGGCATTAATAGGGGGCCTTTTAGGTAGCGTCTATGGTTATGTGGTTATTATGAGAAATAACGCACAACGGTACTATCTCGATGAAGCAAGGGTGCAAAGAAATCGATTCATTTTGAATATGACTGATTTACTTATGAATAGTAACCAAACGGTCATTAGTTCCTTGAAATGGAACTCAGAAAAAATATTGAAAGGAGAGTTTAAAGAAGATGTAGACGAGTTGATTGCCAGATTAATGGCTGGTAATACAGAACAAAAACGTTTAGCCTTTGATACTTTTGCTGAAAAATATTCTTCAGATTTTGTTTTCACACTCTTTATCAATTATTTATCAATCATTTCTGAACAAGGAAGGGTTGATTCAAACCAAACTACCAATCTAGCTGAATGGCATAATGAAATTATGAGTGAGACAAACGAGTTGAAAAAATCAAAGGAAACTTTCAAGAAACAGTTCAAACTGACAACTTATTATAACTTAACTGTAATAGCCATTTTAACCTTTGCAATGGGGTTTAATGGCTATTTGTTATATTACGCCCATAATCCTATCGGGTGGGTTTCATCAGCGCTTGTGATTGGTTTATCAGCATTTCATTTTAATAGCTTCCAGAATCGTTTAATGGATGATGAAGTAACTGAAATTAAAGGTTGGAGAAGAAAGAAGGTGAGAAGAAGTGAAGGGTAAAGGGTTTTGGTATTTGGTAGCTGAAGAAGATTTATTTGAAATGGTTGAAAAATCAGGTTATGGAGAAGCAGAGTTTATTCATTTCCAAAAGAAAAGATTGAGAAATGCCATACTTTCAATGATCGGTGCTGTGTTACCGGCTCTTATCTTATCACCATGGCTAGGGTTTCTTGCCATTTTCTTTTTCACTCATACATGGCGACAAGCTTATGTAAAAGAGAAAATTGAGTTTCGTGATCTTTTGTATGAAAAGCAAATTAACTGGTTTGTATTTCAAAGGCTTGTAGTGAATTTTGTTAAGAGTAATAACGGCAGCATTATTGTTGGTTTGAGAAAGGTTTTGGATCAATTAGAACCTGGTGAATTTAAGGATCATATTTTCCGACTCATAAACAACATCACTAAGAACCCAGGAAAAGTAGATCCTTACTTACAGTTTTCAGAAGAAGCAGCTGGTGGTACAGATGGTTCAAAGACGTTCATGACTTCCTTATACAATTACAAACACAATTCAGCTGATCCAGCGATTATTGACAATTTAAATATGCAGGCAAGTAAGGCAATGATGCAAAGCGTTAAGATGATTCGCCTGCAAAAAGAAAACAGGTTTGCATTGTACCCAACCAAGATGACCATGCTGAATGTCATTATTATGTTTGGTTTTATGGCTGGTGTCGCGGTGACGGTTATTACTAAGAACATGAACTTTTAATCTAACTCGTTGCTGGAAAGGGGGGAGTCATAATGCAAATGGAGGATGCTGCCGGAGAATTTACATCGCAGATACAATTTTTCTTCAAAATGTATTTCCTGCTGGCTTTAGTTATCTTTGGCGCTCAGAGTATTCAGACATACGATTTCAAAAACTATGTTAGTTCGAAATTACAGTCACATGGCGGTTTAACATCCGAGGCAAGTAAAGATATTCAAAATTACTCAAACAAGTATTATTTTGGCCGTTACAAAGTGTCAAGTGATGTGTCATCAAAGCAACCTTATGGCACAGATATTAATTACACAGTGAATGGTAAGATTCAAATATTCTTTATGGATGTTCCAGATCAACTTACAAAGAAACCTGGTTCAACGACCAGTCTTGTGAGGTGATGACATGCATAACTGGGCCAAAAATATGTTAATGATTTCTTCATTGGTTGTGTTGGCATTTGCTTTGCGTTTTGCGATGGAACAATTCCCTTATATAAGTGAGCTTTTCAACTCTTTATATAAAGCAATCAATTATATGAAGTGAATACTGAAAGGAGGTGTTAACGAGACCTGAATTTAAACAACAATAAATAATTTTAAAGGGTGGGTTTGTAATGGAAAGAAATTCAAATAAACGAATTCAAACAGTCAAAGATGTTTTGATTGATATCAAAGATTCAGTATTACATGATGTAAAGGATTCGAATCGAGATGAATACAGCACAGAAGCATTTGGACATCGAAGTGAAGTGATGTACTCATTTAGATGACGTCCACAAAGTAACTATAGGTGAAAAAGGTATTGGCTCGCTTAAAGAAGCTTTGTCCTGGTTATGTGACTCTTTACACATCTCTATGCGTCATAGAATATCTGAAGGAGGAGGACTAAACACAAAAGGTCTGGCAAGCCTTCCAAACGCATACGCCAAAATAGTATCCTTATCCAATCTTGATATTAAGGCTCTTGATCAGAAGGTCTCTTTTTCTCAGGACAATACAATTAAATTAGAACCAACGAAGGCCCCAAGACAAAAAAATCAAGGTCTTGAATTGTAAGGAAGCAGCTAGTTAAAAATGGTTGCTTCTTTTTTATTGCTTTCATTTGAATGGAGGGAGCCGATAACATGGCGAAGAAACGACAAATTAAAAAAGAGAATATGCGTTTAAGGGAACAAGCAGAAAAGAATAATAAGATTATCGCTGATTTAAAGAATCAGTTGAAAATGAAAGAGTCCGAGAAAACTAAGGGTCCTGCTGCCCCAGGGGAGGACTTCACAAAAAATGTTCTTGAAAAGTTATCTTATCTTGAATCGACAATTAGCCGTATTCAAAAAGATGTCATTGAATCAGATCCTAAAGATCTTCATGCTAAAGAAGAATATGTAAAGCTGATTGATCAGGTAAAAAAATTATTTAAATCATTCGTGAATGATATTAAAAGTTCTTTTACCAACAAAGTTGACGGTGTAAAGAATGAAATTAATTCCCTTATCACCAATAAGGTACAAAGTATCAACGATAAATTTAAAGCTTTGAGTGATTCGATTGATGCTAAGTTTCCTGACCCAACAGGGGATGCTGTAGAGAAACAGGAACCGGCCAAGGAGGCGGAACAAGCTGTAGAGAAACAGGATTTATCAGACATAGTGCCAAAGGTAGCCGAATTAATTGCTGAGAATAACACTTTAAAGAGTGAAAATAATGGCTTAAAAAGTGAAAATGCGGCACTAAAAACATTTGTATCAGCACTTCGGAAGTTCTATCCCGACCAAGTTAATGATACTCAAATTAAAATCAATAAAATGTTTGAAGGACAGCATGCAAAATCAAAAGATCAGGATATTCAAAAACCAACCCAAAAGGTAACAACAATCAAAAGTGAAAGTATCAGTTTGTAAGAGAGAAGCCATCTGGTTTCTCTTTTTTTAATTACAAAAAAACGTATAAAAAAGGAGATTTGAAAAATGAGTTTTGAAATGAACGCAGATCGTAGTATTAACGGTATTTATTCTTTGATTATTGGTGTAGCAGTAGGTACGTTATTGGCCGCGGCAATTCCAGAAGTATTCCAGCAATTAATCGACATTATGAATAAAAAGATCAACACAATCGCTTTAATTGACACTATTAAAGGCAGTGCCTTCGGATTCATTAAAAGTTTTTCATGGATGAAATTAAACTAAAAACAAAAAATTAAGAGTAAGTGAATTAAAAAAGAGATTAATAGCATGAAGAGCGAAAACGCGTCACTGAAAGCACTTTTTCCTGCGTTTCAGAAGCTCTATCCTGATCAATTTCAAGATACTCGTAATAAAAATAATATGTTTAAAGAGCAACAAACACAATCACATGAACAGGAAGTTCAAAAATCAATCAAGAAAGTAACGACAATTAAAGAAGGTATCAGCCTATAAGAGAGAAGTCAGTTTGTTTTTTTAAAAATTACAAAAAGGAGATTAAAAAATGAGTTTTGAAATGAACGCAGATCGTAGTATTAACGGTATATTTTCTTTGATTATTGGTGTCGCAGTAGGAACACTGTTAGCCGCGGCTATCCCTGAAGTATTCCAGCAATTAATTAATGTAATGAACAAAAAAATCAACACAATTGCTTTAATTGACACGTTTAAAGTTAATGCGCTTGGATTAATTAAAAGTTTTGCATGGATGAAATTAAACTAAACCAACAAGTTTGCTTTTATAAAAGGAGAATGAAAGATGCAATTTATTAAAAAACATTGGATGTTATTACTAACATTTGCTGCTGTATTAGTGGTTTCCACTTGTATTCCAGAAGTAGGACAAGCAGCTGCAAGTACAGGTCAAGTTAAAGCAAAACTCAACAAAGCAATTGTCGCTGTATCAAGCGTTCTGACAGGAATTGTTGTGGCAGTTGGCGTAGTAGCAGCTATTAAAATTGTTATTAAGCACTTACCAGGTTACGATGATCCACATCAAAGAAATGAAATGTGGAAGAGTCTAGGTGGTGTACTTGTTGGTGTTGGTGCTGGTGCTGCGGTTTCGTGGATTGTACCATGGGGGTTTTCATTGCTCGTGTAATAAATTGTTCCGAGAGACAAAGGGAAATTCCTTTGTCTCTTTAATTTAATGGAGGTTTAACTGCACATGGATGATCAAGCCTTAGAAAAACTTATCGATGAAAGAATAAAAAAGACTTTTTCAGTCTCAGGTAATGCTGCTAGAGAATGGTACTTTCCTGAGAATGTGGACAACAAATATAAAATTTTTGGGAACGTTACGGTCAAAACACTGTTTACTATCATTGTTCCTTTCTTTCTTTTAGCACTAGGTGTTGTCGTAATTCCACCGTATACATCTATTGGTTTATGGATAGGTAAATTTGTAATTGTGGTTGCTTTGATACTGGCTCCTTCAGTGTATGTGATGTACAGACCGGTCAAGCAACGCGATAACATTCATATGCGTGATTTTATAAAAGAATACTTCGCATATAAAAAGAAACAAAAAGTGTACTTTGTGAAAAGTAAGAATAAGGAGTTGTTTATCGATGAAAACCTTTAATGATATAAGTCCATTTGAAGGTGTGTATTCTGATTTCATTTTCTTAAAAGAAAATGAAATAGTTACTATTATACAAACAGATGGTGTAAACATGGATCAATTATCTTCAGATCAAGTGGACGAGTTGTTTGATAGATATGGAGAGTTTATTTCGACATACGTTCACTACAAACCTCAAAATGTGTCAATGGCAATTCCAGTTGTTATGACCCCATTTTTGAATGAGTGGAAGCAAAGGTTTATTGATACACAAAACGATTCTAGTTTAACCAATGATATGAAACAGCTAGTAGCATCATATCTCTATGAGTATCAGCAGTTAGAAACAGATATTGACACTTCCGTAAAAGCGCATTTTTTAGTAATTAAGGAAAAACTGAAACAACCTACCTTCGAAGAGCTGAGAGTCGCAGAAACTAGACTGAATGAGAAGAGGGAAGAAGTTATTTCTGGGCTTAATGAACTTTTATCTGGTTATGATTGTGCGCCAAAGGTCTTAAATGGAAATGAGGCTTCTCATTTAATGCATCAATTTTTAGATTATAAAACTTCTGTATACCATAACAAATAAGAGGGTGAGTTTTTTGAGTTTACTGAAATTCCTTAAAGATAGGAAAGAGCAAAAAGTTGAACCAGAACAAATAAATGAAATTAAAGGGCTGATTGATCGAGATACAATTGAAAAAATCAGTCCTTTCGTTTTTGAATTTCAACGTGAATACATTGCTTCTGGCGGTAATTATATCAAACCTTTTGTCATTATGAGTTATCCAAAGAGACCAATAGGTAATTGGCTGCGTCCTTTAAAAAAATTAAAGGGAAACGTAGTGATATCACAGCACATGGAACCAGCAAGCGATCATATCATGAGAGCGCACTATAACGAAGCTATTAAGAACAAACAGGCTGAACTAGAAAGAACCATTGACCCCTTGAAGCGTAGTCAAATTAGTAGTGAGATGAATGCTGCCAAAGCGCAGCTCGAAGAATCGTTGGAGGAAAGAAGTACTTTCCTATATTTATATACTTATGTTCTGATTCAGGCAAAAAGCGAAAAAGAATTAAACTTATTAGAGAAGAGTGTTACCAACGTTCTGAATCAAACAAGGTTACAAGGTACGATTCCATATAGAAGAATGGATGATGCATTTTGGTCAACACTTCCGATTGGTATGAATGGACTCAAAGAGTACACTTATTCAATGACCAATTCTAACAGTGCAAGTTCTTTTTTCCCCTATGATGATAATGAGATTCATGATTTAACATCCACCTCTACCATTGAAGGCAAGAATTTAGACACAAACAGTAATATTGCTATTAACTATCGTAATCCTAGAAAGACTTTGAACAGAAATAAAATCATTCTAGGAGCTTCTGGTACTGGTAAATCAACTTATATAGGCAAAGACATTCTTATCAAAATCGCTGAAAATATTCACTATAATTATCTGATTGATCCAGAAAATGAAAGCAGTGAACGAGTAAAAAAACTCGGTGGAACTGTATTGGACTTATCGAGTGCAAGTCCATATAGATTAAATCCTTTTGACATTCATTCTGTTTATTTAGAGAGTGATGAAGATCATGTAATTAAAAGTGCTGATGCTGATTTGAGTGATCAAGAAATTGAAGGCTTAATCAATCAGAAGGTTGAAAGAATGAAAGGTATCCATCGGATTTTAATGCCTGAAATGACTCGGGCGCAACTCTCTATTATTTCTTATGAATGTAAAAAATTATATACAAGACTTCGTGAAGTGAAGAACATTGGAAAAATGAAACCAACTGCCTTCCCTATTCTAGAAGATTTATACAATGCATTAATGAAGTTGCAAGAAACGGACCTTAGAAAGTTCGAGAGCATTCAAACATACTGTGACGTTCTAGAGAACTGTGTTTTTGGTTCAAGTACAATTTTAAATGGACACACTAACATAGATCTAACAAGTAAACTAATCTCTTTCAATCTAAAACCTTTGCAGACTGAAAAAGATATGCAATCAGTTGTGTATCTGAATACATTCAGTTATCTCTGGGAAATTATCACAAGCACAAAAAGTACGTCTAATCATCTTTTTTGCGATGAATTTCACTTTCTACTTACAAACCCAGATAGTAGAGACTTCTTTAAACAAGCATTTAAGCGATTTAGAAAATACAATGCTGGTGTTACAGTTACAACTCAACAAATTGAGGACATCCTTCAAGAAGATACCACTGCTAACGGTCAAAGCCATACAATCGGTGCAGCTCTTGTAGGAAATAGCCATACAGTAGTTCTTTTTGGAATGGCTCCTAATGAGGTTGCAGATGTACGCAATAAATTGGAAATTAAATTATCAGAAAAAGAGCAAGCATTTTTAAGAAGGAAAAGACAATCTGAAGCATTAATTTTGTATGGTGAAAAACGTGCGAAAATGGAAGTGAAATTGACAACAGAAGAGCTTCGTCTTTTCAATCCAGAAAGGTACAGAAAGTTGACTGGAAAAGATCCTAATATTGTTCCAGATTGGGCGTCCATGGTCTTTTTATCGAAAGATGAAAGATCCAAATTAAAAACTGATATCGGCAGGAAAGAGGGATCAGCATGAAAATCACCAAGATTAGCATGATTGGTGACATTACCCTGTACAAGAACGGAAAGGAACGAAAGATTGAGGTTAGTGAAAGTTCATCTAGTATTAAGAGCCTGGATGAACTAGAAGAACTTGAAAATCCTTCTGCATTATTTATGGAATTAGATAGTGCTAGTAAGGAGTCAGGTAAAATATTTCTTTCTTATACAATTCCTGAAGAGTACGAGTCGTTAGATGAGTCAAGTCTTGAAAGTAAAGTAGTTAAATTGGAAATTATAAAAAACTTCTTGAATAAAGAACCTTTATCTGCATGCAAAGGGATGACTTACTTAGATCCGGCAAACATTTATATAAAAAATTATTCCTCTTTTAAAATTATGTATAGGTCAAACAGTGAAGGGCAGTTACCTTATGATCAACAAAGTCATTTAGATCAATACAAATTTTTTATCCTGGGATTCCTAAGTGATAAGTTCAACTACAAAAAATATAGCATCCATAAAAGTGATTTGTTGTTGAAGGAAGATAATCAGTTCATGTTTTCTGTTTTTCATTCGCAATCTATAGGTGAATTAAAGAAAATTGTTGATGATGAACTGAAGGCTGAACAATTTAGATGTTACGAAGAGGTCAATAAAAGTTCGATCAATCAAAAAAAGAAATTCAAGAATAAGTTTATCATAATAGGCGTTTCAGCTTTGGTTCTTTTGTTTGGGATCGTGCTTGTAGTGAAGGTAACTGAAAATAAAGTTGTCAATCAGTATGCTTCTAAAGAAGAGGATCTTAAATCGCAGCAAGAACTTTCATTAGCTCTTGCGAGTAAAGACACCAATAAAGCAATTACAGCGTTAAGAAAACAGAATAAATCTAGCCTTGATATTGCAGAAATGCTTGTAGATATAGGTGATTATAATAAGGCAATCACGATGGACAAGAAGGTTGAAGAAAAGGTTATTGAGAAGCTCTATAAGCTTAATCAGAAAGAAGAAATACTAAAGTTAAAATCGAAGTCAACCTTCGTTGAAAATGAAAAAGCCATTGTAAAATTTGATGTTGAGAACTTATCGAATTTAATTGCTTTGATTAACAGTAAGCATACAATGATAAGGCTCGGATTGGCGTTTTTAGATCATGAAGAATTTGAACTTGCAATTGACGTTTTTAATAGACTATCAGACGGCGAAGCTGCAAGTACATTAGGAGTAACAAAGACTGAAAGAAAAGATGCTGGATTGTGGAGCAAAATCGCAGGCATCCAAATTGAGATAAGTAACCTCAATGATAAAATCATTGAAGAGAAATCTAAGGTTAATAATGAAAAAGAGAAATTAAAAGACAACGTTAAGCTTTCTGATCTCGAAACTCAGGTGATGAAAAGTCAGAAAGAGATCATTCAATTAGAATCGCAATTGAGTGATGTAAGATGAGTGGAGTAGTTGAAACAAAAATTGCTGTTACCGTTGCTAAAGAAGGTTATAAACAAAGGAAAAACGTTATAATAGCAATTATTGTTTTCCTAATGCTCATTTTCTTAGGGGCAATAGCAGCCTTTATCGGTGGAAATGAAGCACAGAATCAGAATTCTGGTACGGCGCAAGTTAACGCAAAAGTAGAAGCTTGGAGGCCAGTTGTCACAGAATATGCAGCAAAGTATAAAATTCCTGATTATGTCGATGTGATTCTAGCGATCATGATGGTTGAAAGTGGTGGGAGTTCGGCTGACATTATGCAAAGTTCAGAATCGTTAGGATTGCCCCCAAACTCTATATCCGATCCTAATGTCTCAATCGATGTGGGAGTACAGTATTTCTCAAACCTAGTAAGAGACTCACAAAAGAAAAAGCTTGATTATTGGACCCCCGTTCAAAGTTATAACTTTGGTGGGGGTTTTAATAATTACGTTAAAAGTTATGGTAGGAAATATGAGTTTGAATTGGCACAATCATTTGCCAAAGGAAAAGCGGGTGGGTCTAGGGTGAAGTATTCCAATCCTGTAGCTGATTTCAATGGAAACTTCAGATATAAATATGGAAATATGTATTATGTCCTGTTAGTCCAGCAATACCTAAATGCACCTTCTGGTGACATGGGGAATGCAGACGCATCACCATTAGGAAAGAAAAAATATACAAAATTAATGAATGAAGTATCGAAATATAAAGGGTGGGGATATACCTGGGGCGGAGATAGCCCGATAAGAGGCTTTGATTGTTCTGGACTCACGCAATACAACTACAGAAAAATTGGCTTCAATTTGCCTCGGACAGCAGCAGAGCAATACAACACTTCAATAAAAATTGCAGATCCAAAGCCTGGTGACCTGGTGTTTTTTAAAGGTACAAACTCTAGCCGTCCTGCAAGCTCGATCACTCATGTAGGAATTTATGTAGATAAGAAAAGAATGTATGATGCGAACAATTCAGGTATTGGTTATTCAAATTGGAATCAAGGATATTGGAAAAAGCACTTGGCTGGTTTTGGCCGCGTAATTAAATAGGGGGATATTTTATGAAAAACATCATTATTAAGACTACTGTTGTAGTCTTATTTTTTATATCAATTTTTGTAAACATTGTTCTCGCTGCTAATCTGTCAGATGCAAATGAGAAGAAGAAGCAAATGAATGAAAAAGTGACGGCCATGGAACATGAAATGGAGAAAAAAGAAGGGGAGTTAACAAATTACGAAAGTAAGGTAACTGAAAAAGAACTAACAGAAGATCCAGCTAATAAAAGGCTACTTGAAAACTTCTTTCAAGTTCAATATCAGTACAACGAAAAGAGTTATAAAGACCGGTTCACCAAGATAAAAAAATATGTGAACAAAAACGTGTATGGACAATTAACCGCAGCTGGCATTCCAGATACACCAAAAATCAAGTTTGAAAATGTCATTAAGGACATGCAAATTTTCTTGACACCCTCGGCAGAACAAAATGTGACTGGTATGGTGCTGTTGAAAACACAATATAAGATTGAAAATGTTAAAAACCCAACCATGACACAGATCTTTAAAGTGGAAATTCAAGACAAACAGATCGCCAAGCTTGAAACTGTTGGAACTGTTGGTGAATCAATTTCAGAAAGCTGAGGTCTATGATGAAAACGAAAATTATTTCTTTCACTTTACTTAGTTACTTGTTGTTTAATGTTTCAATCTTTGTCTCAGGACTGTTACCGTTCATTGCAAAATATAAAATGGATTTCAGTGCCGATAAACTCCTGGGTTACTTCTTAGATATCGTTATCCATCCCATACAAAATATCAGTCAACAAGTCAATGACAACAATCCATTAATATACTGTACCTTTATTGCTTCGATTGTCTTAATCGTTTACTTGATCATTAAGACCAGAACTAAGGACTACGATATTGTAGGTGAAACCTACGGAGTACAGGGATCGGCACGTTGGTCAAAACCAATTGAAGTTATGAAAAGAGAAAAAGAAGTGTTAACTATTCCCATTGAAGACCTTAACAAAGATATTGAAGATTCAATGAGACATGGAGGTGTTGAGAATGGCTAGTGTTGCTCCTATTAATGTGTTGAACGAGCCTGTAAGTAATTACTCTGGACTTGTTCTTGGAATGCTTAACAAAAAGGCTATTATTCAACCTGAAGACAGTAAAATTCCGAATAGAAATGTAGCTGTGGCAGGAGGACCTGGTTCCTCTAAGACGCAAAGCTTTGTAATCACTAATGTCATCAACAACACAGACACCAGTATTGTAGTCACAGATCCAAAGGGTGAAGTGTACGAAAAGACAGCAAAAATTAAAGAAGCACAAGGTTATGAAGTGATGGTTGTTAACTTCAAGCATATGTTCCTGTCCAACCGATATAACCCCTTCGGTTATGTTCGAAAGGCATTAGATGCTACGACTGTAGCGAATACGGTTGTTGCAGCAAAGAATGATCCTAAGAAAAAAGACATATGGTACAACGCGCAATTGGGTCTATTAAAGGCCCTTATATTGTATGCAAGATCAGAATTCCCACCTCATAAGCGAAATATGGATGGCGTTCTTGATTTTCTACAAGAATTTGACCCTGAAGCAAATGAGGATGGAGATAGTGAACTTGATGAGAAGTTCATGGAATTGGATGCAAGGCATCCTGCGCGGAGAGCTTATGAGCTAGGATTCAAGAAATCACAGGAAAAAACGAGAGCCAGCATCATTATTAGTCTTCTTACAACCATTGGCGACTATGTAGATGAAGAGGTCGCGGAATTTACCAGTATGAATGATTTCTTCTTTCAGGACATTGGTAAAAGAAAGATTGCTCTTTATGTTCTTATTCCAGCTATGGATAAAACATGGGAAGGGCTTATAAATCTATTTTTCACTCAAATGTTTCAAGAGTTATACCTACTTGGTGATAAGCATGGGGCAAAATTGCCGGTTCCTGTTTGTTTCATTCTTGATGAATTTCCTAACTTGGGTAAATTTGATAATTATGAGACATTCTTGGCGACATGTCGAGGTTATCGAATTTCTGTATGCACAATATTCCAAAACTATACACAAATGATTGATAAGTACGGAAAAGATCAAGCTGAATCAATTCTTGGAAGCTGTGCTATTAAGATTTGCCTTGGGAACATCAATAATACGACAGCGCAGTATTTCTCAGATCTAATGGGTCAAACGACAGTTAAAGTTGAAACTGACAGCACTTCAATATCGCACGGAAATCATGGAAGTTCTTCGTCTAGCCAAAACCATAATTATGTGGGGCGATCCCTTATGTTTGCTGATGAAATATCGGCTATGGATAAAGAAGATAGCATTGTCTTGATATCTGCAATGAAGCCTATTAAATGTAAGAAAGCCATGCAATATATTTTATTCCCAGGCCTTTCTGAAAAGTATGTAGTTTCTCAAATGGACTACAAGAGAAAAGTTAGTCAGGAATCAAAGGAAAAGTTTGAAGTTGACAAAAAGCTTTGGGAAGAATCAAAAGGTAGTACTGCACCAATTTTCGAAGTGAGCAATGATGAGGAAAATATTATGCGCCAACATAATGCTGGGGAAGAACAATTAGAAGCTATGGCCTCTTTAGATCCTGAAGAACTGAACAAGTATAAAGAAGCATTTGATGCTATTCAAGAGTTTGAAGCTGAGGATGAAGAAGAGGAAGAGGTGTGAGTAAATGTTTGATTGGATCACAGATGGACTAAAAGATAGTCTTAATGGAATCATAGAGCATACGATTGGAAAATGGGTAGAGAGTATTATGAATTGGGTTTTGCAAACAATCAACGGTATTGTATTTAAAATACCAGAAAATGATTTTGTAATAACTATTTTTAAATTTCTAAGTTGGTTTACAAGTGCATTTGTCGTAGTTGTTGCTTTATATAAAATCATCGAATACTTATTAAATACAGCAAATGGAACCCAACAATATCCCTTAGACGAAATCTTTCTTAGGGTGTTTAAGAGTGCAGGAGCACTGCTGGTATTACCTTGGATCTTCAAACTCGTAGTCATAGATATCGCATTGCCGATAGCCAACTACTTTGCGGCAGCTGGAACTGATTTTAAAGGGAATGGTGCATACGCGGTCATAAAAGGAACAATTGTTGGTGCTGGTCTTGGAATTGCAAGTGGAGGTATTATTTTAATCCTTATAATGGTTTTGTTTGCAATTGCCTTTTGTAGTTTCTTCTTTTCAGTTTGTGTGTTTTACGCAGATTATGTGATGATGCAAGTTTTAATTGCGCCAGTAGCACTCTCAATGATGGCAGATGATAACAATTATTTCAACGTCTGGTGGAGAGAACTATTGTCAATGATCACAGCATTACTCGTAAAAATATTCCTTGTCACAGTTATTATTAATGTACTGTTTACTGGTGGTAACTTTGCACAGACCGGAGTTGCTATCGGTTGTGCTGTATTACTTATCAAGTCACCTTCAATCCTTAAAAACATGTGGTACGGAGGAGGAAGCACTAGAGCTATGGCCCGCGGCGGCGGCCGAATGGCTTCGATGGGAAGTAATATAGTTATTACTCAATTTTTAAAATAGGGGGACGTTTAGTGTATTTTATTGTTTTCAAGAAAGGTCTAGAATCAGATAACGATAATCGTTTAACGCTTGAAAGACCCTTAACATTTTCTATTGCAAACGATATGTTCAGAAGCGAAACGGAAAGGCTCTTACAACTAGGATTAGAAATTAAACAAGCCTATAAGATCCTTGAAGTTGAAACAGGTGAAATTGTTTTTAATGGAAAAGTAAAAGTGACCAACGAGAATCAGTCTTTATTAGAGTTGGTCACGAGCAATTCTAGCTTGCCAAAAGCAGTAAATGAATACATTAAAAAGGTCGAGACTAGTGAGCTAATTGAAACGCAGGATGATCTGACATATATCAGCAACTCAGAAGAAAAAGAAACGCTACTTAAAGTGAAGAAGGACAAGCAAAAAATTGAAGAGGATATGCGAAAACAAGAGGAAGAAAGTCAAAAGAGGCAGCATGCACTTCAGTTAGAAATGGATCGTATATTAGCCGAAAAAGAAGAACTTGAAAGAGCCAGGCTTTCTAGAGAAAAAGAGAGCGAGGAGCAAGCAGAAAAAAGAAGAGAATCACTCAAAAGACTTGATGATGACTACCAGATTGCTTTAAAAGGAATTGAAGATCAGAGGGAATATGAAAAAGAAAACAAGGAAAAGTATGAAGCTGAACTGAAAGAAATCATTGCTGCAAAAGCTGTTGCTGAAGAAGAATTGAAAAATGTAATTGCCGAATATGAAATGAAACAAATTGAACAGGCAAATGAGCTAAAGGCTATACAGGAGAATACAAAAGAAACAAAGATGGAAATTGATGTTGTAAAAGCCAAAATGGATAAAGATAATCTACAACATGAAATCCGGCTGTCTGAATTGCAGCAGCCACAAGAATTAGAAGCACAACCTATGTCAGAACCAGAAAAGGTGAAAGAGAATGTTAGTAAGGACCTACGGAGTGCCTCAGTTGATCAAAAAGAAGATCAAGGCAATCGTTTAGATCGAATCATTAAACCATTAAAAACATTTACTAAAAGTAAGAAAGAAGAACGTGGAAATAAGGAACAAACAATAGCAATTTCCGATTCTTTTCATGAAGACAATGTAACGAATGAAATGAAGGACCATCTCGCAAAAATCCTTGAAGAAGTTGGTGCAGATGAAAAGAAGAAGGCTGAGGAACAAAGGAAAGCTGAAATTAGACGCGTAAAAAAGGAAAAAAGAATTAAAGAAGCAATAAAGATGAGTCGGTTGAGAAGGCCCTTTTACGAACGTATTAGGTACTTATTCACCGGCTTTTTATTATGTGCAGCAGTTTTATTTTTCCTTATAAATGGTTTCGAAAAACCTTTTAATTCAGCAAAGCAAATATATCATGACATTCATACGAAGGTCGAGAGTTCTTGGGCTGCTTTCCAAAATGACAAATAGGAAGTGAATTATGAATGGCTGTTGGGAAACGTGTTAGTGATAAAGAAGTTGAGAAAGCAAGTGGAGTAGGAATAGTCGAGTATTTAAACCTTATCGGTGAGCCAATCATTGCAGACAATCAAAAATATTACAGACACCAAGATCACGATAGCCTTGTCATTAATGTTCAAAAGAATTATTTCTCTTGGAACAGTCAGGGCCTGAACGGAAATAACGCAATATCTTATTTAACAAAAGTGAAAGGTTTTTCATTCCCTGATGCTGTTAGAAAAATCAATGCTGACATCGAGGGGAAAGATATTAGTGTGTTTAAGCCTGAACCACCTTCCTATCCTCTTGAATTTATGTATAAGGTTGATGAAGTCCAAACAACCAAGAACATAACAAACTACCTAGTCAATGAGCGTTGTATTGCCCCAGATATTGTAGAAATGCTTATTGAGAGTGATTTTATAAAAGAAGATAAATATAAAAATGTTGTTTTTAAGTGGAAAGACAGTGATGGGGAATTGATAGGAGCCAACTTACAAGGTACTTATGAAATCCCTTTGGAAAAGAGAATAAAGCCAAATAGAGCGTACTTTAAACAAGAGCTTCCAACAACAGAAGAAGCGACTTATAAAGGTTTTAGTATCACTATTGGTTATCCTGAGAACCTTTACTTATTTGAGGCTCCTATTGATGCTCTTAGTTATCTAACGTTAAATCGCGAAAAAATGCAAAATTCAAGACTGATCTGCATGGGTGGAGTGAAATTTGAGGTGTTCAAGTCAAATTTAAAAACTGCAATCCAGGATTGTCAGAAACATGATCGGCAAATTAAAAGCATTCACAGCTGCGTAGATAACGATGATGGAGGAAGAAAATTCGAAGAACAGTTGAAATCATTCGATTATGTAGTGAACGGCAATAAAATCCCATTAATAAGTGATATGCCAGCACTTCCTAAAGGCCAAGAAAAGTGGGATTGGAACGATGAAGTTAAAGCAACTGAGAGTAAAAAAAAACAACTATCTAAAGGCATAGAAATTGATTGATAAAGGAGAAATTTATTATGGAACTATTTATTGCTGAAAAACCAAGTGTCGCAAAATATCTTGCCCAGGTGCTTTCTGGTGGCTATGAAAAAAAGAGTAACTATTTTGAAGGGAAAGATGGCCGTATTTATGGCGCAGCCCAGGGGCATTTAGTAAATTGTGTTTCACCAGAGAAGATTAACGAGGAATGGGGATGGAAAGGGGATGAATCCAAACTTCCATTCTTTATCGAAGACGTTCCGTTAGCAGTTATTGAAGATACCAAGGCCAAGTATGAAACATTAGTTGATCTTATGAAGAAAGCAGATGAAATCATTGTTGCAACGGATGCTGGACGCGAAGGGGAGCATATCTTCAGGAAGATTCAAAGAATGAGTGGAATCAAAGGGAAGACAATGAAGCGTCTTTGGTTAAGAAAAATGACGGAAGAAGGTGTTCATCAAGCCTTTGCTGACATGAAAGACTTATCAGAATACGATGGATTGGCTTTGGCTGGTCAGCTGAGAGAAGAGGCTGATTTACACATTGGCATCAATGCAACTTTGTTAGCAACCAAAATAAGCAAAAGTCCAATGTTACTGTCACAAGGTAGGGTCCAAACCCCTACCTTGTCTTTAATTGTGGGAAGAGACATGATCATTGAGAATTTCACTAAAATGAAGCACTATTCGATTGCTGCCAAAGATCAAAAAGGGAACGGCTTTGAATTAGTTCTTGAAAAGGATCAGCATTTAAGTCAGGAAGATGCAAAAGGGTTCCTGCAACAGCTAGGCAATAAAACTAATCTGCAATTTGATAAGAAGCTGAAGAAAGAAAAACCACAAAAACTTTTTGATTTGACAGGCTTACAGAAATACATGAACAAAAAATTTAAGTGGTCGGCCAAAAAGACGCTTGATGTAACTCAAAAATTGTATGATCAACAACTGGTCACATATCCTCGGACAAGTAGCCAGTACATTGCTGGGGATGAAGAACTTCCAATGATCTTAAAAGCGCATGCTGAACATGAAGTTATTAAAACGATCTTGGACAATGAATATAAAATTGAGAAAAGCTTTGTAGATCCTGAAAAGGTAACAGACCACGAAGCAATTGTGATCACTACTAAAATCAAAGGGAGCTTGGCGGAGGACGAGGAAAAGCTGTATGAAGTTATCTTTAAACGTTTCGCAGCTGCCTTTTATCCTCCTGCAATGAAACAGGAAACAGTAGCCACGTTTGAGGATGGAGAACACACATTCAAAGCAAAAGAGTCCATTCTGGTTGAACAGGGATGGAAAGAGATTTATGGATTGGAGATAGAACAAGGAAACCTGGGTGAAACGAAATTAGATCAAATTGGCGAGTACGCCATTGTAGAGAAAGAAACTAAGCCACCAGCTAGATACACTGAAGCGACATTGTTAGCTGATATGGAGAATGCGGCTAAGTTCTTAATAGATGATGAAGAGAAGAAAACATTGAAACGTGCTGAAGGGATCGGTACGGTGGCAACGCGCGATTCTATTATTGAATTGCTTATTAAACGTGGTTACATTGAGAGAAAGGACAACAAGTTATTTTCTACGCAGCTGGGTAGAGATTTAATTCAGATGATGCCGGATGATTATCTACTTACAAAGGTTCATGCAACAGCATACCTAGAGTCATTGTTATCCGAAGTTGAAGCAGGGAAAATGACAAAAGAAGCCTTTTACATGGAATTGAGGCATTTTGTGAATAAAACCTGTTCAGACATTAAGAACAACATTAAGACGATCAAAGTTGAACGAGAAGTAATAGCACCTTGTAAACAGTGTGGTAAACCTATTCTTGAAAACTCAAAGGCCTATAGTTGTTCAAACAGAGATTGCAAGGTTGTTTTGTTTAAAAACACTTTGGAGAGATTAGGGAAGAAAAAAGTCACGCCAAAAGAAGCAGCTAAATTACTCAATGGATCTACTGTGAAAATGAAACTAAAATCAAGCAAGGGCAAGGCTTGGAGCCAAGCAGTGATCTATAATTTTGAAAATAAGAGAGTCGAATTTTATGAGAAATGATAGCCTCCTATTTAGGAGGTTTTTTCTTACCTTACAATAGGGGGAATCAATTTTGGTGAGGACAAATATCTTGTTGAATTATCTACATAACAACTGGAATGTCTTGTTTATTGTATTTGCTGTCATGATAGGTGTGTGTTTTCTTGTTGCAAGTTACCTTTCAAAAAACAAAAATAAGAGCAAATTCGTGAAGTCCGGCATTAAGGACATTGACTACATGGATGGTTTTCAATTTGAGCAATACCTGGCATTTATGTTTAGGGCGAATGATTATAAGGTTCAAGTGACACCTGAAAGGAAGGATTTTGGGGCTGATCTTATCATCAAAAAATCAGGAACCAAAATCGTAGTGCAAGCAAAGCGTCAAAAGGCGAAGGTCGGCATAAAAGCGATTCAGGAAATAGTGGCCGCCAAAAATCACTATAAGGCAGAAGAGTCCTGGGTGATCACGAACAACTTTTATACAAAGGCTTCGCGAGAATTGGCTGAAAGCAATGATGTAAAGCTTTTGGATCGATACAAACTGATTGAACTAATGACAGCACTCAATCCATCAGCAAGCATGACGGCTAGTGAATTCAAGCAGCAAGTGAAGGCAAAGCCAATTAAATGTGTTTGTGGGGCTGAGATGGTTAGTAAGGAGAATAAACAATCCGGCCGGTCTTTTTACGGCTGCACAAAGTATCCAAAATGTTCACATACAAAATCTATGTTGTAAGTGCAGAAAATTGTTTATGACAGAAGATCAGGAGATGAAATAATGATATTAGTTTCCAAGGTAAGTAAAAAAAAGGCTGATGAACTTATCAATGCCTGGAAAGAAACAAAAGAGTTAAATGAACTGATGAAAAGCTATATGAAAGTTAGTCTGGAGAATCAAACGGTAGACAGGCTAGAGATAACAAATGAATTCAGAGAAATAAGAAATACACAAAGAGAAATTCAAGATTGTCTAGATAAAATTTATAACTTTATTGAACCATT
The DNA here is from genome assembly GCF_020524495.1 of Bacillus stratosphericus. Taxonomy (GTDB): domain Bacteria; phylum Bacillota; class Bacilli; order Bacillales; family Bacillaceae; genus Bacillus; species Bacillus stratosphericus_B. The sequence goes on along the minus strand of NZ_JAIVLB010000016.1, from coordinate 14,380 downwards.
GTATTTTGAGATGGAATCAAAAAAGGATAACGTAGAATTTAGTGAAGAAATGAAAAAACTCATTGATGAATTACATGATCCTGATAAGGAAACTTTGGATGACATCCCCCTCTTGTTGACAGAAACAGATTAACCATAATTAAAATATAAGGTGGTTTTAACGAGTGGAAAAACAATATATTACAATTGGACTGCACGATGGACATCTAGAAATGCAAGTTTTGGTCTTAGGAAAGAATGATAATCAAGTACCGAACCTAATAACGAAGGAAAGGGCCATTTTGGCCCTTTAATAGTCTCGTTTAAGCTGTTAAAGACTTGAAACCTGTTGCCCCGCGACTATTTACCTTGTAATTATTCATCAAATTCCTCCAATAATATAAATTTGCTATTTAGAGAACTTCTGCATTTGGTCTTCCATCGATGATTCCGAATTCGACATCTGATGGAAACACATTAACTCCCAAGCCCATATTAAATGCAACCCAATCAGCTAGTGCGGGAGGTAGCCTGTACGCAGCAACTTTTCCTTCTGAATCTTTTATTGTAGCAACAGGAACCATTCCAGTTGAATGAGTTCCAATTACCCCTAGTGATAGCACATGATACACCATACCGTCTTCATTAGTGTTTTTCAATGTAGGAATCTGTAATAATTCATGTTTATTTGGATCACTATAAATCTTTGCGCCTCTTTGATTAACCTTATAATCTTTCATGATATCCCTCCAATATTAACATTATAAACTATATACCTACTTAAAAACCAAATTATAACATAAAAACATTGATTTGCTAGTTCTTTTGGATGTATCATTAAATTGTGCAGTTAATTACCTTACCACGATTCAATCTGAAGGAGATCCTATGCAAAGAGAACGATTTATAAAGTCATTAGCAGAGTACGGATATAACGTTTACTTTGGAGCAAAAAAACATTTCGCGACCTATGATATTGTTGAGAAGTCGCCTGGTTGGATCGGATTAATTACTTTGATAATCGGTATCTGGCAACTAGGGTTTCCCAGCTTCCCCTATGGTCAATCATTGTCCGTTATATTAGTTGCGGCAAGTGTTTGTGCAATACAAATTAGCCAGTACAATGCGGAAAAAGATTACTACATGAGAGCAGGAACTAAACTCACTCGGATTCACAACGAATTAAAGGAAATGTATTATCGGTATAAGGATAATGCAGATAGCACCGTTTCTAGCGAAGACGAGGAAAAATTGACGCAACTATTAAATGATTATTATGAAGCAAGCATTACTAAACAAATAGCATTTAGCGATTGGTATGCTCATTATAAATTCTTTTACCAAGCACAATATGAATGGATAGATGAACAAAAAAGGTTTACGTGGAAAGACAAATTCCCACTATCTTTTAGAATAACTGTTTTAGTCATAATTATTGTGATTGTGATTGTGATCATCCTAGCAAAAATGTTGATTTGGAATTAGAAGTGGGGGACCAGAATGTTAGCAACGTATATAGAAGAGTTTGTTGAATCCTTGAAGATAGAAGATATCGAAGATGAAACTAAGCGTGTAAAGGAAATTACAAAGAGACTTAATAAGTCCTATTACGACGGTAACGAAAGTGAAACAGAAAATTGCTACGTTGTGGGTTCTTTAGGAAGAGGAACTGCTATTAAATCTTTTAGTGATGTGGACATGTTGTTTGTCTTACCGAGCAATAAAAAAAAGCAATACAATGACCATGAAGGGAATGGTCAATCTAAGCTTCTTCAGGAAGTGAAGAAGGAAATAATAATTCGATATCCCAAAACCATTGTACGTGGTGATGGGCAAGTGATTGTGGTGAGTTTTGATAGAGGGACAAAAATTATCGAAGTTTGCCCTGTATTTGAAAATTCGGATGGGTCCTTTACATACCCAGACTCAAATCATAACGGCAAGTGGAAAATTACCAATCCATTACCTGAGATTACTGAATCAGTTACCTTTGATCTTACAACAGGAAAAAATTTTACCAATATTTGTTATTTGGTTCGAGCTTGGAAGAATAATAAAGGTTTTAAATTTGGGGGGTTATTAGTAGACACCCTAGTTTACAACTTCTTGACTAAGAATACTCAATATCAAACAGCTACCTTCATAGACTACCTTGATATATTAAAGGATTTGTTTGGTTATCTCAAAGACTTAAATGAAGAGCAATCATATTGGAATGCACTCGGCAGCAATCAACAAGTCTATAATAAGAAATGTAAGTTTGTTAAAAATGCAAAAACAGCATATGAATTAATTAAGGACCTTGACGAAGAAAGTGAAAATATCTATGAAAGCTTTATTGATTTGTTTGGAAAAAACTTTCCTGTTCCAGATACGGTCACAGAAAAACACATTATCTTGTTGAATGATACTAGAGCAAAATATACTGAGGAATTCATCGAAAAAAAATTCAATGTTGATATAAGATATTCGTTAAAGATTGAATGTGAAATCACACAAAATGGATACAGAACAGGATTGCTACGAGAGTTCCTGCAAAAAAAATTAAGGATACAAAAACAAAAAAAACTCAAATTTTTCATTAAGAAAAACGAAATTGAAGAAGTTTTTAAAGATAACGTGATTATCCAAGATAAAATTAAATACGATGTGTATTGGAAAGTATTAAATAGAGGTGATGAAGCTATCCGAAGGAACTGTATACGAGGGGAAATAACAAAGGGAGAAACAACAAAGACAGAACATTCAGTATTTAATGGAGATCACCTGGTTGAATGTTATATTGTTTATAAAAACACAGTAGTTGCTAGAGATCAGATTCGAGTACCGATACAGGCAGTATAATGGAACGAATATAACTCACTTCAATTGAGCAGTTTTATGTTCAAAAGGGTGAGTTTTTGTCTTATTTGTCTGAAAACAAACCTTAATTACTGGAAAATGTTGTGCATATGGCCGGAGCGTATGTTATAATATAAGTAGAACTTATATTAAGTTTAACTTATATTAAAGGAGACTTTAGCATGAGCAAACGCCCTTCCACATTTTTGTTAAGGCAAAAGCAATTTCTGAAGCTTTCTGCCATCACATATATTGAACAAGAACGTTATTATGCAAGCGAGATCTTGCAGCTACTGAAGAAAGAGTACAGTGAATTTGGCTATAAGCCTTCTCATACTGAAGTATATAAAGCCCTCAATGAACTTGTTGAGGAAGGCATGTTAGAGAGGCATGTACGGAAGCAGGATGAGGATCACCAGTATAAAGAGGTCGTAACATATTCGCTCATCGACAGGACCGCAGCAGCCAACTACAAGAAGAAAACACATGAGCTTCTTGTAAACAGCAACAAAATGATCCAAAAGATCATCAAAAATAACTTTTAAAGGGGATAGTTCAAATGAGAAGATTTCTTTGGAAAGCCACGTTCAGAATGTATAAATACATTATATTATTTTTCCTGGCAATTTGGTCCTTCTCAACAGTGAATTCAAGTGCTGCTGAAGGCGATCTCACACCTATGTTGATACTTTTTTTAGTTGTTATGTTAATGGCCGTATTAAGGGTGTTCTTATTCATAAGAAGACGAGCGAAGAAGAGAGTGTGACAACTTTCTTTTAAATCTAAATTGAGACCAAGGTCTCAAACGCACTAGGAGGGAATTATCATCGAAACAACTGAGAGGTATATCACAATTGCCGATGTAACAGCTGAACTACACAAAGCATTTCTAATCTTCAACAAAACTTTTTTTGAAGATTGTTTGCCGGTTCCAGCAATCACTATTCAATCAAATATTCATAATAGAAACTCTATGGGTTGGTGTTCGGTTAAGCCTGCATGGAGTAGCACAGACGGAAAGCAGAAAATGTATGAGTTGAATATCTCTGCTGAGTACGCTGATTATGATTTCCTTGAAACAATGGATACGTTGCTGCATGAAATGGTCCATCTTTATCATGGAGTGAAAGGAATTAAAGACACCAGTAGAAAAGGCGAATACCACAATACAAAATTCCGCGATAAGGTATTGGAGCTAGGATTTGAGTATAAGACAGAAAAACCAGATCCGCGTCATGGATGGTCGTTTGCTAGGATCGGACCAAAACTAAGAGAACAGATAGCTCAAATGGATATTGATCAAGAAGTGTTTGTTATCGCAAAGCGTAACACAAACTACATGGCTGCAATAGAAAGTGGGGAAACACCACCTTCAGACGATCCAGGTGCAACAGAACCAACGAAAGCAAAGCCTAAGAGCCATAGATGGGAGTGTCCTTGCTGTGAAGTAAGAATTGTGTCTTATAGAGAGGAAGTAAACATACGTTGCATGGATTGTGACGAAGAGTTTATTAAAGTCACAGGAAGAAAAAAACGCGCGGAAAATTGAATGCGTATTACCAATCTTTTCATGTATAATAGAGGGCGTACAAATGAACGGCTTACCCAAAGTGTGGTCTACTGGCTAAATCCCCTTGAAAGGGGGTGACGCCTATGTCAACGTTTCAAGCTTTATCCCTTATGTTTCTGTTTGGGATGTTTATTCTTGCTTTGTTGACGTATATAGACAAAAAATAGACTCCCCTTGAGCTGTGGTAGGTTGAAGGGAAAGTCTATCCTTAAAACTATCTAATGATTAGCCAGCCCCTTGAGGGCCACATTGTACATTGCCGGGATGTTAGCGCATCCTGGCTTCTTTTAATTTATGCCGGTTATACGCGTATTATAACATATAATTGGTTTAGTTATACACTAATACACAAGCAGTTACAGAACCAATGTCAAATACCCTTATATTTTATTCTTCCTAAAAACCGAATAATTTATAACACAGGGATCCAGGTAATTTAGTCAAAACACGAATGAAAATTTATGGCCTTCTTTCTGATACACCTTTAACACGAACATTGGGAAATTCCTTTCCTATTTATGCTATGATGAATTATACATAAATTTGGAAAGAAGGTTTAGCTTTTGGAATGGCAAAGATGCCCTAGATGTAATAGTAATCGTGTGGGTAAAAGAGGAAGCGCAGGCTGCCTATCAATTTTGCTCATGTTATTTATTTCTTTTTTTATCTCATATGTCGCAACAAATTTTTTGTTCTTTTCTATTTTTTTACTAAGGATCGTTTTGTTTGTCATCATATTTATTTACTTGATAAAACTACGAGAAAAGATATTCGGTTACTTGTACTGTAAAGACTGCGAACTCAGCTTTAAGCCTAGAAGAAACTCTAATGGGACAGTAAGATCAATTGCCATTTCTCTTTCAAAAGTAGACCCGGCCAATTACATGCAGCTGGATCTCTTTAAACCTGATCAGGAAAAGGTTAGTCGGTTGGGCCATGTAATGGATGAAATCAACAACAAATTTGGTCATACCGCAATCATGCGTGCGGCATCATATACCAATGCCGGAACCATGATTCATCGATCTAATTTGGTTGGTGGTCATATGGGGTAAAACCCCCTTCATCTGCGATAGAAGGGGGTTTTAAGTTATTTAATCAATCTACTTGTGATTCCAGCCAATTAAATTCCAACTTAGCTAATGCCCATTTACGATAATACAAACGCTTGGGCATTGCAAAAATACTCTTTAAATCAAAACCATCATATAATGATTGCATTGCCACTTCTAGATTAACCCTAATTACAGAGTCATATGTTCCATCTTCGCTAAATTTAAAACCTCTAAGCTTCTTATCGATATCCTGGATTTTCTCTAATGATTGTATTTTATAATTTTCTTTAAATGCTAACGTTTCACCGTATCTATCCAATCCTAGCTGCATATACTGGTTTACACATTCTTCTGTTGGTCCATGTTCATCAGTAATTGTTTTCTTATAAATTTTTTGAGCAGATCTTAATGAAAGATAGAAGCGATAATTCTCCATTGCGTTGTAAGTAAGTGCGAACATTAAAATTAGCGAAACGAACGTTATATTAACTAGGAATAGTGTCGATCCTAATTGATCGGGTATAAGTCTGGCAGCAAATCCAAAAAATATAACGTACAAAAAGAGACAAATAAAAGAAAAAAACGATTTCATTTTTAATTTCGTCACAAGATAATCAAGATAATTTAAGTGTGTGAAATGAGCTTTGTTCGGGTCTTTAACTAAATGAAGCTTCTTACTCATTGTAATCCTCCTTTAAAATTGCGCCTGTAAAAAAATGCAACATTACTAATATCGACTTAAAGAGTTGATTGTTTATCTCTCTTTATTGCCTTTAGCTTCTTTTTGCTTCTTTTTGTTTTCTTGACAGAAAGAGCCTCACGTAGGCTCCGACGATTACCGAAGTAAATGCACCAATGAAAGCTACAAGACCATTAGCACCGGCAGCAAGAAAAGCAAAGTATAGGGCGCAGTATATAAAGAATGTGATCCAGAAAGAGGGGGTTCTCATTGCGTTTCTCATTTTGATTCTCTCCTTATCAATATAGCTTTAATATACTCTCTAAATTTCTAATTCTTAGAACAATTGTATTCTGTTCATTATATAAATCTTTATTCTCAAATCTTATATCACGAATTTTTGTAATTCCTTTGATAATGTGTCCATTTCTCCATCTTGATAACCACATTTGTATTCCATAATTATGGTTTCCAACTCTTTAATTCTCCGGCTAATTAAACTATCTGCGTTATATATTGTTATATGTTAAGCTTTTATGTTAATGAGTGTTTCTAATTCCTTTTTTAATGTAGCTATTTCTCCATCTTGATAACCACATTTGTAGGCAATATTGTTGCACATGGATTGTAAGGTCAGCAAAAACCGGCCAACACTCCATGAAATCTCGCTCCACGTAATTTCCACTCTCATTAGTTAAATTTATCTTCTTTTTCTGCTACTGTTCGTACTATCATGCTGCTACCAGTCTCAACAATAATGTCAACAATAGTCCAATACAAATACAACGCAAAGAAAAAACATATATACCAAATCATTTCTTATCCTCCTTGAACATCAGTTTGGGTCTTGACACACAACTTCCGAGAATAAAGATTATGTAAACTGAGTGTAAATTTACCTTAGTTAAATTTACACTCAGTTTACATTTTTGTACTAGAAGGTAATGTGGACCCATTTTCTTTCCCTTTATCTCACCGATTTACTTCATTGCTCTCTCCATTTGCGCTATTTGAAACTTTTGATAAAGTCTCTGTGAAAATTCTTCAAAGTTGAAGATAGAAATTTTTGATAATCGGCATGGTTTTTTTCTAATTTTTCAGGAGTCATTGTTAATAGTTTTTCATGTTTATTCATATGCAATCTCCTTACAATTATTATTTTTTCCTATTTTCATTTCTTCAATAGATCTACATTACTTCCGTGCACAGTTATTTATAATCCACTCTATAACTTGAAATATTCACTTAGCTTTGAACAGAACTCATCTATAGAAGTAAATTTGTATTCAACTCTTCCCAATTCATGATGGTTATCATTACCAAAAAAAATCACTAGATTTGTAAAAACCATAAACAATCAATATGAAAATGAATATTCCACCAGTTACATAGGACGCTATAGTTAGACCATTTTGGTATAAACAAAAAACGACAACACACGCAAACAACATATATAAAAACCCAACAAACAACTGTATACTAGAATCAATTTCTGAGGCCATAATGAAAGTGCCAAAAGCAAACGCAACAATAAAAAGACCCAAAATAATATCATCTATATACTTTATGTTTATCAATCCTAACTCATATAAAACGAACACTGCTGTTCCTAATGCTATAATCACCACCAATAATAATAAGGACTTTATTAGCGTTTCTTTAATTCTTCCTTTTTCGTAATTAGGTATTGACATGATTATTCCCCCTACATTTCTAAATAATTAATTGGTTCATATGAATCACGAACTATGATAAAACCACACACTTCTCGTAAACCGAACTCGCTTTTCATACCTTTTGTATTAGTTTTCGAATGAATTTCCTCTTCAAGTTTTAAGTAAGCTCGGTTTTCGCCATCGTGCTTCCTCCTTTAGAAGATTGGGATTTTGATAGAGTGTTTGATTTTCTAATACCTTTGTCATCAATCACCCTCCGCTTTTAACCTAGTACCTGCAATCAATGCATCCTGGTAAACAAGACTCGCACTCAAAGAATGATGTTTTACAGCATCTGCACTACTGCTCCAGCCATCATATTGCCCAGCCATTGCTTCATATTTTTGTGAGATATGATAGTCATATCGTTTTTGAAAAGTCTGCTCTTTGTCTTCTAGCTCATGAAGTGCGTTTATCATCTCTTTTACGGATTCCTTTATGGATTCTGGAACATCCCATTTACTTTCGCTCAATTCATCGAGACATTTTCGCTGTTTATCACTGAGATTCATCGTGCTTTCTCCCATTCTCTGAAACTGTATGGATAATCAACCGTTTCAATAAATCCGATTTCCTTTGCCTTTTGGCGAATCTTTTGACAGCCTTCACGACTATAAGCCCAAATTTCTTTATAGTCTCTGAGATCGCCATATCGACCAGTAATGATAAATTCACGAAAACTGTTGACCAGCTGCCACATGTTCCCTCCATGTGAGAATCCTTTTGCTGGACCGTGCCCTAATTCATATGGATAGACCCATTCCCCTGTGTAATCATCTACGAAGAATAGTTTTCCTCGTTTGCCAAATATAAAGCAGGCAACCCAATCTTTTGATTCACAATAAAATGTTCTATGATCAATGGTTGCAATGAGCTTGATCAGGTCGTTACGTAGGTGCAGGCCAAACAATCGGTTTACCATCACAACGAGCTACCATAAAAAAACGTTTTCTAGTAGTAGGCGCGCCATAGTCACAAGCCCTCAACTCTTTGAATTGAACCTTGTATCCCAACGCTTCAAGTGATTTCACAAAAGATTTGAAGGTTTCACCCTTTTTTTCTTTGATTGGATATCCATCAGCATCTAGCGGACACCACGTCTGAAACTCTTCAACGTTTTCTAACATGATCACTCTTGGACGTACTGCAATAGCCCATTTCACTGCAATCCATGCTAATCTTCGAACCTGTTTATCCTTTGGTCTGCCACCTTTTGCTTTCGAAAAATGCTTACAATCAGGTGAAAACCAGGCAAGTCCAACTTTTCGTCCCTTAACAGCCTCTTTCGGATCTACATCCCATACACTTTCACAGTAATGCTCTGTATCAGGATGGTTTGTTTTATGCATCGCAATTGCATCTGGGTCATGGTTAATAGCAATATCAACGGATAAACCTGTAGCCATTTCAATGCCTGTGCTTGCTCCACCACCGCCAGCAAAGTTATCAACGACAATTTCTCGAAATAAATCCAAATTCAGAATGCCCATCTTTTAAACCTCACCATCAGAATCAGTAAAGGTAAGCATCTTATCATTTGTTTTTTTGTTGCTCATGTGTTTTTCGTAGTCCCTAAGATAACTATCACGTAGATTATCTGGGATATAACTAAGACGCTTCTTCAGGATGTTTTCAATTATGTACATCCTTTTGGTTACGTCTTGAAATTCAGATGCAATATCATCAGCTTTTTGTTTATCTCGATAACCCCTGCTATACTTCTCTGCATTTAACGTAGCCTTATATAGAATTGCCCTTCTTTTTCTGACTTCTTTTAATAACAAGATTAAAGACCAGGTTGAATATGTCATCAAAACAGGAGTCGTTTCTCTCGAATCTAACAAATTCACATCTTCTTTATGTTCTTCCTCAATCCTGTGACCCTCTGTTTGAGCCTGATTTTTGGTGATATCCATTACACAAAAATCACAAAAATATTTCTCTTTTCCATCTTTCTTATCGTGTAATTCAGATCCACAGAATGGGCATGTGCAATTCATAAATATACCTCCAAAACTTACTATATCAATATTTATCTTACTTCAATTATATCAAATTCGGACACTAAAAGATAGCGTTTTTTTCTTTTTCTTACCAAAAAAGGCTCCTTATTCGGGAGCCATTTGTTCAAGAAATTTTATTAAAATATCCGTCATTACTTTCGATTCTGTTATCTTCTTTATACTTGTAGCTTTAAGTAAAGACACTTTGTCTAATGCAGACTTGTCTAATGTAAACTTATACTTTATTTTTTGATTACTTTCTATTTCTATCAAAGATCTAATCTGTTCTTCAGCGTAATTTTGGAGTATGAAGTTTTCTAATTCCTCAGCCAGCTCAATTTTTGTATTGATACCTGGCTTATATAATTGTCTGTAGTTCATAACAATGTCTTCAGGTATAACAAACCTTTTACTCACAATCTCGTAAGAATAATCTCCACTCTCTATTCTCTCTGTCATTTTTTTAATGATGTCACGAATTATTAATGAATAAAAATCATCAACTCTTCCACTTCTACTGGACTTCCTAAAAAGAACGGGATAGTTTTTTTCTAATTCCCTTAATGTTTTAACCGTTTCATCTAGTTTTGCTAGTGCAGATTCTGATAGCCCCAAGCAAGTGATTTCACCATTTTCACCAGGACGATAGGTAAGCATTCTAACCAACTCGTTTTCATTAGAAGGCAACTCATATTCCCGTACAATATAGGTTCTAACCGCCCTCCCAATTCTGTTAACAGAACCGAGCGCTTTATGTAAATTTTTAAGATCCAATTTATTAAGATACAACATGCATTTTTTCATAAATACCCCTGCTTCTGTTTATTCACAATTTCAGTTTATCACGTTTAATAAACAGTTTGGACGCGAGCTTTTTATTTTCTTAATACCAGATTAAATTTTACCCTGCATGCATTTCAATCGATCCACAAATGTTAATATAGACATATATTGTTTAGGAGGTGACTGGTTACGTTAATTACTCTTGCTTATGGATCACCTAAGACTCACATCCCTGTTTAAATTATTTAAGGAGTGAGTAATGAATGAAAAGAATTGCGTTCTTAATGATTTTGGCTTGTTTTGTAGGATCTCAAATGTTCTCCTCTAGTGTTTTTGCAGCTGAAGCAGATCCGGCAAAGATATCATCGATTAAAGAATATCAGGAAAAGCTTATCTCAGAACTTTCCTTGATCAATCCGCAAACTGATAATGAATTGGACCAAGTGATCGATGGTTTAAAGGAAAGAGTAGATGAATCGCTCATACCGAATTACTACAACTCAACTCAAAGTACCACGTTGCTGCCTAACACAAGCAATTCATCAGATGATGAGTTAGACATGAATAAATATCTTGATGACAACATTGCTTTAGGCCAGTTCGAAAGCCACTCAATCAATGATAACATTACAATTATCACTACAAATAGTCCTGTCTTTTACATCCACCAAACCACAGCTGAAGAAACTCCTAAAGATTTTGTAGAGAATGGAGATTTAAAAGCTACTGCTGCTAAATACAAAAACACTAAAACCTTCACTAGCTGGTATACAGCAAAAAACTTTCTCAATATGAAGCTTTTCACCGTCAAGACAAAGGGGTATTTCCAATATAATGGTAGTGACGTTAAGGCGAAATTAAATGATGCCTGGTATACAAAGGGGTTCTTATCCATTTGGCAAGTCTCCAACTGGAAGAAAGGGACCTATAAAAAGGGCAAGAATTATGCTGAAGTGTATGGAAGAGGGAATTTCCACTTTGGTCTTGAAATAAAAGGATATGGCCTAGTCGTACAAGACCAGTACATCAAGGTTTATTTGACGGCCAACAAAAAAGGAACTGTATGGAAGAAATGGAGCGTTAAATAGCCATAAGACCAGGTTTTCATTTGAAAGGTGGTGAGAATTTGAAAAGATTCTTCATATCAAAATCCTTTATGATCTCATTCTTTGTGACACTTCTCCTATTTGGCATGCAAATTAACAAAGAAGGAGCCAACTTCACAGTCTTTGCTAACCTCCTGATCACAAGCTTTATAGTAGGTGTTCTGGTTGCTGCTATCGTCAGATTGTTCACAAGACGAAAAGCATCAACAAGCTCTTAACATTTACCTTTGAAATGTTTTCAGCAGGCTCTAGCCTGCACGCAGTCGGCCGCGCATGAAGAACGATGGAGGAACAATGCAGCTGTTGTCCTGGTGGAACCAGGGCTTACAGATGTTTGTTATCCCATGGTTTAGCGTGGAGCGAGATACCATGAAATGTTGGCCGGTGTTTTGTGCCGGCTTACAGTTCATGAGTAGACCCACAGGGCAGCCCTAAACAGGTTTTAATAGGGTAATGATCATTAATTAATAAAGAGGTTCGATCTCGAACTTAAACAGTGATGAGATAAAAAGGATAAGAGTGTGTAAATTGGAGTAAGTGAGACACTGGAATCAAGCTGATATAAAATAAAAAAGCTATGCGATGACAACGAAGTTGGCAGAGCATAGCAAAGGGTTTGTCTTTTGGCAGCGTTCACTGACCCAGCAGGCTCGATGCCTGCGTTTTAATAAAAGGAAAGCTTTAGCTTTCCTCCCAAGCGTAGGCCATCAATGAGCTGAACAACGCAGAAACCACTAGGGCTTAGCCCCTAGTGGTTGTATTTGAATTGTTTTAATACATCTGATGACAAATCAAACAAGTCATCATTGTAGGTGAGTAATCTGATATATTCTATTACATTAAGGGCATGCTGATCTCCCTCATGTAATTTTTGAATAGCTTTCTCTAAATATTTCAATTCGGTTTCAAGGCAGTCTGGCTCATTAAAAGATGATTGTTTTAAGGCTTCAATCCGACTTTGAACTTCAATCAGTTTTTCATTGATTTGACTAGTATTCAGTCCATTATAAATCTCTCTTACATCAGCTTCTATAGAGCCATATGCAATATGTTCAGAAATATCTTGTATTCCTTCTGCTTTTGCTTCTTGATGAGAAGTAGAGCCAACTTCTACTTCAATTTTTACTGAATATTGTTTGATCATTCTCTCCACTCCTAGTGAATTTTTTCGTCTTTTTCATATTGTTTTATTTCTTTTAGAAGCTGACCCTCACAGATCACCATTCGAATATCAGTTAGATCAGCAAGGCAATGTACTTCTATTTCAAATGTCAGTTTCAATTGTTTAGACAGATGAGTAAGAAGTTTTTCATCAACAACTCTCGCGGCTTCAAACGGAAGTGATATTTTAGTAGGGCTTTCATATGAAATATCGCTTGTTTGAATAAAATTGGCATTACTGCCCTTTATCAGGGTTAACACTTTTCCTTTTACTTCATCGTTATTAAATTCATGAAAATTCAAACAATAAGCAAGGACAAAGGGAGCTTATCGCCAGTTATGTTGATTCGACCTTCACAAAAATTAATCATATTTGCATCCCCATCCCTCTTTAATAATGCAAAGAGTAACCTTTTACAGTTTTTCATTATAAAAAATCAATTCTCCGTTCAAGTCAAACATAATGTCTAATAGTGCCTTGACTTGTAAATCTCTATCAACCATACTACTTTCAGTCTCTATTCTAAATTCGTCTATAAGTGTCCCGTTCTCTAAATTGGTACTCAAATAATCATAAGAACTAACATCTACTATTTCAATTCCGCCACTATAGTCTAAATTCCAATAACCTTCACCATTTAACAAAATAAAAATTTCAATTCGTTTCTCCTTAATAGCCCTAATTGACCAGTCGTTACAGTCAATCGGATTCGGAAACGGTTAATCCATGTAATTATCTAAATGTCCGTTCACTAAAGATGCTAAGATTAAATAAGTATCATAATCTCTTGAATTGAAGTCCTTTTCTTTTGTTAAAAATTCGAGAATATCTTCCTTATAAAGTGGTAAATCTCTAACGTCAAAACTCTTATCTTTAAACGAATAAAGACCAAGTGTGTTTTCGATATAAACAGTTTCAATTTTGTGGTAACAATCTGAAATTGAAAATAATACTTTTTTATTCATGAATATCCTCCTGCTCACCATTTGATCTTCTCCTTTGAATTGTCTTTTTACCTCCGAAGGGGTTGTCCCCTTCAGGGGAGGATTTTTCCCTTTTGACAGGTAGAACGGACAACTGAGGATAGACACATGACAAGAGGGCCGTAGGCATCGCGGTAGCGACAAGTGCTGATTTGCCTTTAGGTAGCGTAACCGTTGCTTCAGGAATGTTTAGCATAGGCTCTATTGCTAAACATTTCTGAGGCTTACGAGTTACGACTGATCAGCATTTGCTCTTGTCATGTGGCTGGCCGTCTTATCAAAAAGTGTGGTAAAGAGCCGGAGGCGCAAACTTTGGCACGCTTTTTGATTAGCGGGCCCCGAATGTTGTACGCTTCGGAGGTCAAAAGGGAAATGTCACTTCAATGGCAGCCGTAGGCTGGCTACCGATGGTTTTAGGAAGCTTCAGCTTCCGTAAGCAGGCTCTAGCCTGCACGCAGTCGGCCGCGCGTGAAGAACGATGGAGGAAAAATGCAGCTGTTGTCC
>NZ_JAIVLB010000015.1 GCF_020524495.1 Bacillus stratosphericus | reverse complement strand
CATAGGTACACCTGCCAATCTCATTTCTACAGCCTTCTGTTTGACTTCAACTGGATAACTCACTCTTGTCCCCATAGAAAAAACACCTCCATGTTTTATTTCGGATCACAACGGTCCGTGTTCAAACTTGAAGGTGTTTTTTATTTGTCTCATCTTAGGGGGTCAGTCCCTTCTGTGTTTATTTTTTTGTTACGACGAGAATGTCTTTTCCAGAGATTTGAATCGCCTCTAAAGCCTTTCCCGCGTTCACATGTGGCGGAAGCTCCTGGAACGCCTTCTCATTCAGCGACCCGCCCCTCTGCCTAGCTTGTCGATGATAAATTCAGTCTGCCATTTCACCGCCTTTGACGTTGCAGAGGCTACAAGTGCTTCCACCTTTCTGCTGAACGGTCCAATGTGATGACAGGTATATTTGAAGCATTCGCTGATTCGACAACTGTTGAAATCGCAGAAGAATCAGCTTCGTTTTTGTGTAACCGTTTACACGCATAGATTATCACGAAATTATAGAACTGACAATCTTGAAAAAATATAAAAAGAAAAGAAAGATGACTTCTTCCCTTTCTTAGCTAGTAATACCTGTTTGTTTAATGTTCACTTTGATTTTTGGAATAATTTTCACCTTTGGATAATCGTTGACCCAGTTCATTTTCATATACTCATCATAATGTCTTACTCGGTATTTTCTGCCAAGACTTAGGACATCAGAGTTTGCTTCTTGCAAAGCAGCAACGACTTTTTCAGCTTCTTTTGTCAAAATGACTGAAAGTCTTTTGTTGAGCATTTGGATGTTCTTATCTGTATCTAGGTTATCTTTCGGGTACTCTAGCACAGATGTCGTGAATTCATAATTGAGAAAGAATGTTAAGTCTCGGTGATCAGGATTGACAATCTTGATGTCTCTCTTTGAGTCAGTTACTTGAATGGTGATGTAATTGCTCTCTTTTGATTTCATATCACTTCCGACTTTTTTTGTGAAATTTGCATATCTCCCCATTTTGTTGTCCATCACGGTAAGCAGGATCGCATCTTGACCGTACAGTTCGCCTTTCTTTTTATCATTATTAAATAGGGCTACACCTTTTACACGAATTAATTGCTTCGATTGATCGAAGTGAAGTAAAGGCAGTGTTAAGTCCTCTCCAGTTTGGAGCATTTTAGACCGGACACTTTGAATGTTTTTGGGTGAAACTTGTGAGGAACGTGAAGCAGTGGTGATTAAGTTATTTAAATAGTCGCTCACAATGAGCTTTTCCTTGAGCAGCTGGTTGATCACATCCACACAGCTTCCACCTTGTACCAAAGCGAGATTTGCAAGTAAAGGACTTTTGGGGTCACGGTAAAACATATCTAAGTAAGGGAGAAGGCGTTGTTGAGCAAATTCATCGCCGATCAGCATGACCTGCATTTTCGACATATCAATTTTTTGGTCGACAATTCGGCTAAAGTTGGTTCTTGCTTTTCTTAAAGTCGGTGCTTCAGTTGAGAGAACAGTGGTTGAATAGTTTCCTGTATTTTCTTGTTCCATGCTTTGAGACTGCTGCACCTTTCGGTAGGTAATTGAGAATTCCGCATTGTCATCTTCTCCTTGGTCAATAGCTGAAGTTAAGACAAGAGAGATGTTTTTTAACAAGGTCTGATCCCAGCAGCCAGGCATGAATATAAGGGAAATACATATAAGCAGTGTCAGTATGGACTTATGACGCATGTGATTTCACCTTCCCTTTGCGATGTTTAATCAAGATGATAATGGCCATCATGATCGGAAGTGTATAAATAACTGAATATTGAGAAAAAGTCGTAAACTCATTAAAGCGCTTAATTCTAAAATTATCGTCTGCGAGAAAACAGCTAGCGACATAGATCAAAATGGCAATATAATAGACATATTTTTTATGATCTGTTTTTTTTAAAATACTGGATAATCCATTTGCGCAAAAGTAGAGATAATTGCTGAGTGTGGCAAGAATGTTAAACACCCAAAAACTGAGAAAAATTAAATCTGTTCTTTCAATTACACCGAATGAAATGGTCTTTAATAGATAAAGAACAGGGTGGGGAATGATATTAAGCTCAATTGGGCTGAAAAACATAAAACAAATTAATGTGATAATTAAGTAGTAAAGGGTTGTGCATATATTTGAAATGGTCATCACCTTATACCGTTGCTTAATGGAGCCCTTCATAAATGGAGAGATGATGAGGATCATCTCGAATCCATTCAAGGACAGAACCACGTCCTTCAACCCAAGCTGAAATTGAGAAATATTTGTTTGGAAAAAAGGCATAATGTAATCCATATTCGTTCCTTTTACTGCATAACACATCAATAGAGATAGCATGAGCAAAAAGGGAGTCAAAATAAAGTTAAACCTGACAATTGCTGTGATTTTTTCCTTTGCAATGTAGATAATGCATATCATCATCAATAAATTAATGACCCAATTTGGCGTAAGCGGCAGCACCCATATTCCAAGAATTCTAGTGAAAATCGATAGAACAGCAATGCAGACTGAGGCGAAGTATACTGTATAGAGTACGATCAAGAACCGACCGATCCATTTTCCGAACACGTCGATTAACGTTTGAAAAAACGATGTGTCAGGATATTTATGAATGATGTAAATAAAAATGGTGTTGATGATTTGGATGAATAATCCGGCTAGAATAATGGCCATCCACCCATCGTGACCCATGTTTTTCATGAGCAAATGGGGAAGTACTAAAATACCAACACCAATTTGAGATTGAATGATGAAAAAAACAGCTTGAGGTGGAGATATTTTATTTTCCATTTTCCTTTTTCCACCCTCTCAAATTTTCGATTTGTCTTTTCTTTTGCGGATTTAAATAAACAGGGCGCATTTTGTACATCCCCATCGGTAATCGAATGATCGTGTCTTTTAAGTCCTGCCAGTTAAATGGAGCAACTGGTGATAAGTAAGGCACTCCTAGTGATTCAAGGCGGCATAAATTCATGAGTACGATGGCCAGTCCGAATGAAATGCCAATAAAACCAAACATTGATGCCATGAACATGAGCGGGAAACGTAGCACTCGAATGGTTGACGTCATTTCAACGGATGGGAGGACAAAGGAAGCCACAGCTGTTACTGCAACGACAACAATAAGGACATTGGAAATGAGACCTGCTTGTACAACGGCATCCCCAATGACCAACCCCCCTACAATTCCAATCGTCTGACCGATGGGTCTTGGCAGACGTACCCCCGCCTCCCGTATGAGTTCAATGGTGACCCCCATCAGCATTGCTTCTATTAATGGAGGGAAAGGGATACCGATAATTGAATTTTTCATCGTAATCGCTAATTCATCTGGAATGACCTCATAATGAAAGGTAATAACAGCGATATAAAGAGATGGCAAGGTAATGGCGATGATAAAGGAAAAAAAACGAAGAAAACGAATAAACGTAGCTGGAATCCAGCGGCTACTATAATCATCAGGTGATTGAAAGAAACTAAAGAAAGTGATAGGCAGAATAATGGCCATAGGACTACCATCCATCAGCACCACAATTCTCCCTTCAAGGATTGCAGATCTCACCTTGTCAGGGCGCTCTGTATCAATAAGCTGCGGAAAAATAGAGAATGAATCATCCTCAATGGCCTCTACGACTGAGCCAGGGCTTAGCAGCGTGTCTACTTTAATAGAAGTAATCCGTCTGTTTACCTCTTCTACCTTTTCTGGATTAGCGATATCAGAAATATAAATCGTCGCAAGTTTTGTTTCCGATTTTGTACCGATCTTATGATATTGGATCGCGAGCTTTCGATCATTTAAGTGTGAACGCAGTAAATAGATATTGGTATCTATACTCTCAACAAATCCATCATGTGCACCTGCAATAGTGCTTTCAGAAGAAGGCTCAGAAATAGATCGCAGCGGCGGCTGCCCGACGGCAAATAATTTGATCTGAGAGGCATTTTCATCAAGAAAGGCAATACTTCCTGCAATAATACTGTCGGTGATCAGCGTCAAATCACCGGTTTCAAGTGTACTAAGAGATTTTACGTAGTCTTGCTTTCCTGCAGGACCTAACAAGTTGCCGATCATGAAGTCATTTAATTTACTTTCATCCACTCTTGTTTTAATAAAAAACAGTACTGATTTTGTGCCATTCACCATTAACTCTCTGTATTCAAAATCGTCACTTTGCTGAAATATCTTTTTCAGGATCCGAATTTTCTCCTCAAAGCTGCCTGATAAAAAGTGCAAGCGTGTTTGCTCATTGGTGTTTGGCATCTTTAGCCTCCTCTCACAGGTTTTTTAACCATAGTGTAAGCAGAGAAGCTAATTTTATGCGCTACCTTTAGGGAAGACATGAGCCGACAAGTTTCAACTAAATCATATTAAAATGTTAAGAAATGATGAATCTTGATAAAAACAAATGAATAATGTTTCATTGTTTAGGTCATAAGGAGGGAAAAATGTAAAGATGAGATGTAACGAAATGATCATTTTTTTACATAATAAACCATTTTTTTGTGACCTAGAAATAAGCAGATTACTTGATTTTCCTAGAGGTGACCTTTGTCGTAGGTCAACGCGTAGCGTTCTGATCACTGAGGATGACTTTCTAACCTGTTCATTCAAAAAACGAAAAAATTCCAAAACACGTACTATTCATTTAAAGCACTGATATGACTGATTTTATAGAATGAAAGTGTATTTAAAACAATGATCAAAATACATTTTAATCATTGTCAAAAAATTTAGGGAGAAAAGTACAGAAGATTTTTCAATGATTGATGATAGCGCTTTCTCTTGTGTGAGGCAGAAACTTAGGCTAAATTTTGTCCGCCTTTTGTCCTTGTCATTTGAGAGAAAGCTAGGCAAATTCGGCTTCTGATTAGAGGATTTTGTCATACGGGAAAGTGAAAGAGTATGTTACATAATACCGATTGTGATTTTATGCTGAACAGATATACTGATGATTGAATTTACATATCACACTCATAAAAAAGGAGATGTAGATAGCGATGTGGTTAATCGTTATAGCCTGTGTCATCATGTTAGGGGTTGGCTTTATTGAAAAGAAGCGTCATCAGAAAAATATCGATGCCCTGCCGGTGCGCGTTAATATTAATGGTATTCGCGGAAAGTCCACCGTTACAAGATTGACAACCGGTATTTTAATGGAGGCAGGTTATAAAACTGTCGGCAAAACAACGGGAACGGATGCAAGAATGATTTATTGGGATACGCCAGAAGAGAAACCGATTAAAAGGAAACCGCAAGGACCGAATATCGGAGAGCAGAAGGAAGTGATGAGAGAAACAGTTGAAAGAGGAGCAAATGCCATCGTCAGTGAATGTATGGCGGTAAATCCAGATTACCAAATTATCTTTCAGGAAGAACTGCTTCAAGCGAATATTGGCGTGATCGTAAACGTTCTTGAAGATCATATGGATGTGATGGGGCCAACTCTTGATGAAATAGCAGAAGCTTTTACAGCCACAATTCCTTACGATGGACACTTGGTTATTACGGATAGTGAGTATACGGATTTCTTTAAAGAGATTGCGAAAAAACGCAACACTGAGGTCATTGTTGCAGATAATTCCAAGATTACCGATGAGTATTTGAGGAAATTTGAGTACATGGTTTTCCCAGATAATGCTTCACTTGCACTTGGTGTCGCTCAAGCATTAGGGATTGATGAAGATACGGCATTCAGAGGAATGCTAAATGCGCCGCCTGATCCAGGAGCGATGAGAATTCTTCCATTAATGGACGCAAAAACACCTGGACACTTTGTAAATGGATTTGCGGCAAATGACGCAGCATCTACATTGAACATTTGGAAGCGTGTGAAGGAAATTGGATATCCGACAGATGAACCAATTATTATCATGAACTGTCGTGCGGATCGTGTAGATAGAACGATCCAGTTTGCGGAAGATGTTCTTCCTTATATTGAAGCAAGTGACCTTGTCTTAATTGGTGAAACGACTGATCCAATTGTGAAGGCATTTGAGGAAGGGAAAATTCCCGCTGACCACTTACATAACCTTGAATATCAATCTACAGAACAAATTATGAACATGCTTGAGAGAAAGCTTCATAATCGAGTGGTTTATGGAGTCGGCAATATCCATGGCGCCGCTGAACCTTTAATCGAAAAAATTCAAGAATACAAAATTAAGCAGCTTGTCAGCTAGGAGGAAATATAGAAAATGTTCGGATCAGATCTTTATATCTCGTTAATTTTAGGTGTTCTACTTAGTTTAATCTTTGCAGAAAAAACAGGAATTGTACCAGCTGGATTGGTTGTCCCAGGTTATCTGGCGCTTGTATTTAACCAGCCAGTCTTCATTTTAGTCGTCTTATCTGTGAGCTTGCTTACGTATGTTATCGTTCGCTTTGGTTTATCGAAATTTATGATTTTATACGGACGAAGAAAATTTGCTGCGATGTTAATTACAGGGATTTCCTTAAAGCTCATATTTGATTTCTTCTATCCAGTCGTTCCATTTGAAATAGCAGAGTTCCGCGGAATCGGGATCATCGTACCTGGATTGATTGCGAATACGATCCAAAAACAAGGTCTTACAATTACCCTAGGAAGCACGTTACTTCTAAGTGGTGCAACATTTGCCATCATGTATGTTTACTATCTATTTTAAGATAAGGTGTGTTCAATAATGAATAAAAAATTGAGCTTTCAGGAAAAACTGCTGAAAATCACAAAGAATCAAAAGAAAAAGACGAATAAACATGTACTGATTACTTTACCGATCGTCATTGCATGTACATTTCTATTTACATTTATAGGGAAAGCACAAGTGCCCACTGTAGAAAAGATTCCAGAAAACATCCTGACCGCTTCATTTGTCGGCGATATTATGTTTGGTCGAAATGTAGAGAAAGTGACAGACCGCTATGGAAAAATGCATCTCTTTCGCTATGCGAAACCATATTTTGATGTATCAGATTATGTAACAGGTAACTTTGAGCATCCAGTTGCCTCAGATAAGGAGCAGGCGGTGCAAAAAAGTATTCACTTAAGAACAGATGAAGAGTCTGTCCAAGCGTTGAAAGACTTGAATTTCTCTGTACTAAACTTTGCGAATAACCATGCGGCAGACTATGGTGAAAAAGGATTGAACAATACGATCAATGCCTTTGAAAAAGCTGATATGGTTTACACAGGAGCAGGACGTAACCTCCAAGATGCGAAGCAGAACATTTCGTACAAAGAAGTGAACGGTGTGAAAATCGCTACAATTGGTTTTACAGATGTCTATGGGAAAGATTTCAGAGCAACGAATCGCAAGGCAGGTATTCTGCCAGCCGATCCATCTATCTTTATTCCGATGATTTCTCAAGCTGCTGAAAAGGCAGATATCGTCGTTGTTCATGCTCACTGGGGACAGGAGTACAACAATGGAGTAAATGACAGACAAAGAGAATTGGCAAGGGCGATGTCAAATGCTGGTGCTGATATTATCATCGGTGCACACCCGCACGTCCTGGAGCCGATGGAGATCTACAACGGAACGGTGATCTTCTATAGCTTGGGGAACTTTATTTTTGACCAAGGCTGGTCAAGGACACGTGATTCTGCGCTTGTTCAGTATCATCTAAATAAATACGGAAAAGCCACATTTGAAGTGGTGCCAATGTATATTAAAGAAGCAACACCTGCTCCAGTAAAGGCTGGGTCTCTTGAATCCAAATCAATCATCCGTCAGCTGACCAATGGCACCAATGCGAAGTGGAAAGAAAAAGACGGACACATTTTCTTTGAAGTGAATCATGCAGATAAAGTTCAAACATTAAAAGAAAACGAAGGGAAGGATAATAAATGAAATTCCTAAAAGCAATCTGGCCATTTGTTGCGTTAATTTTAGTATTTGTCTTTATGTCTGCTTTTAAATTAAGTGAAAGCCTCACAGATCATGAAAAGCAAAAGATCTCTGTTGAAATGCAGAAGATCGAGCAGCAAAAGCAGTCGAAAGCGAGTAAATAATCAAGTCATGGTGATAAGAGCACGCCTTTAGTACTCTCAGACCGTAGACAAACCCCACCTTTACTTCAAGTAAAGGTGGGGTTTTCACTTATTTTGATAAAATCGATCAGTTGTCTTACGCTGGACATGGTCCTTTCCATGTCCAGTTTGCTAGCTTTCTTGAGATTCATGGCAACGAAAGTAAGTATCGCCTGCATTGAAACTTTTTTCAGTCCACGAAGTTTCGTCCAACGCATACCATGCTTTTCTTTTGCATCCGCAAAAATGCGTTCAATCGTTTCTTTACGTTTTGCGTAGATGTTCTTATTCACTGGACTTCTCTAGGCGCTATCAGACAAGCGTCTTTTGGTTTTGTAAAAGCAGATCAATAAAATAGGCGACGCCATCCTCATGATTGTCTTTTGTGATATAGGTGCTCTTGTCTTTAATAACATCCACTGCATTTCCCATCGCAATTCGGTGACCTGCTTCCTCAAACATGGATAGATCATTTGGGCTGTCACCAATCGCATAAATATAGGAGCGGTCTACGCCATAATGGGCTGCAAGCTTTTTGAGAGCATGTCCTTTCCCTGACTCTTTGGGTATTACCTCAATAATATGTTTTCCAGACGAGGTTAAAGACAGTTCAGGCATTTCCGCAAGAAGGTCTCGTGCTTTCTGTAACTTGTTCATATCAAATGAAAAGCAGAGTAATTTATAAGTCGCCTCATTCGACTCAAAAATCTGGCAGATGTCATCTACTGGTTTGATGCCAAATTGTTTAAATTGAGTCATTGCTCCTTCCCATAAATCAGCTACATCCTCATTTGGATTTGCGCTTTTAATCACATCAAACTCTGCTTTCAATTTCTCTTTTCCATCAAATGGGGAAAGGAGAGAATCGTCAGTATATACCTCGAAGTAAATATTCCGTTCCATTAATACTTTTGCCGCACGCTTCCCAGCTTCTTGGTCAAGTGTCATTCTGCTGAAGAGCTGATATCCCTCAGTATGCACTGTACCTCCGTTTGCCGCAATAATTGGAATGTCCAAATCACCAAGAAGGTCCTTCACGTCAAAAGTGGCCCGTCCTGTACAAATTGTGACAATATATCCAGCTTTCTTTGCACGAATCAATGCCTGCCGGTTTTGAGCAGAAATTTCACTTTTTGTATTTAAAAGTGTGCCGTCTAAATCAATCGAAATCATTTTTTTCATAGCTGTCAAATCCTCCTTCATTCAGTATGTGCGATTTCCTTTATTCTCATGAAAAAGTGAGGATATTTGATTCCTCTCTCTATCAAGGTTAAACAAAAATGTCCAAATGATCAATGATGATATGAGAAAAAGCGCCCTAAATGGACGCCTTCTGTTTATGATAATTCAAGGTGCTGCTTCAATTCAGCCTTTACTTCATTTAGTTGATTTTGGTCCAATTGGAAATAATAAACGTCGTTTGGCTGATAGTCAGATCCTTTTAGCTGAATGGTATCAGCAGATTTCAATGTAGTCAGAAGCGGTATGAGCCCGATTAATTCTTTCATTGAAAGGTTGGTTGAGACATTATCACCGAGCGTGTCAATGATATTGTCATATGACGGAATGGACGTTAATGACTTTGATTTATCAAAAATGGCTTCTAATACTTCCATTTGACGCTGTCCCCGCATTAAGTCATTATCTGCTTTTCGCGTTCTCACATATGCGAGAGCTTGATCACCATCTAGCGTATGAGTTCCTGTTTGAAGCACAATTTTACCTTTTGTATCTTTTTCAATCTGTTTGACAAGATATTCATCCTTAATGTTAATAGACACACCGTTTAATTCATTCACGACCTCCTTAAATGCTTTGAAATTACTTTCAATGACAAAATCTACAGGAATATCTAGTAAATTCTCAACTGTACTCACCGTTAAATCTGCCGCGCCAAATGCGTGTGCGTGTGCAATTTTGTCATAACCATGATCTGGAATATCCACATATGAGTCCCTTGGAATGCTTAAAAATTTAATGGTTTTATTTGTGCGATTCACCGTCACCAAGACATTTGCATCGCTTCGTGCCTGTTCAACGGTTTCACCGGGTCTGCTGTCGATTCCAAGCAGCAAGACAGAGAAGCTGTCTTTTCCAGGATCGAATGCTTCGATTCGTTTGACAGATTGTGCGCCTCGCTCTAGAGATACTTGTGCTTTTTTCGCAGCAGTTGTCAACTTATAGTAGGCATAGCCTGTGACAGAAGCGGTTGCCAGTAAAAGAATACCAAATAGAAAAAGAGTGACTTTCACCCATGGTTTTAAACGGTTTTTCCCTTTGTGTCTGTTTCGTGATTGATCCATATTTTTTAGCCCCTCGCATATGATTTTTATAGTAAAGGTATCCTTATATACCTTAAAACGGTATATAGTGCAACATTTCTTTTATCAACGCTTAATTGACGTTTCCTTGTCGTAAAAAGTTTCAATGAAACGAAAATGAAATATATTTGTCATAAAACATTGAAATGTTTGAAAAGAAAGGAAGTGAGGAAAATGATTTTTCATAGAGAAATATCCAGTAAACACAGACTATAGTGGGGTTATAATGACGAAAAAGCAAATGGATCGGCATAGTGGCCTTCTTCATTGTGAAATATTTAGTGAACGAAACAAAAGGAAAAAGTCTTGAAAGAATTGAAGAAGATTTAAAAAAGAGAAGCCGTACTGTCGTAAATGATGAAGGAGAAACGGTATAAAAAGGACAGCTGCCGTATGTAGCTGGTTTTCCTTTTTCAAACAAACGTTTAATGAAGAAAGGATATCTCTCATCTTCTGAACGTGCTGGATATGACATACATATGGAACAGGCGGGCGAAAGGTGGAAATGAGATGAAAGGAAAAACAAGTATTGTTATGCTGACGTACAACGAACTGCATTTAACCAAAAAATGTATCGACAGCCTCAAGCAGCATACCCGATGTGACCAATATGAACTCATCATCGTAGATAATGCCTCAACAGACGGAACAAAGGCATATGTGCGAGAGCTAGAAGATATCATTTTTATTGAAAACGAAGTAAATCAAGGCTTTGCAAAGGGCTGTAATCAAGGAGTGAAAAAAGCGACAGGAGACAGTATTCTCTTTTTAAATAATGACACGATGGTCACTGAAAACTGGCTTTCTCCATTAAGAGAGGCATTATTTGCATCAGAACGTATTGGAATGGTGGGACCTGTCTCCAATTATGTGAGTGGTCCTCAAATGGTCCAGCCGTCGTATACAGATGTGAAGGACCTTCCTGCCTTTGCTAAGGAATATACAGCTGCGAGAAAAGGTCAGAGGACGTATGTGCACAGACTTGTTGGTTTTTGTCTGCTAGTGAAAAGAGAGCTGATTGAGGATGTCGGGTTATTTGATGAGCGGTTTGTGTATGGGTCATTTGAGGATGATGATCTTTGTTTACGTTCGTTGCTGAAGGGATATCAGTTGCAAATCGTCCATGATTCATTTGTCCATCATCACGGTCATGCAACCTTCCATGCGCATCAAGAAACGAATATCTCTACATTTTTTGCAGAGAACAGGCTTCGGTTTTTAAATAAATGGGGCATTGATTTAAATCTCATGACCCCTCATCCATATTTTGCAGCACTGTTGCCTCGAAAGGCCGCAAGTGTGCTGGATGTGGGCTGCGGTGCAGGCGCAACAGGGCTTGAACTCATCAATCGGCAGCCTGTTGACATGTACGGGGTAGAGCCGGATTCACTAAAAGCGACGATCGCAAAAGCATATTATCAAGAAGTCAAAGAAGTGAAAGTAGATGAGTACCCTTGGTCAGAGAAGGAAGCCTTTTTTGATGCAGTCATATTTTCTGATGTATTAGAGCATGTGTCAGATCCATGGCAAATCATTGCACAAGCGCACAATTCTTTAAAGCCAGGTGGCGTCATCATTTGCTGCTTGCCTAACATGATGCATGCGGAGGTGCTCCTTCCATTAATGACAGGGGATTTTACGTATCGAGATGTAGGGATTTTAGATCGAACGCATATGAGATTCTTCACACCAAAAACGATGCGTGCACTATTTCCAGACCATTTGTTTGATCGCGTGATAGAACAACAAATTAATGTACAGATTGATCAAACCGTCCAATTGTTTTTTGACGAAGTAGCGAGAGTCGGAGAGTCACTTGGCTTTCAAACAAAAGCTTTATCTGATCAAGTAACACTATATCAGCTTCTGATTGTGGCACGTAAAAAAGGAGGCACCCCTTCACGGTAACCGCCTTTTTGCTGCGCCTTCTGCACCGAAGTTCAAAATGTCGCCTTTTACATCATAATGAATATCAGCTTCTTGAAATAGCATGTCCCACTCGTCCCGATGCTGATCCCAAAAGTCAGGATACTTGATGCGCACCTGACGACTTAAAAAGATAGGATCAACTCTGGTCGTTCATGCACGAATACTAACTATACGCTCTATTATGATATCCAAGTTTATAACAAATAAAAAACGTCCGGCTTCCTAATAAGAAGCAGGACGTTTTTTGTGTAAGAGCTGCTGTTCTATAAATGATAAGAGCTGCTCACTTGATTGGCCCTTTGAATATTGGTTCCACTCCTCAGCAAAGGTTTTTAATGTATCTCGATTTTCTGATTCGTTTAGATGTAAAAGCTCCTTCAAGAGCATGTCTTGAGTCACGCAAGCCTTCCCTGGGATCATGTCTTCATAATGATCGACTAAGCCCCGTTTCTTTCGATAAATCTCTAGGTCATAAGTGAAGAACAAAACAGGCTTTTGGAGCAGCGCATATTCAAACACAATCGACGAATAATCCGTAATCAGGACATCACAAGCACAGAGTAAGGGATAGAGCGGCTGATCGGACACATCAAATATCCACTCACCATCTGTTTCTGTTTTCGCTAGATGTTTGACCGCAGGATGAAGCTTGACGAGTATAATGTAGTCGCCACTGAGCTCTGTCTGCAATTGCTCTTTTGAAAAGGGCAAAACAAGGCCATCCATAGCAAAATCTCGATAGGTCGGCGCATATAGTAGGACTTTTTTACCTTTCGGACCATCGTTCGCCTCAAAGAAAGACGAACACTGATCATAGTACACATCCGTGAGTGGAACACCTGTTGGTAAAAACCGTTCATCATTGATCCCAAATGATGTCTTGAACATCTCACGCATATGATCTGAGCCCGTGACGATATAATCGAAAGACGAATAGACCCGCTTGAAGCGTTCGATATCACGTGGACTCCGGTTAAGATTTGAAGCATCTTCAAGACCAAACTTTTTCAAAGCGCCATTGGCATGCCACACTTGAATACAGGTGGTAGAAGGACGGTTTCTTAGCACGCTTGTCATGAGAAAGTAATTATCCGTCACGACGACTTTGCTTTTCAGCATCGTATAGATACATCGAATAAGATGAAAGGGATTTTTTTCATGAAAATAGCGAGATGACAGGAGAGGCCCGTCCTTTTCTATTGCGGAAGCATGCTTCGTATAGAGGACAGTCAGCTTCATCGTCATATTCACTTGTTGTTGATAGGTATTAATGAGAGCAGTTGTATTCTCCTGGAATGAAACAAGCAGCGTCACCTGATTTTCACACGGTTTCACGCCGCTCATTAGCCATCCAATAAAAGAAACGAAAGCTGCATAACATGAGATGATCATTGAGCGTATATTCATCATTTGTCAGTCTCTCACAGATGTTTCGTTTGATCCTTTACTTGCTCAGGATAGTAACGTTTTTTTTCTTTGTTTTCTTTTAGAACGGCAAAGGCGTACTTGGGAACATTTAGCATTCTTTTCCATCTCCACGGATTGACAATCAGTCTGTACAGCCATTCCGTATTTGTCTTGATCATCCAGCGTGGTGCACGCTTTACCGTTCCGCTAAATACATCAAAGCTTCCGCCTAAACCGATGCAAACAGCTTGCGGGAATAAATGTTGGTATTCATAAATGAAGTTCTCCTGGTTTGGATATCCTAAAGCAACGAACACCATATCTGCTTTCAAGCGTGCAATTTGTTTTGCCACAAAACGTTTATCGGCTTGATAGCCGTCACAGCTGCCTGCAATGACCACATTTGGATATTCCGTATCAATCCGCTGTTTGACAGCCTCAAGCACTTCTTTTTTTGCACCATATAAAAAGATTCTTTTAGACTGCTTGTTTGCAAGATCAAGCATAGACATGAAAACATCAAAGCCTGCAATTCTTGATTTAAGCGGACTTTGTGTCATGCGTGACATCAACACGACGCCTACACCATCCGGCAATACATAATCTGCAGATGAAACCACTTGATGGTAAGCGTCATCCTTCATGACTGCATAGCCAATCTCGGGATTAACCGTCGCAATCATGGCGCCTCTTTTCTGAGAAATATGATGCTGGTTTATATAGCTGATAAATTCATCTAAGTCGCCGTTTACATAAGAAAGGTTAGACACCACTTCTGTTTGCATTGTTTAGACCTCCTTTTTCAACTTGTTATCTATAATCATTCATTGTAAATTCATTCTTAGCCTACTCATCATTTTATCACAGTTGCTCCATGAATGATTAACAATAACTTTACAATTCTTTAAATTTCGTGACATTTTCATAAATTCATATGGTGAAAAAAAGCGTGAAACATTGAGTTTTCGGACTTTTACTATCCTATCCATTAAAATGGAAATAGTGTGTCTTTACATTTTCTTAACCTTTCATAGGCATTGTGATATAATGAGTTTCCATAGAGCGAAAAAACGACCGAAGATAATAGGATAACGGATAAACATTACTGCTTGAAGAATAAATAAGGATGAAAGAAAGGAGTTTAGTTTGCAATGAAGAAAGTTATTACTTATGGTACATTTGATTTATTACACTGGGGGCACATTAAGTTACTGGAGCGTGCAAAACAGCTCGGAGATTACTTAGTGGTGGCCATCTCTACAGACGAGTTTAACTTACAAAAGTCAAAAAAGGCTTATCATAGCTATGAGCATAGAAAGCTGATTTTAGAGACAATTCGTTATGTAGATGAAGTCATTCCAGAAAACAGTTGGGATCAAAAAGTCCGTGACGTGCAAGAGCATGACATTGATGTATTTGTTATGGGAGATGACTGGGAAGGTAAATTCGACTTCTTGAAAGAGCATTGTGAAGTCGTTTACTTGAAGAGAACGGAAGGGATCTCTACAACACAAATCAAGGAAGAAATTGCGGGACTTTAATATTTTAACATTGTACTTCTTACCATGGTAAGAAGTACTTTTTTAAGTTAGTGTTAGTGACTAAAAAAGGAGACTTCAAGTTGATTACTAATTTCTTAAGCAAATTGAAAAAGGTTAACGTAAACTATACCAATTTATCAGAAGTAAAGCTCCCAGATATGGAATATTACTTTATTAGTGGATTAATTCCTTTTAACTTTGGAGGATTAACAAAGTCACTTTTACTGAGAATGAAAATGTTTGGAGAAGTAGGTGTCAATACAACATTTGTGACATATAGGTTTGACCCGAATTTTAAATTTAAATTGGATCAAATTATTCGACAAAAAATGATTGATCCCTCAAAATCAACTATCCTTAATATGATAGAGGACTTCCTTATTCCAAATAGTGGAAATAAGAGGGTTTATGAGGAATTTGCTGTAGGTAAAAAAGTGGTGAACATAAATGATATTAATATAATAGAAAATGAAATTCGCACAAAAAAATATGACGAGTTTCCATCGTTAATACAATATATTGATGTTCTAAACGAAGCAGGACATATCATTAAGCGTGAAGAGTATAATGTGGATGGCGCTTTATGTAGAATTATGTACTATCTGCCGGGTAAAGAAGCCCCTTACCATGAGGAATATGTGAAAAATCACAACGAGATATACCTTGAAAAAATGTTTAATACCCTTAAGAAAAATAACCCTACAATTAATATTAATTGGTATAGTAACAACGGCATCAAATCTTTTAATAGAAAAACAGACTTACGTCAGTATTGGATCGAGTTTATACAAAAACGTAATGATCAAAAAAAGTTCTTCCTTGTAGACAGCCGTCATCAGGATGAACATTTATTTAGGGTGAAGAAAGATTCAACTTCTTATTATGCAGCTTTTATTCATAGCCGTCATTACTCGGACACTAAGTATAAACTCCAAAAAAGGTTTGAAGAATTATGTAAGCATATTGGATTGGGAAAGATTGATTGCGTGTTTTTTATTACAGAAGATCAAAAAAAAGATTTTGGAGATTTCTTGGGTAAACAGCATTGTTTTTATTTTACACCTCACACACACAAAAAAGGATTCCATCCCGAATTATTAAGAGAAGAGGTTGACCATAAAAAGGCAGTGATTATATCTAGACTAGTACAAGAGAAGAATTTAACAGATGCAATTAAAGCATTTAGAATAGTTGTAGACCATTTACCTGATGTTCGTCTAGAGATATTTGGATCTGGAGAAGAAGAAGAAAAACTGCAACATCAGATTTGTAGCTTGAATTTAGAAAATCATGTTTTACTTAAAGGGTTTACCGCAGATCCTGATAAAGAGTTTCAAACAGCAAAATTTTCCATTTCAACGTCACACTCAGAAGGTTTGCCTTTATCTATTATAGAATCAATTTACAATTATTGCCCTGTTGTTTCATATGATTTTGATTACGGTCCTAATGATTTGGTACATAATGGTGTTAATGGATTTTTGGTGAAACAATATGATGTACAAGAATTGGCAGATAGAATGATTACTCTTTTTCAGGAGAAAAAGAAATACCTAAAAATGGTTAAAAATTGTCGACCAATTGCTGAGAAGTATTCACATAATAGCTATTACTACCATTGGGAGAAGGCACTTAACGAGGTAGTATATAATAGGCCAAAAGTGGAAAAAATAAAAAAAACACTTGAAAAAATCACATGCAATATTAATGATGTGATAGTAGATCAAAGTAGATTGATTTTGTTATTTGAATGGAATCAAAAAAATATAGATTTGAATAAATATACAGCTGAAATAGTAGGCATAGATAGACGTCATAGTGCTGAGTTATTAGCGGCTCAGATCACTGATAATAAGGTGGAGTTTAATTTACTAGACACAAAACTCAAAGAAAAATTGAAGTGTTATGATACAGAGTATGTTGATTTTTACATGAAGATGCACGATCGAGATGAGGAACATATTGAAGCCTTTAAAAGACTCTCATTGAATGAAGAAGTTGAATTTGAAAAGATTAATCATCGTATATCCTATGCAACAGTAAATGGGGATTATTCATGGAAATTATAATGCAGTGTGATATTTTTAGAAGAGGAGAATACTAATTAATGATTGAAGAAACTACTCAACGGCATTGTAAGGTTGAAAGTATGCAAAGACATCACAAAGAAATTGAGATGTTAATTAGTATACAGGAACAATCTCCATTAGAAGGTAAAGAGTTCTTCCTATTAATCAGAGAGAGAAATTCTCAATATGAAAAATATCTTCCTCTTTATCATTCAAGTGAAAATTTATACAAAGTAACTCTGAATGAAGCGTCTCTACAAAATCCAAATGAACAAGGTCAAAGATATAATTTATATGTAACTAATTTTAATGAACAAGAATTAGGTGAAATGAAGTATGCTGATTTCACAATAGATCCTACTAAATTAGAAGAACATCATTTTTACATGAAACGACTAAAAGTAAATGTCGCTATGCCGGAAATCACATTTATAGTGAATGATCAGAGTATGTTGATTATTGCTCCATATTGCACCGACAAAGGAAACTTGTCCATTAAAGTAAAACGTGAAATGAAAATTGTGCGATTTAAGAATATTAGCCTTTTAGACAATCGGGACCTTCTTTTGTCTGGATATACAGGTGTTTTAAGTGCAGAAAAGCCCTATAGGATTAAAAATATTCAATTACTTATCAGGCAGAATAAAGAACCGATCCATGAATATCGTTTTCCCGTTTCGATTCGAAAGAAAGATATGGAAATAGAGGGACATCAACCAATACCTGAATTATATCTATTTGAATCAACATTTTCATTAGACGAGTTGGCTTTCTCTTTAAAAGAGCGGTACGTTTATGATTTTTATTTGGAATTTATTTGCGAAGCAAATGGGATCGAAGAGACTTTAACAACACCATCTCTTGTGCTTGGAGATCGATTTAATAAATTAAAAGGTTTTGTCCAAATACAAAAAAAGAACGATATCCCGGTTCGATATGAAGTGTACCGAAAGAAAAAGCGACAAACACTGGGTATCCGAATTAATGATTACACAATCAAAACCCGTGCGAAGTACTATGTCAAAAGCAAGTGGAAGAAATTCAAAAAGCAAATCGGCAAAATCAAAAAAGTCCGTAACCGTCTTGTGACGCGAACCTTCCAAACGACCTTTAAGCTAGCAAGTAAATTGTCAGTAAAAAAGAAAACCGTTGTTTTTGAAAGCTTTAATGGGAAACAATTCAGTTGTAACCCACGTGCTATTTATGAGTATATGAAAGAACATCACCCTGAATATACGTTGATCTGGAGCGTTAAAAAAGGTCATGAAGTACCATTTAAAGAAAAGGGCATCTATTATATTAATCGTTTGTCATTCAAATGGATTTTTGCCATGGCCAGAGCGGAATATTGGGTCGTAAACAGCCGTCTCCCACTTTGGGTACCAAAGCCTGATCATACAACATACTTACAGACATGGCATGGTACACCGTTAAAACGACTTGCGATGGACATGGACGAAGTGCATATGCCTGGAACGAACACGAAAAAATACAAAAAGAATTTCACGAAAGAAGCATCGAATTGGGATTATCTCATTTCTCCTAATGCATACTCGACGGAGATCTTTATGCGTGCCTTCCAATTCCAAAAGACGATGATTGAATCAGGATATCCAAGAAATGATTTCCTTCACAATCAAAACAATGAAGAAACGATGAGAGCACTCAAGAAAAAAATGAATCTGCCGCTTGATAAAAAATTGATCTTATATGCACCAACATGGAGAGATGACCAATTTTACAAAAAAGGCCAGTACAAATTTGATTTAGACCTTGACCTGCATGAACTAAGAGCATCTATAGGGGAAGAATAT
Source organism: Bacillus stratosphericus (assembly GCF_020524495.1). Taxonomy (GTDB): domain Bacteria; phylum Bacillota; class Bacilli; order Bacillales; family Bacillaceae; genus Bacillus; species Bacillus stratosphericus_B. Next base: position 50,223 of record NZ_JAIVLB010000015.1, on the reverse strand, counting down.
ATCATTATCCTACGTATGCACTATCTAGTAGCTGAGAACTTTGATTTGGGTCCTTATGAAGGCTTTGCCTATGACTTCTCTCATTACGAAGACATCAGAGACCTTTATATGATTTCTGATCTACTCATAACAGACTACTCATCTGTGTTCTTTGATTATGCAAACCTCAAACGTCCGATGCTGTTCTATGTACCAGACATTGAGACATATCGTGACAAACTAAGAGGCTTCTACTTTGACTTTGAACAAGAAGCACCTGGCCCGCTTGTGAAAGAAACAGCAAGTGTCATTGACTGGGTTCGAGAAACAGAACAACCAACCTTTACATTACCAGCGTCATTCGCTCCGTTTTATGATAAATTCTGCTACTTAGAGAGCGGTGAGTCATCGAAGCAAGTGGTTGAAGTTGTGTTTGAAAGTTAAATAAATCACAATAAAGGCTTGCAGCTTAGCTTGTAAGCCTTTTAACATGATATAAAGTGAAATATTCCTCAACATCTGTTACAATTATGAGCGGTGCTTTTAATTTTAATGGTACTCAAAATTTTTTCTAAGGAAGATAACAATGAACGCAATGTTGACAATATTGAAGGAGCAAATCAGCTCATTTTCGCTGATTATGCGACTTGCTGTTTATGAAACAAAATCAAAATATCAGATGAATTATTTGGGTGTTTTGTGGCAGTTTTTAAATCCATTAATGCAGATGCTGGCTTACTGGTTTGTTTTTGGTCTGGGAATTCGCGGGGGACAGCCAATTGTTATTGGAGACATGGAGGTTCCGTTTATCATCTGGATGCTTGCAGGATTAATACCATGGTTCTTCATTAGTCCAACGATTCTTGATGGATCAAACAGTGTGTTTAAACGCATTAATATGGTATCGAAAATGAATTTTCCGATTAGTGCGCTGCCATCTGTGGTGATTATGTCCAACTTGTTCAGCTATTTTGTCATGATGGGTGTCTATCTGATTGTGCTGATTTCCTATGGCATTTATCCCGATGCGCATTGGCTACAATATATATACTATCTTATTTGTATGATCGCGTTTATGTTTTCGTTTAGTTTGTTTAATTCAACCATTAGCGTACTCGTGAGAGACTATCAATTTCTTTTACAATCAGTGACACGCTTACTTTTCTTTTTGCTACCGATTTTTTGGAATATCTCAGAGAAGCTTACTGGAGACAAGGCGTGGATTGGAGATATTTTAAGACTGAATCCTCTTTTCTACATTATTGATGGTTTCAGAAATAGCCTGTTAAAGGGAGATTGGTTCTTTCATGATGTGAAATATACGCTTTATTTTTGGATGATTACCCTTCTTCTCTTAACAGTCGGTTCATTGCTTCATATGAAATTTAGGGATAAATTTGTCGATTTTCTTTAAAAAGTAAGGAGATTATACGATGAAACTAAAGGTTTCGTTTCGAAACGTATCCAAGCAGTACTTTCTATATAAAAAGCAGTCAGATAAAATCAAGGGACTGTTTTTTCCTAATAAAAATAATAAAGGTTTCTTTGCTGTTCGTGATGTGTCCTTTGATGTATATGAAGGTGAGACGATTGGTGTTGTTGGGATCAACGGGTCTGGAAAATCAACCATGTCGAACCTTCTAGCGAAAATTATTCCCCCGACAAGTGGTGAAATTGAGATGGACGGCCAGCCTTCGTTAATTGCCATTGCGGCAGGTCTGAACAATCAATTAAGCGGTAAAGACAACATTCGATTAAAGTGCTTAATGATGGGGCTGACGAACAAGGAGATAGACGATCTTTATGAAAAAATCGTCGAGTTTGCAGATATTGGCGACTTTATCGATCAGCCTGTAAAGAGCTATTCAAGCGGGATGAAGTCCCGTCTAGGATTTGCCATTTCAGCACATATTGATCCAGATATCCTCATTATTGATGAAGCGTTGTCTGTTGGTGACCAAACCTTCTATCAAAAATGTGTGGATCGTATCACAGAATTTAAAGAACAAGGAAAAACGATCTTTTTTGTCAGTCACTCCATTAGCCAAATTCAAAAAATCTGTGACCGGGTCGCTTGGATGCATTATGGCGAGCTTCGGATGTTTGATGATACAAAAAAGGTCGTGAAAGAATACAAAGAGTTTGTTGATTGGTTTAACAAGCTGTCCAAAAAAGAGAAAAAAGAATATCAATTGGAACACAAGGAAGGTCGAAAAGGTGTACAAAAGACTGAAAAGTTCTCTCGTTATAATGAGAACCGGAAACGACGTTCATTTTTGGGACCAGCGTTTCAAGTGACAATTTTAGCGGTCTTGACCATCTTGCTTGCCCTTTCTATGTTTTCGGATCGTCCGCTTCGTACGCTGGCGACATTTGGTGTCATTTCATCAGATAAAACAGAGGCGCCTCAGTCAACGAGCCCTGAGAAGAAGGGTGCGTCTGATATGAAAAAGGTTGATCAGCAGGCTGTTGTCACGGCAGATCCAATGACGGTTTATAAAGATCAAGCCATGGAGAAAAAGGCAGATGTCTCTCTACCTTTTGGACAAGCGGTACAGGCTGTGGCTGAAAATAAACAAACCGTTCAAATCAAAACAGCGACAGAGACGTATTTTGTGAAACCTGGTGCGCTTCAAAACGCAGATAAATTGAAGCCATTATCCATTGGACCAGAACAGTTCAATTCCTACTTATCACCCGCATCAGCAGGTTCGTACGAGTACTTGCTTTCTTTTCTTGGGAAAGAGGAATCTGTGCTTAAACAAAGAATGCAAACGCTGAGCTCGGTCAAAAGTGAACAAGGTGAAACCATTGAGCGACTGACAACTGAGAAAACCGATTATGTGATTCAAAATGAGCAGGCGAATGCGATTGTGTTCCGTGAGATCATGCCAATTTCTCCTTCAGCACTGGGGCTAACAGAACAGAATGTCTGGATGAATGAGAAACAAACGAAATTCGCAGTAAAGGGCGAAAACAAACTGTTCGTCATTGATAATGAACAGCATACACTGACCATTTCAGCAATCAAATAAAATGAAAAGCTGCACGATGTGATATTATCTGATATGATCCCCTCTAAGTAGAAAGTGTAAAAAGCTCAATTTTCATAATCGGCTGTAACATTATAATCCTAAGTCTATCTTTAAAAGTGTGGAAGAAGAAAGAGATTATTTAAAGGCACAGGTAAGCGTTATCCAAATCTTCACGGGGAGGACGGATTTTGAAGACTGCACGGTTTGAAGCTGTTCATGAATTAAAGAGCCTTTATTCGTTGACATGGCTGGTGTATCCATGGCGTAAGAATCAAAGGGTTTGAATCGAATTATTTTTCTCTCATCTCAAAACACTTCACAAGAGCATAGAAGATTACATTCAATTCTATAATCACGATCGATTCCAGAAAACATTAAACCAGTGTGCTCCGGTAGAATACCGTCACACACTGGCTACTTAGGCTTTTTATATGTGTCTACTTGACAGGGGTAAGACCAATGTCGGTAGCTTTTTTCATTTGACTTCTTCTTTTTCAAGAAGCTGTTTCATAAATGGAATCAGTTTCCTTTTCAACTCTTCATCCTGAAGGGCAAACTCTAGCGTCGTTTCGATGAAACCTTGCTTTTCGCCGACATCATATCGTTTTCCTTCAAAATCATAGGCAAATACGCGCTGAATGTCATTTAGCTTTTGAATGGCATCTGTCAGTTGAATTTCTCCGCCTGCACCAATCTCTTGTTGATCAAGGTACATAAAGATCTCTGGCGTGAAAATGTAGCGCCCTAATATGGCTAAATTTGATGGTGCTGTTCCTTGCGGCGGCTTTTCAACAAAGTTTTTTACTTGGTAGCGGCGTCCTTCTTGGGTAAGAGGGTCAATGATCCCGTAGCGATGCGTATCGCTGTCTGCTACCTGCTGAACGCCGATCACAGATGAAAGTGTTTTTTCATATTCATCCATTAGCTGGCGAAGGCCAGGTGTTTCGGCTTGAACAATGTCGTCGCCTAGTAAAACAGCAAAAGGTTCATCGCCGATAAAGTTACGGGCGCACCAAACGGCGTGTCCAAGTCCTTTAGGTTCCTTTTGACGTATGTAATGAATGTCAGCAATATTAGAGGACTTTCTCACCTTTTCTAAAAGCTCGCTCTTTCCTTTTTCCTCTAGGTTGCGCTCTAGTTCTGGCGCAAAATCAAAATGGTCCTCGATGGCTCTTTTCCCTTTTCCAGTCACAATAATAATGTCTTCAATTCCTGATTCAACAGCTTCTTCAATGATATATTGAATGGTTGGTTTATCAACGATTGGTAGCATTTCTTTAGGCATGGCCTTTGTTGCAGGGAGGAAACGTGTCCCAAGACCTGCAGCAGGTATAATGGCTTTACGTACTTTTTTCAATGAATTTTGCACCTTCCTTACATATAGAAAAAATGATTTGATTTCATTTTTCATCTTTCATAAAGTGTAACTTACAAATGATAGAAATGACAAATGGTTTACGAAAAATGCATGAGCTGATTTAAAACCTATTTGTAAAGAACTTGTGTAAATATTCATGTTGAAAAGAGTAAAGGCGATGTAAAGATTACCGAATAGAATGATTAGGATTCGATTCTATTCTTTTGTATAATGAACAACATACGATAATTGAGAAGGAAAGAGGCATAAACAAGTGAAAAAACTAAATGTAATGACTATTTTCGGTACGAGACCTGAAGCGATCAAAATGGCTCCACTTGTTCTTGAACTTAATAAACACCCACAAATAAATTCAGTTGTAACTGTAACAGCTCAGCATAGAGAAATGCTTGATCAAGTGCTGAAAGCCTTTGTTATCAAGCCCGATCACGATTTAAATATTATGAAAGAACGTCAAACATTATCTGAAATCACATCAAATGCACTGTTGAAATTAGATCAATTATTCAAAGAGGAGAAGCCTGATATTGTGCTTGTTCATGGAGACACAACGACAACCTTTGCGGGAAGTTTGGCTGCTTTTTATCACCAAATTTCAGTTGGTCATGTCGAGGCAGGCTTAAGAACACACAATAAGTATTCACCATTCCCAGAGGAATTGAACCGCCAAATGACTGGAAACATTGCTGATATTCATTTTGCGCCTACACATGAAGCGAAGCAGAATCTTTTAATAGAAAATAAAAAAGAAGAAACTATTTTTGTGACAGGAAATACCGCTATTGATGCTCTGCAAACAACTGTCACAGACCAGTATCAGCATCCAATTCTAGAGAAAATCGGCACAGATAAAATGATCTTGTTAACAGCTCACCGCAGGGAGAATCTTGGCGAACCAATGAAAAACATGTTTAGAGCGATTAGACGAGTTGTAGAAGAGTTTGAAGATGTTCAGGTCGTATATCCTGTTCACTTAAATCCTGCCGTTCGTGATGCGGCACAGACGGAATTCAGTGATCTTGATCGTGTGCACTTAATTGAGCCGCTTGAAGTGGTTGATTTCCATAACTTTGCTGCTGCCTCACACTTTATTTTAACGGATTCAGGAGGTGTTCAAGAGGAGGCGCCATCTTTAGGGAAACCAGTTCTTGTACTGCGTGATACAACAGAACGTCCAGAAGGCGTGAAAGCTGGTACGCTCAAGCTCGCAGGGACAGATGAAGACACTATTTACCAAATGGCAAGAGAGCTGCTAGAAAACCAGCAAGAGTACGACAAAATGTCGAAGTCTTCTAATCCATATGGTGATGGACAAGCGTCGAAACGAATCGTCCAAGAGCTCCTTCATTGTTTTGGATTCAGTGAAGAAAAGCCAGTCCCATTTACATCATAAAAAAGAAGACAAAGGGCTAAAACAACATCTTAGCCCTCTGTCTACGGTTTGAGAAGCCTACAATAATGTAGTCTTCTTTTTTACTGCTCCAAACTATCCTTCAATTCCTTCTTTACTTTCGCTAAACTGCTATCATCAAGCTGATAATAATAAATGTTACTGATTCGTGTGCCCGTTCCTTTTAATTCATGCTGTTTGACACGCTTTCTTGCATCGCGATAATCATTCATCATGGTCCACATATCGTCAAAGGACATGTTTGTTTTCATGTTGTTTTCAACGACTTTGAACATATCGCCGAATTTTGTAATAGACGAAATGTTGGCACCCTTCGCAATGATGCCTTCAATGACTTGGCGCTGTCTTTGCTGGCGGCCAAAATCCCCTTTTGGATCTTGCTTTCTCATTCTTGTATAGGCAAGTGCTTGATCCCCGTTAAGGTTAATTTCACCTGTACCAAATGAATGGCCGTCATAGTTGAAAGCAAACGTGCTATTTACGGTAATGCCGCCAAGCGTATCGACAATATCTTTAAAGCTTTCCATGTTTACTTTAACAAAGTAATCCACAGGTACATCAAGCAATTCTTCTACTGTATCTGCTGCCATTTGTGTACCGCCAAAAGCATAGGAGTGATTGATTTTATCCATTGTGCCTTTCCCGACAATCTTTGTATAGGTATCACGCGGGATACTGACCATTTCTGTTGTTTTATTTTTCGGGTTGACTGTCATATATATTAATGTATCTGCACGGCCACGGTCATTCTTTCTTTCATCGACACCCATCACTAAAATTGAGATCGGGTCTTTTTTGCTTAAATCGACATCTTTGTCACGTTTATCCGACTTCTTTAAATTCTCCTGAATGCCTGCGACGGTTGATGCTGCTGTGTTCCAAAGATGATATGCATATCCGCCAGTTGCTAATACGAATAAGCCAATAATTGATAAAACAATCCAAAGAACCTTTTTCTTTTTTCTTTTTCTCTCAGCTCTCATAATGTCCCTCACCTTTTCTATGATTCTTCCATGATTATAGGTTTACGAATCTTGATAAACAAGTTATTTTTTTACCCTCAACCTAGATATAGACGTTGGAACAAAAAAAAGGTTTCAAAAAACCTTAAATTTACCTTAAAATATTAAGTTATAAGACGATACAAAAACATGAGGTGAAAAAAATGAAGAAAATCATCGTTTTACCGTTCTTAATACTACTACTGGGTATCGTGCTCACAGCATGTGGAACGGCTGAGCAGTCCTTAGAAGAAAAGAAGACAAGCAGTTCAACTTCTCAAACGTTAAAGGAAACAGCCAATTATGTAGGAATGGCAGACTCTCATACAATTGAAGTGAAAAAGTCAAATGTTACTTTGAGTTTTGAATTTACTGAAAACTTCAATGAAGTATTGAATAAATTTCAACCAGGAGATAATGTAGACATTTTTTACATTCTAAATGACAGTGGTCAAAAGGAAATTCAAGAAATGAAAAAAGTTCAATAGAGAGATGGTGGGATCATTAAATTGAAAAAAATCAGTCTAACTTTCACAATGTTCATCTTACTTTTACTTGTATTCATCCCAAAAGATGCTTCAGCGACAAGCTCAACAATTTCTGTGAAATTATCAAACTATGTTGGAAATAAAACGAGCTTTAACATATCATCATCCGGCTTATACAAAGTGACTGGTACAAATGTATCTTCAATGGCTCGATATGATGGTAAGAACCGTTATGAGGTAGCCAATAATATTGCTTCAGCAGGTTGGAAAAATCCATCTACAATTGTCATTGTAAATCGTGATGCGTTTGCAGATGCAATTTCCGCTACACCTTTAGCTTATAAGTTGAATGCACCTATTTTATATACGAATGCTGAAACATTAACAAAAACAACTGAAGAGCAAATTAAAAAGATGAATCCTGACAATATCCTGATTATCGGTGGAACAACAAGTGTTTCTTCAGCAACAGAGAAAACACTGAAGAAATATGGGAAGATCAACAGGATCAGTGGTAAATCACGTTATGACGTTTCACAAAATATAGCAAAAGAGATGGGGAACTATAGTCAAGCTATAGTGGCGACAGGAAGCATTTTTACTGACAGTGCTTCAATAACACCATACGCTGCAAGAAACGGCTATCCTATTCTGTTAACGAAGAAAGATAGCTTACCAACTTATAAGCTTCCAAGTAAAGTCACCATTGTTGGTGGAGAAAAGAGTGTTAGCAAAAAAGTTGAATCTCAAATCAAAAAAACGTCCACAGTTAAAAGAATCGGTGGAGCTAATAGATATGAGGTCTCAGCAAATATTGTAAATGAGTTAAACATGGATGCTAATAAGCTATACCTAGCAAATGGTTCTATCTTTACAGATGCTATTACATTTTCGCTTTTAGCAGCCAAAAATAACAGTCCTATGGTCCTTGTAAAAGAAAATAGTCTAACATCACCTGTTACATCAGTTGTGCAAAAACAGGGGACGAACTCGTTTCAATTGTCTGGCGGAACAAAATCCATTTCAACAAGTTTACAAAAAAAATTATCAAATGAATTTTATTTGAAGAATAATAAGGATTATCAATTGAATGTTTCCAACGGAAAAATTTCTATCCAGGGCATTAAGACGTTTGGATCCTCAGTAAGAATTGTTCCAGAGAATTATTCAACCAGTAATGTCATTCGAGTTGCTGGGAAAGCATATTTGGGGGAAATGAACTTTGCTGTAGAATCAGGCTATATTCGCCCAACAAATGAAAATATCCCTTTTGAAGATTATCTTAAAGGGGTTGTACCGAATGAAATGCCAGCAAGCTGGCATGTTGAGGCATTAAAAGCGCAGGCTGTTGCAGCACGTACATATTCTGTGAACAGTATTGGGAAGGTTGTGCCAGATACAACAGCATTCCAAGTATATGGTGGATACAACTGGTATACAAACTCTACGAAAGCTGTAGATGCTACAAAAGGTAAGGTACTAAAATATAATAATAAACTGATTTCTGCTACCTACTATTCTAGTAATGGAGGCTACACTGAGGCGAGTGACGAAGTGTGGTCAAGTGCATCTCCTTATTTAGTAGCAAAAACAGATACAAAAGATCCAGTGAATGCTTGGACACTTAAACTATCAAAAACACAATTGAGTAGATCGCTTAGCACAGCAGAACCAGCATCTTGGTGGAGTAAGACAACAGAAACAAATGCGAGTCAGTTGACAGGATTGAAGAGCTGGATTCTAAAAAATAAAGAAACTTCGGCTTCAGACATCAAGATAGCTACAATTTCAAGCATCTCCTTTTCAGGTAAAACAAAAGGGCAGAGAGCAAAAACAGCCTCTATGGAAATCAGTTATCACTTAAAAAATAAAACGGGTTCTTATAGTATGAATAAATCAGCGAAACTTAGTTTTAAAATGACTGAATTTAGATCAATACTTGGTGCGACTAATTTAAAAAGCACGTATGCTTCAGTGAAGAATAACACCAATGATTTTACCATCTCAGGAAAAGGATATGGTCATGGAGTTGGAATGAGTCAATATGGAGCGAAAGAGAGAGCTGAATCAGGAACCTCATATTCAAGTATTTTGTCATTCTATTATCCGGGTGCAAAGTTAACAACGAATTAAAACATCAAAGGAGGTTATAAACTGTGCGCTCTATTATAAAAGTTGTATTTTTGAGTGTAGTAACAATGTTTTTGTTTCTTCCATCTGCACTTGCTGACAATTCAGTCACAAGAATTGATGGAAAAAACCGTTATGTTGTTGCGGTGAATGCGGCGAAAAAAGGCTGGACAACATCGAGTACGGTTGTTCTTGTAGGTAAAGAAGCATATGCGGACGCTTTAAGTGCGGTTCCTTATGCGTATCAAAAAAATGCACCTGTTCTTTTTACAAACAGTAGCAGTTTATCTGCAGATACAAAAAAAGGTCTTCAAGATCTAAAGACAAAGAATGTGATTATTCTCGGTGGAACAAAGAGTGTCTCTAGCAAAGTGACAACTCAGCTAAAGGCGATGGGTATTTCAGTAAATCGTATTAGTGGTAATAATCGATATGATTTAGCAGCAAATATTGCAAAGCAAATGAAAAGCTCTAGTACGGCTGTTGTAGCAAATGGCTTTGCTTATGCAGATGCAGTTGCCATTGCACCTTATGCTGCAAAACAAGGCTATCCAATCTTATTAACAAACGATAAAGATTTACGTTCGGAAACCTCAGCGGTGATTAAAAGCAGAGGAGTTAAAAAGACCATTGTGGTTGGTGGAGAGTCTAGTGTAAATAAATCAGCATATTCTAAACTACCTTCACCTGAAAGAATTGGTGGGGCAAATCGTTATGAAGTGGCTGCAAATATTGTGACGAAATACAATATGAGTACAAGTAATACGTATATTAGTAATGGTTTTGCATACGCTGATGCCGCTTCAGGAGCTAGTATTGCTGCCAAGCAGGGTAAAGCCTTTATTTTCACGAATGAAAAAACATTACCGAATGCAACGAGAAAAATCATTGGTTCAAAGAAGATCGCTTCATTTAGTGTTCTAGGTGGTACATCTACTGTGACGAATACTGTGACTTCCCAATTGAAAAATCCAGTCGTTGGAAAAACAGTTTTTATTGACCCTGGTCATGGAGGTCAAGACTCTGGTGCTATTGGATACGGTCTTCTTGAGAAAAACGTGACCCTTGATGTCGCTAAGCGTCTAAATACAAAATTGACTAGTGCTGGGGCACTACCAGTCATGTCACGTACATCTGATACATTTGACAGTCTTGAAACACGAGTAAGTAAAGGTGCTTCTGCGAAAGCAGATATCTTTATTAGTGTCCATGCGAACGCACATGATAACAGCAGCGCAAATGGAACAGAAACGTATTATGACGCAACATATGAATCTGCAAACAGCTTAAAGCTTGCGCAAAACATCCAGCCTAAAATGGTCAGTGCATTAGGCACAAGAGACCGCGGTGTGAAAACAGCTGGATTCTATGTCATTAAGTATTCAAAGATGCCAAGTGTCTTGCTTGAAACTGGTTTTGTTTCCAGTCCAGTCGATTCAAATATTTTGAAATCTGCTACTTATAAAGATAAATTAGCGGCTGGTATTTCAAGCGGCGTTTCAGGTTATTTTAGATAAGAAAAAATATGAGGGGTGGTTAAGATACTCCTCTTAGGCTGCTCGAGAACGTCTCTCCGCAGCCTTTTTTTATCAATAGTACATGAAGTGGTCATACTAAGGATGTTGCCTTCATAAGATATCAAATGTCTTTATTATTCGTGCTCTCCCTAAGCGTGCAGACCAAGCATATTGCTGGAGCCTAGCTTTAACACAAGCCCATTTGATGCAAAATATATAAATCTTCTGCTGCGAAAGATCAGCTTACCTCTGGATTGCATCTGGTGTTTCGACTTACTTTGATTCAAAATGAAAAGACTGTTTATGTGTCAAGTTCAATATACATTCATTTCAGGTTATTTTTGTTATAATTGAAACATAGAGAGTAGATTTTTAACGTGTTTTCGATAACAGCAAATCGACAAATTATGAAGAGGTGACGATATTGAAAAAAATAATCACGATGCCGTTTCTAGTCTTTCTTCTAGGTGTCATGCTTACAGCGTGCGGCACAACTAATCAATCAAGCGACAATACGGATAACAGCAAAAAAGAAACTACTGACAAAGAAAATGTATCAGATGAAACAGTTGAAGATAAGTCTACAAATGAAAAAGCAGACGATCAAAGCAAAGAAACAACTGCTCAAACAGAGGATCAAGCAGGGCAATCCAATGAAGATTCAAAAGAAAGCTCAAGTAAAGAAATCACAAAAGAAGGCACTTTTGTCGGTTTGGCTGATGGACACACAATTGCTGTCAATATTGATGGGAAAGAAGTAGCCATTTCATTCGGAAATTCATTTTCAAAACAAGTGAACAGCCTAAAAGAAGAATCAAAAGTGAAAGTGACTTATACAAAAGATGCAAACGGAACACTACGACTTAAAACAATTGAATCTGTAAAGGCAAAATAAAGAAAAGACCCGCAGAATGGTCTAATCCCTGTCAAGTAGACACATATAAAAAGCCTAAGTAGCCAGTGTGTGACGGTATTCTATCGGAGCACACTGGTTTAATTTTTTCTGGAATGGATCGTGATTATAGAATTGAATGTAATCTTCTATGCTCTTGTGAAGTGTTTTGAGATGAGAGAAAAATAATTCGATTCAAACCCTTGATTCTTACGCCATGGATACACCAGCCATGTCAACAGATAAAGGGTCTTTAATTCGTGAACAACTTCAAACCGTGCAGTCTTCAAAATCCGTCCTCCCCGTGAAGATTTGGATAACGCTTACCTGTGCCTTTAAATAATCTCTTTCTTCTTCCACACTTTTAAAGATAGACTTAGGACATCCACTAAAAGGATTTTCTGACTTTGTATTTTTCCTCGTTGATCTTCAAAAGATTGTCCCTCACGATATTTCCTGTCCCAATTTTTTTGCTGAGTTGAACTTCTGAGACCTGATGCTTCAGATAATGAGTGATAGCTTCTATTCTTCGTACATTTTGACAGCTTTCATCTTAAATTCTTTCGTATAGTATTGAAAATGTTGTCCTGTATGTGCCATAAAAAATCCCCTCCAAGTATAGTGTAACAGCCGATTATGAAAATTTGGCTTTTTACACTGTCTACTTAGAGGGGATCATACCATAAAGCGGGTCTTTTTTACGTTGAAAAGGGCATAACTTGATATAAGTGCTTATTCTTAACACACTTTTACAAGAATTAACATCCCATTTACATCTGCTTAATGTTTCTCTGCTAAACTGACTTTCATAGAACATCTCTTTACACAACAACTATTTGAAGGGTGAGGTGCAGGTCAGTGAGCGCAGAGAAGGCGATGAATCTTTACAGAGAATTTGAAGTGAGACGAAACCATTCTTTTGCCTTAACAGAACATATGGTTCGTTATTTATTTGCAAAACGTTTCATAGACTTATTGTTCTCGTTCATCGGATTGATGTTAAGTACGCCAATCATTTTGCTGTTTGCCCTCTTGATTAAGTTAGAAACACCAGGGCCAGCCTTTTATATGCAGGAAAGGGTCGGGAAAGACGGTGTTTACTTTAAATTATGGAAGCTCAGATCGATGAGAACCGACGCAGAAAGCGGAGGAGCGAAATGGGCGCAAAAAAATGACCCACGTGTCACCAAAGTGGGGGCATTCATCCGAAAAACAAGAATTGATGAACTGCCACAATTTATTAACGTGTTAAAAGGAGAAATGAGTATCGTAGGTCCACGGCCGGAAAGACCGATGTTTACCGCTGAGTTTCATCGGACGATTCCGGGCTTTACAAAAAGGCTGGCGGTGAAGCCGGGACTAACAGGTCTTGCTCAAGTAAATGGAGGATATGAAATTAGTCCAAGTGAAAAATTATCACACGATTTACAGTATATTCAAAACTTTACATTTTCTCTTGACACGAAGATTATGGTAAAAACGTTAAAAGTCATCATGACTGGTGACGGAGCCAGATAAGCAAAGTAGGGAAGAGGAATGGCAAGTATGAAAAATCGAATGCTAGGCGGGGCAAAATGGACAAGTTTGTCCGCATTGATCATTACCATCATCCAAATTGCACAGTTCGCCTTTTTAGGGAACGTGATGTCCCTTAAAGAGTTTGGTCTCGTTGGCATGATCACAACTGTCACAATATTTACGCAGATTTTACTTGATCTAGGCATCGGTGCAGCGATCATTCAAAAGGAACAAACGACAGAACGTCAATTATCTACATTATATTGGATTAACTTACTCACAGGTATTGTCTTGTTTTGTTTACTTATCCTTGTAAGCCCAATGATTGCTGCCTTTTATGCCCGGCCTGAGCTGGAAAATCTGCTCCAGCTATTATCGATTATGTTTCTGATTGCTCCAATTGGTCAGCAATACCAATATATGATGCAAAAAGACTTAGCTTTTAAAACATTAAGTACCATTGAAACGATTGCGACCATCATATCGCTTCTCGTGTTACTCCTCCTTGCCTTTTTCATCAATCCAGTTGTTGCCTATGTCATATCTCAAGTGCTGCTGCAATCAGGAAAAGGTCTATTGTATGCAGCGGCTTATTGGAAGAAGTGGCGACCAGCACCAGTTTTCGCATTAGGGGAAGTGAAAGAATTTTTCTCATTCGGTGCTTTTCAGCTAGCATCTAGGCTAGTTAATCGAGCAGGATCTAATATTGATATGATTTTAGTCGGCCGGTTTCTTGGAGCGGAGGCGTTAGGCATTTACAGCTTGGCCTATCAAATTGTGACGATCCCCGTGCTGAAAATCAATCCAATTGTAACGAGAGTGGCTTTCCCTGTTTTTGCAAAGAGTCAGCGTGATCACTCGATGCTGCGCGAGGGCTTTCTAAGTATGACAAATCTGCTCGCACTGATTAGTTTTCCTTTATTAATCGGCCTCGCTGTTGTATCAGATAGCTTTATAGAAGTTGTGTTTGGAGAGAAATGGTTAGTAGCAGTTCCTGTTCTCAATATTTTGTGCATCGTCGGTCTTCTGCGTGTGCTAATGAACCCAAATGGTTCAATACTACTTGCAAAAGGAAGAGTGGATTTAGCTTTTTATTGGGATACAGTCATGCTCATCATCTATGGATGCGCGTTGTATGCAGGAGTCAGTACAGGCAGTCTGTTGACTGTGGCTTGGATTTACTCAGGTGTCAGCCTACTGAATTTCATTGTCGGCAGATGGCTCATGGCTTACGTGATTCAGCTTGATATGAAGGTGTATCTAAAATCACTTCTAAAGCCTGCTGTCATGACTTTGGTGATGTCCGCCTGTGCTGTGGTTTTACATCAAGGAATGAAGCTGACGTCAGCAGATGTTTCGCTTCAATTACTCCTGACTATTTGTTTAAGTGCTGCTTTGTATGGCCTGCTGCTCGTCAAAATGTATCCACAGGTTGTAGGAAAATTATTGAGAAGAGGTCGTTCGTCATGAAGGTTCTATGGCTGACAAGTGTATATCCTAGTGAAAAACATCCGAGTGAGGGCGTCTTTCATGAAACGCAAGTGCAGGAACTTCTCAAGCAAGGAATAGAAGTGACAGTCATTTGTCCCAATCCAGTGAATCCGCCTATCTTACGGATGTTCAAGGCATCCTATCGGCAGAAAAGAGATTTGCCAGAACAGGAAATACGGTGTGGTGTGACGGTTTACAGACCTCCCTATACAGCATTACCGGGACAGCTGAAATGGGCACAGCCGAGTAAACGAATAGCAGTTGCTGTTCTGCGCACAATGCAGCGTCATCAGCTGTCACCAGATTTCATCCATGCGCACTTTGCCATGCCGTCAGGTGGCGCAGCTGCCGTGATACAAAAAGAAGCTCATATCCGTTATCTTCTGACCTTGCACGGCAGTGATGTCAACGTGTATCCCCGCTATAGCAAAGGGGCGCTTGCAGCCTTTGAGACAGCGGTGAAACAGGCAGCTGCTGTTTTGACAGTGAGTGAGGAGCTGGCAAAAAAGACCAATGACATGACAAAGGTGGGAGCAAAATTTCTCCCGCTCGGTATTCCGCTCAAGTCATTTTCTGAAACGCATGGAAATAAAGAAGACATCAGAAAGCAGTTAGGTTTACCGCTTCACGACAAGCTTGTTGTCTTTGTCGGGCGATTAGTCAAAGAGAAAGGCTTGCTTGAATTAGCTGATGTTGTCAGTGGGATGGATGGTGTGAAAGCGGTATGTGTCGGAATAGGACCACTTGCAAAGGAGCTGACTGAACGAGCTGGGGAATCAATTATACTCCCAGGGCAGGTGCCAAATGATCAGGTGAAAGACTACTTAATGGCAGCCGATCTATTTGCACTTCCTTCCTATAGTGAAGGAATGCCGACCGTCGTCCTTGAGGCGCTTTCGTTAAAGGTACCTGTCATTGCGACACGAGTAGGTGGTCTACCGTCATTATTTTCGACCTATCAACACCTGCTCATTGAACCGCGTTCAACGAGTCAGCTAAAAGAGTCCATTCATACCTACCTTTATGAAAATAAATGGAATGAACAAGTGAAGGACGATCTTCACCGAATCGTCCATAGAGAATATTCATCAACACATAATGCTGAGCATCTGATTCGGCAATATGAAAAGATGCTGAATCAATCAACATCCATCGTTTAAACAGGATGAAATGTGCAAAGGATGATAGATATACAGTTTGGAACGGTCAAATGCTTTTACTGAGAGGATGAAGAATGATGAAGAAAATTGCTGTGATTGGAACAGGGTATGTCGGGTTAGTATCGGGTACTTGTTTTGCTGATATCGGAAATCGCGTCATCTGCTGTGACATCGATGAATCAAAAATCAACAGCTTAAAAAGTGGTATCGTTCCAATTTATGAAC
This sequence comes from Bacillus stratosphericus, assembly GCF_020524495.1. Taxonomy (GTDB): domain Bacteria; phylum Bacillota; class Bacilli; order Bacillales; family Bacillaceae; genus Bacillus; species Bacillus stratosphericus_B. The sequence goes on along the minus strand of NZ_JAIVLB010000015.1, from coordinate 33,998 downwards.
CTGGTTTAAAGGAATTGATTGAAAAGAATACAGAAGAAGGAAGACTGTGTTTTACAACCAATATTCTTGCTGCGATTCGAGAATCAACGATTATTTATATTGCTGTAGGCACACCAATGACACCGAAGGGGGAAGCGGATTTAACTTACGTGAAAGCAGTTGCTCAAACTGTTGGTGAATCCTTGAATGGATACAAAGTCATTGTTAATAAAAGTACGGTGCCAGTGGGCACGGGTCGACTTGTTAAAGCCATTGTAGAGAAAGCTTCACGAAGCAAATACCCCTTTGACGTTGTGTCAAATCCAGAATTCCTTCGAGAAGGCTCTGCTATTAAAGATACGATGAATATGGAGCGAGTTGTCATAGGGTCTACAAGTTCTCATGCATTGGAAATCATTAAGGAGTTACATGAACCATTTCAAACAGCAGTGGTGGAAACCAATATAGAAAGTGCAGAGATGATTAAATACGCTGCAAATGCGATGCTTGCAACCAAAATTTCCTTTATCAATGATATTGCCAACATATGTGATCGAGTGGGTGCAGATGTTGAGAAAGTATCAGAAGGTGTTGGCCTAGATAGCCGGATTGGGCAGAAATTTTTAAAAGCTGGAGTCGGATTTGGGGGTTCCTGTTTCCCGAAAGATACCAAGGCACTATTAAAAATAGCTGAAACAGTAGGCTATCGTTTTAAACTAATTGAATCTGTTGTAGAAACAAATACACATCAACGAGCGTATCTTGTAAAAAAATTGATGGATGTCTATGGTGAAATAAAAGGAAAAACCATTTCGGTATTAGGGTTGGCATTTAAACCTAATACAAATGATTTGAGATCCTCTCCAGCCCTTGATATTATTCCTATGCTACAAGATTTGGGAGCTTACGTAAAAGCGTACGATCCAATTGCTCACTTAGAAGCGAAGGAGATCCTTGGGAACGAGATAATATTTAGCAACAATCTATATCAAACAATAGAGAATTCAGATGCCTGTTTAATTTTGACTGAATGGGAAGAAGTATTAAAAATGGATATGGAGAAAGTCAGAAGTCTTCTTCAACGTCCAGTCATTATCGATGGACGCAATGTATTTGAACCAGATCAAATGAGAAAAAACGGCTTTATTTATCATTCAATCGGTCGTCCTCATGTACAGGATGTTAAGATGTTATTAGAAGCTTGATTTAGGAGGAAACTTGGATGAAGAAAGTATTGGTTACTGGAGGCAGTGGATTTATAGGTTCACATACTGTTGAAAAATTAATAGAAAAGGGATATGAGGCCATCGTACTTGATAATTTTTCAACAGGTAGTAAGGAAAATATTGCTCATTTATCTGTTCAATGTATTGAAGCGGATATAACAAAACCAGAAGTGGGTGAAATCATCAAACAAATCGCACCAGACTACATCATTCATCTTGCTGCACAGGTAAGTGTAGCAATGTCGGTCAAAGATTATATATATGATCAGGAAGTGAATATTAAAGGATCTCTGCATGTGATCAAAGCTGCTTCAGAGATTGGTGTCAAGAAGGTAATATTCGCCTCTTCGGCAGCTGTCTATGGAGACCCAGTTTATCTGCCAGTGGATACAGCTCATCCACTACAGCCTGGTTCACCCTATGGCTTATCGAAACTCACAGTAGAGCGATACTTAGAAATGGCAAAATCACTCTATCATGTGGATTATTGTATTCTGCGATATAGCAATGTATATGGCCCGCGTCAAGATGCACTTGGCGAAGGTGGGGTTGTCTCTATTTTTTCTGATAAGTTTGCAAAGCATGAGGCACCATTCATTTTCGGAGACGGCGAACAAACAAGGGATTTTATCTATGTCGGTGATCTAGCAGCAGCGAATGTCAAAGCTTTAACAGCCCAATCAAACGTTTGTTTAAATATATCGTGTGGTGATTCCATTACTGTCAATGAGTTGTTTCAAACGATGAAGCGAGTGACGAAATCACATCTTGAACCGATTTACAAGCCGCAGCGTGAAGGAGATATTGTTCATAGTACATTGGCGAATGAGGATACGAAACGAGTCTTAGCATGGGAGCCTGTCGTAACTTTACAAGAAGGTTTGGCACGTACCATTTCCTACTATGAACAGGAAGTAAAGGCTTAATCCCTCAAATCGGATGGATGGCTTAGGAGGAAAATGGGTATGAGTGTGAAACAAACAGCATGGCAAATCATGCTCGGATTTATTTTATTTGCTGCAGGAATTTGGCTTGTGCAAATGGCATTCACGCAGCCTGTTGGGGTAAAAAAGATGATGGCAATTCCGGTATTGCTTGTAGTTCTTGTGGCAGTTGCAGTATTGATGAAGCTATATTTGAATGGTGAGCAAATATTCATGTCAGCTATCTACCTTTTGATTGCATTCACCTTTCTCAATAACGCTTTCTTTTCTATTAGTGTCGGTTTCTTTAGTCTTTTTCTATATCGGATTATGCTCATTGTCGTCTTTGCTTTATTGATTTGGAGGATGAGAGATAAGGGGACGTACATATCGCATTGGCAACATCTTCGTGTAAAAGGCATTCTCGGTTTTTTCGCTTCATGGTTTCTTTACGGGCTCATCTCATTGCTTTGGGCTCATTCAGTCACAGACGGTCTGAAATATATGTCTCTCCTTGCGATGGGGATGGGGTTCGTCTTTCTTGTGGTCATGTACATTCAGCGGATGGATCAGATTGTGACATTTTATAGCATTTGGCTTGTCATGACCGTATTTGTGATGGGGATCGGGTTTTATAATCACTTTACCTTGATCCATTTACCGAATACATCATTGTATCTTGGACCAGCGTACAAACAGCACTATCCTACAGCTGTCTTCTTTAATCAAAATGATTTCGCGACGTTTTTATCCATTAGCTTTTTCTTATATGTGGCGTGTATGCGTCAAATGAAAAATGGTTATATCAAAGCGTTTGGTTTATTAGGAGCGATCGCAGCGCTGTATCTCATTTTGTTAACAGAATCTCGCGCCAGCTTGCTTGGTGTTTTTGCTGGAGCGGCGATCTATGTGTGGCTGCTGATGCCTCGCTTCTTAAAAAAGTGGTCACTCATCGCAGCAGGCGGGTTAGGTGTCATATGTATTGCCGTCTTTTCAGCTAAGATCTATTCGGTCTTTTATGACTTGTTTCTTGCTTCTCAGGTCGCACATTCTTTTAGTGAACCACTCCCATCCAACATTGCTAGAGCGAATTTGATTAAAAACGCATGGCATTTCTTTACGAATTCATACGGGTTCGGGGTCGGAGCGGGCAACGTGTCATACTACTTAGCCCACTTTTCGATCTTTGATACAGATCAAGTCGTTGAAGTACACAATTGGCTGCTAGAGGTGATGACGAATTTTGGATTTGCAGTCACGCTAGGCTATATCGCAGTGTACGCCTATCTCATGTTCTCACTGTACAAACAATACAAATTGGCTGACACGAGATCAGCAAAGATGATTATTGAAGGTCTATTTGCTGCAATGCTGAGCTTTCTCGTCTCAAGTATCAGTCCTAGTTCCGTCTCGAATTTATATTTCCACTGGGTGTTTTTAGGGCTGGTGATCGCAGCGGTGAATATCATGAAAAATAAACAACGTTTCAAGCCGTGGTAAAACGTGTGATGCTGAGCTTGTATGGTTACACTAGTGAAAAAGCAAATACGTCAAATGTTGGGAGAATGAACATGTCTGGTTTCATATTAAGAATAGGGAAGCGAATCAAAAAATATATCATATGGCTTGTGCTGCTACCTGTCGTATTAGCCGCTTTTGGTTTCTTTTTTGCCAAAGGGACAGTAGAAAAGTCTAGTTACACAGCAGTTGTTACCTTGACGCTTGGTAAATATGATGACGGGGTGTATAACAATATAGCAGAAGTGACATCTCTATTAAAAAGCGATGCATTTCTTAGTCAAGCACTCCGAGATGTAAAGGAAGAAGAAAGGCAGGATGTGAAAAACCGTCTGATTCTAACCAATCAATTAGATACACAATTACAGCTTTCGTTTACAGATGCCGATAAGGATCGAGCTTTGGCTGTTGTCAAGCAGGTATCAGATACATTTCTAAAGCAAGACAAAGCATTATTTACGAAAAGACAGCAGGTTATTGAAAGTAGATTATCCGCTATTGAAGACGAATCTGTCAGCAATGGCTCCAAAGTCGATAAAGAACGATTCTTATATGAATTGGAGGCAACAAAGCTCGGAATGAAGCAGGCAACGATTGTCGATCATGCCCAAGTGCTGGATGAAGGCAATAAAGGCATGTCAGCGAAAAAACGGGCACTGCTTGGACTTGTCATTGGCTTTAGCATCTCGCTTATGTTTGTGGTGTTACCTGAAGTGTTCAAAGAATCTTAATGATGAACTGGAGATGAGTCTTAGGTGAACAAACAACCGTTAGTATCAATCATTACACCGGCGTATAATGCGGAACGTTATTTAACGGATACAGTTCATTCCGTCCTTGCCCAAACCTATTCTAACTGGGAGCTGATCATTGCAGATGATCGCTCAACAGATGGAACAAGGAAGCTATTAGGCGAATTAAGTCAAACGGACGACAGAATCAACGTCATATATTTAGAGGAAAATGGGGGAGCCGCCATTGCTAGAAACACAGCCATCAAACAGGCAAGAGGCCGTTTTATCGCATTTTTAGACAGCGATGATAAGTGGAAAGAGACAAAGCTCGAAAAGCAGGTAGGCTTTATGTTAGCGAATGATTATGCCTTTTCATTCACCGCGTATGACATCATTGCAGAAAATGGAGAACCATTACAAAAAACAGTCACTGCACCATCTCAATTGAACTACAATGAAGCCTTGAAAAATACAATTATCGGCTGTTTGACAGTGATGCTAGATCTTCAACAGGTAGGACATGTGGAAATGCCGAACATCCGAACTAGACAGGACCTGGCAACATGGCTGTCAATTTTAAAAAGAGGATTTACGGCCTATGGGATGAGTGAGCCCTTAAGTGAATATCGCATCGTTGGAAACTCTATCTCTAGTAACAAGTGGAAAGCGGCGAAAAAAACGTGGTTTGTCTACAGAGAAATAGAGCAGCTTCATTTTGTCAAAGCGTCTTGGTGTTTTATGCACTATGCCACAAATGCTGTGAAGAAGCGCTTATAAACAGAAGGGAAAAAAGGTGATAAAGGTGAAAGCCAACTCGATCATACATGTTATCGTAGCAACGGGAGAATGGGGGCAGGATGGCCTGAGGTACAGACGGCATCGCTTGGCTGAATTTCTAGCATCTGATCCAGAAACGAAAGAGGTTATTTGGGTATGTCCATCTTCAGCCCGTCATACAGCTCCCTTTCAGCCCATAACGGATCGAATGAAGCAAATGACCATTCCTGATGTGTTTAAGAGCAAATTTTTTCGCTTTGGTCGTTATCAAGATATGTTCTATATTCATAAGTTGTCCCCACTTCTTGAGCATTTGCGGCAGGAGGAAAAGAAGGGGGTAGCTGTTTGCTTATGGTATACGTTTCCTGGCTTTCCGCTCTTATCTTCTTTATTTAAATGGAAACATATTGTGTATGATTGCAGTGATCTGTGGGGAGAGCCGATAAGCGGGAAAAATAACATCCTCTCTTATATGAGACAGCGTGTCATTGTAAAAGCAGAGAATCGTATTATTAAATACTCACATAGTATTACATGCTCTTCACAATATTTACACGATCAAATCAAAAAGCGTCTCATGGGTGAACCGAAAGATGTGTTCACAGTGGAAAATGGGGTTGAATACGATATGTTTGCGAAAAGCACTCTCCCTTGTAAGGAGGATGTGCTAGAAGGAAGAAAAGGAACCGTTCTTGGCTTTATTGGAGGAATCAAGCCGAAGCTCGATTTTGACATGATTGCGCAAGTTGCTCACATGCAGCCAGATTGGACATTTTTATTTGTCGGTCCGGATGGAACAAATGGAGATCCATCTTTTCAGCATGCACTCAAACTGCCAAATGTCATTTGGACAGGGGCTGTTGCACCAGAAAAAGTGCCTGCGTATATGAAACTGATTGATGTAGGAATGATGCCATACAAACAGTCTCCTTATAATAAAGCGGTTTTCCCGCTTAAGCTATTTGAATTTTTAGCTGCAGGAAAGCCTGTAGTAGGTTTAAATCTTCCGTCAACGGAAAGGCTAAGAGAGAATAATGTGTATGAGTATTTAGAGGGCAAAAATCCAGCTCTTTTCGTAGAAGCCTGTCAAAAAGTGATCAGCAAAAAAGACGACTTGACCTACAAACATCTAAGACAAAGTCGGGCAAAGAAAAAAGATTGGCATGCGCTGTTCACAAATATGGTGGAATTAACGAATATTAAAGAAAACGCATAATTGATTCAGGATTGTGCGTTTTTATTTGTATCTTCTTCACAGAGGGAGCTTGTGATCATCCTATATTCAATTGTATAATGGAAAGAGCGGCCAATATACAAAATACAGATTTCAATTTAGAAGGAGACTGACCTATGGAATACGAACGCGCCCTGTTAGCGTTTTTTGTCTCTCTGGCTACAGTTTTAATTGTGACACCAATCGTCAAAAAGTTTGCAATTAAGATTGGTGCAGTGGACCAGCCGAATAAACGAAAAGTTCATGATAAAGTAATGCCTCGAATGGGCGGTTTGGCGATTTTTATTGGGGTAGTGGCTGGAGCATTAGCAGGTGGGCTGTTTCTACATAATAAAATTACAGCTATTTCAGTTGGTGCCGTACTCATCGTCATTTTAGGTATATTTGATGATAAATATAATTTAAGTGCAAAATTTAAATTTCTCGTGCAAGTTCTCGTGGCTTGCTTGATCGTGAGCACGGGTTTAAAAATGGACTTTTTCTCTGTTCCTTTCTTAACAGATCGACTCGAGTTAGGCTGGATGGCATATCCCCTAACTGTGTTATGGATTGTCGGAATCACAAATGCGATCAATTTAATTGACGGCCTGGATGGACTTGCTGCCGGAATTTCTGTCATCGGTTTAACAACGATTGCTGTGATGGCATTTTCTGCTGACAAGATACTCATTCTTTCTTTGTCTCTTGTCGTCATTGGCAGTACAATCGGCTTTCTATTTTATAACTTCCATCCGGCAAAGATTTTTATGGGTGATACAGGCTCATTATTTTTAGGCTACATGATTTCAGTGCTGTCTCTGTTAGGGTTATACAAAAGTGTCACTTTGTTTAGTGTCGTTATCCCGGTGATCATCTTAGGTGTCCCTATTTTCGATACCACTTTTGCGATCATCAGGCGGATATTAAATAAACAGCCAATTTCGGCGCCTGACAAATCTCACATCCATCATAGACTCATGGCCTTTGGCTTATCTCATCGAATGGCTGTGATCGTAATTTACATGATTGGCTTAGTCTTCAGCTTGAGTGCGATTTTGATGACAAGCGCAACCATTTGGTTATCACTGATCATTATATTTTTACTGGTCATGTTTATGCAAGTCATTGCGGAAGTCACTGGTTTAGTGAACGAAGAGTTTAAACCATTTACAAAATTCTATAAGCGCATGGTCAAAAGGCAATAAAAAAACAACCTGTTCCTAATGAAGTGACCCCTGTCAAGTAGACAGTGTTAAAAAGACACTAAGCAGCCTGAGTCCTGTATTGATATGGGCTCAGGTTGTTTAACTTCTGTTGGAATCGTTGATGGTTGTAAAATAGATATATTTACATACTGCTTCTTGAACTGCTTCAGCTATTTTGAATTTTACGTGTTTCCCCAAAAAAACCCCTCCATTATAGACAGATTAGTATGCTTTCTTTTTTCTGTCTACTATGAGGGGATCCTATCATAGGAAGCGGGTTGTTTTTTATTGTCCTGATGAATTGGTCTGTGAATCTGTTCCAATGGATGACTCAATAGGAAGCTTTAAATGCGTCCGTAATTCATTTTGCAGCTCAGCCAAGTTGGTTTGATCTGGCTCGAAGTAGTACGTTCGATTTGGTCCTAAATAAAGGTCTGATCCTTTAATAGAAATTGTTTCTGTGTCGTCTCCTTTAAAACCACTGTAAATTTGCTGAAGAGCAAGGCCTTCCGTGATACGGAAATTGGTCGTAATGTGATCACTTACTTCTCTTGCGATATTATCGATGTTTGCAATGTTATTTGGTTTCGCCATTTGATCGATCATTGCTCGTAAAATTTGTTTCTGACGATCGTTACGCCCGAAATCACCACGTGGATCTTGTTTTCTCATACGTGCGTAAGCAAGTGCTTCTTCCCCGTTTAAATGCATATTTCCTTTTTTAAAGTAAATCTTTTTTGATTTTTTGACGTCACTTTTTTCATTGAAGTCAAATGGAACATCTATATCAATTCCACCCACTTCATCAATGACATCTTTGAAGCCCTCAAAATCCACTGTTGCATATTTGTCGATCGGAATATGCAAGAATTGTTCGACAGTTTCAATCGTTTCGTCTTTTCCGCCTTTAGCAAATGCCGCATTAATCTTTCCTTTACTTCCTGTCGTATCACTTGCAAGCTGTACCCGTGTGTCACGAGGAATACTAACCATTTTCATCGTTTTATCCTGAGGATTAATGGTTGCGACAATGAGTGAATCTGAACGGCCATAATCACCATTCGTGGCATAATCTTCAATTCCGACAAATAGAACAGAGAAAGGTTTCTTCTTAATGTCAATCACAGCATCACGGAGCTTTGATTTCTCCCCGCGCTCTAATTCATCATATGTTTTGTCAGCAGCCTGAAGTGTATTAACAATTTTATATACTGCAAATCCGCCCATGCAGATGAAGAGAAGCAAAAATAAGATCAGAATACGTTTGAAAATCTTTTTCTTCTTCCATTTTTTCTTTCGTACACGCACTTTTACTCGTTGTGCCATTCATCTTTCTCCTTTATCGGACAAATGTCCTTTTCTAAATAAATAAGTACACCTTCTTTTGTAACACTGTTTCCATTTGTCAGCTCAGTCATCCATTTGATGAACTGCTCTGTTTGTGATTCTTCTACATACGTCTCAAAAATAACATCTTCGGCATAATGGATTTCTTTTAGCTGAAAAGATGAGGCTCTAAGCTCATTCTCTACCTTTCCAAGCCATGTATAATCTATTGTTGTGTGCATCGTACGCATTAAGCAACATTCTACCGTACCAACATGATTGATTGCTTCTGATACAGACTTTCCGTAGGCACGAATTAATCCACCGGCACCTAATTTGATACCGCCGAAATAGCGAGTGACCACAACGACTGTATCTTTAAGCTTACGTTTCTTTAGCACTTCAAGCATTGGCACACCTGCTGTACCACTTGGTTCACCATCATCATTTGCTTTTTGAATCAAATCATTTTCACCAATGAGATAAGCTGAACAATTATGTGTGGCATTCCAATGTTGTTTTTTAATGGTTTGTATAAATGCTTGTGCTTCTTCTTCTGAGACAGCACGCTGTATATGACAAATAAAACGTGATTTTTCAATGACGACCTCATGCTCGCCACGACTTTTTACTGTAAGATAGCGGTTCAGCAAAAGACATACCCTCCTGACAAGCAAATTGTAAGACTAGAGAAAATTTGCATTGGCTTTAGAATTTTACAGCGTATTTTGTTATGATGATAGGAGCGTAAAAAGGGTCGTCATAAAAACTTCATGATTTATACGCATTCTTTCATTATAATTCGACATAAAATGCAGATCAATGACATTTATAATAAAAAAAGATGACATCACTGTTACGGGAGGGAAAAGCCATGACAACACCCAAAATGGATCCGAAATTATTGGATTCAATCATCATAAAAATGCTAAGTACAGTTGATGGTAGCAAGGACGAAGTATTTAGAATAGGCGAACAGTCCCGTCAACAATATGAAAGCCTAGTAGAAGAGCTTAAGCAAATCAAGCAGCAAGTGAACGAAGTAATCGACTTTGGGGATAAACTAGAAGTCCATACGAGACATGCTAGAAATCGCTTATCTGAGGTCAGCAGAAACTTCAACAAATTCAGCGAAGACGAAATTCGAGAGGCCTATGAAAAAGCACATAATCTTCAAGTAGAACTCACCATGATCCAACAGCGTGAAAAGCAGTTGAGAGAGAGAAGAGACGATCTCGAAAGACGCTTATTAAACCTACAAGACGTCATTGAACGTTCTGAAACGCTTGTGAGTCAGATCACGGTTGTCCTCAACTATCTCAACCAGGATTTACGCCAGGTGGGCGTTTTGCTGGAAGATGCACAGGCAAAACAAGATTTTGGTCTAAGAATTATTGAAGCGCAGGAAGAAGAGCGCAAAAGGGTGTCCCGGGAAATTCATGACGGTCCTGCTCAGATGCTGGCAAACGTAATGATGCGTTCTGAATTGATTGAACGGATTTTTAGAGACCGTGGTACAGAGGAGGGCTTTAAAGAAATTAGAAGTCTCAGACACAATGTGCGAAATGCTCTGTACGAAGTGAGAAGAATCATTTATGATTTAAGACCGATGGCTTTAGATGATTTAGGTCTCATTCCGACATTAAGAAAATACTTAAATACAATTGAAGAGTATGATGGAAACACCAAGATTACGTTCCAATGCATAGGTGATACAGAAAACGAAAGAATTGCTTCTCAATTTGAAGTGGCACTGTTTAGGCTAGCCCAAGAAGCTGTCACTAATTCCTTAAAACATTCTGAAGCTGGAGAAATTTCTGTAAAGGTAGAAGTAACAAAAAATTCTGTGACATTAATTATCAAAGATGATGGAAAAGGCTTTGATATGAAGGATGTCAAAACAATCAAAAACAAATCCTTTGGTTTACTTGGCATGAAAGAGCGCGTAGACTTACTAGAAGGTAAAATAACCATAGACTCAAAAATAGGTCTAGGGACATTCATCATGATTAGAGTGCCGTTAACATTGCAGAATAAAATTGTAAAATAGAGTCAAAAGACATATTGACCATAAAGTTCAGGTGTAGAACAATAAACATGGGGAGGCGTAGCTTGTGACTAAAGTAAATATTGTAATTATTGATGACCACCAATTATTCCGTGAAGGTGTCAAACGGATTTTAGATTTTGAACCTACTTTTGAAGTAGTTGCAGAAGGAGACGACGGTGACGAAGCTGCACGTATTGTAGAGCACTATCATCCGGATGTTGTCATTATGGACATTAATATGCCGAATGTAAATGGTGTAGAGGCTACAAAGCAGCTAGTAGAGCTTTATCCCGAATCAAAAGTCATTATTCTATCTATTCATGACGATGAAAACTATGTGACACATGCATTGAAAACAGGTGCGAGAGGTTACCTGTTAAAAGAAATGGATGCAGACACTCTCATTGAAGCAGTAAAAGTAGTAGCTGACGGAGGATCTTATTTACATCCAAAAGTAACTCATAACTTAGTAAATGAATTTCGACGTCTAGCGACTAGTGGTGTTTCAGCATATCCACAGCACGAGGTATACCCAGAGATTCGCAGACCACTTCATATTTTAACAAGACGTGAATGTGAAGTTCTTCAAATGTTAGCTGATGGAAAGAGCAATAGAGGAATTGGTGAATCGCTCTTTATTAGTGAGAAAACAGTCAAAAACCACGTAAGTAACATTTTGCAAAAAATGAATGTAAACGACCGTACACAAGCTGTTGTTGTAGCGATTAAAAACGGCTGGGTAGAAATGAGATAATGTTCCGGACAAGTACTCCTTTTTCGCCTGTTTTTGGTTCTCTCACATCCTTAGATTGAGTGAAATGATAGGTTTGATAAGAAGTCTTTTTCGGAGATAGTGGCTTGCCTATTGATTAGGCAGGCTTTTTTGATTACTATTATAAATCTAACGAAAACAATGATCATTCCTTTAGAATAAAAAAGAGTAACGAATAAGGAAGGTATTTAAGAATGAAAATAGCCGTTGTAACAGACAGTACTGCTTATATACCACAAGAGCTACGTGACAAACATCAAATTCATATGATCCCCCTTAACGTCATCTTTGGCAGTGAATCGTATCGAGAAGAAATAGAGATGGATTGGAAGGCATATTATGAGGAAGTAAAAAAGCATAAAGACCTTCCAACAACCTCTCAGCCTGCTTTTGGTGAACTAGTAGAATTATATGAAAAATTAAGTGAAACACACGACGCTGTGATTAGTATTCATCTTTCAAGTGGAATCAGTGGAACTTATAATAGTGCAGCCATAGCAAACGATATGGTTGAAGGAATTGACATTTATCCGTTTGATTCAGAAACTAGTTGTATGGTGCAGGGTTTTTATGCATTAGAAGCTGCTGAAAAAATTCAAAAAGGTGCTTCTCCAGAAGAGGTTTTAACACATCTCAATCAATTGAAAGAAAACGAACGAGCCTATTTTATGGTAGACGACTTAACTCATTTGCAAAGAGGCGGCAGATTAAATGGTGCTCAGGCTTTTATTGGAAGCCTCTTAAAGGTAAAGCCTATCCTTCATTTTGACAACAAGCTAATTGTCCTTTTTGAAAAGATTCGTACACGTAAAAAGGCCATTTCCCGTATTTTTGAATTATTTGATGAAGATGCATCATGCGGTGTTCCGATGAGAGCAGCAATCATTCATGGAAATAGAGAAGAAGAAGCAGAAGAATTGTTGGCGCATTTATCAGAAAAGTACCCACATGTTGAATTTTATAAAAGCTATTTTGGTGCCGTGATCGGCACTCATCTAGGCGAAGGCTCATTAGGTATTGGCTGGGTAATCAGATAGAACTCAAAATCCCCTTTTCTCATAAAAAAGGGGATTTATTTTTCTGTTATTGCAGTTGGACGAAAGCTCAGGTCTTTGTACATAATAGGCAAACATCAATTGAAAGGTGTTTGGTGAAATTGAACATGAACAAAGCAATGAAACTAATGGGACAACTCCACTCACGGCACCTCCTTACCTTTGAATGCAGATGCACACAATCCAATTTGGATTGGCTGGAGGAGAAAGGGTTAATAACTAGAACTCCTGCCATTGAAAGGAAAGCGAGCGGTTTTATATGCTTGCGGTGTGGTGTATCAAAAAAGCAATATTTTGCTCTCTCTCTGTGTGAAATGTGTCAAAAAGAATGTGTGTACTGTAGATCATGCATCATGATGGGAAAAGCAACCGAATGTAGCTCTCTTTATGAATGGATTGGTCCACAAACGAAAGAAACATTTCAAGTTGAATTAACATGGCAGGGAGAGCTGTCTAAGGGACAAAAGGTAGCGTCAGAAAAAATGATAGAAGCGATAAAAAATAAATCTGATCTACTAGTATGGGCTGTTTGCGGGGCAGGGAAAACAGAGGTGCTTTTTCACGGAATTGAATATGCGTTAAAGAAAGGAATGAGTGTATGTATTGCCACACCTAGAACAGATGTTGTGCTTGAACTTGAACCGCGAATTAGAAAAGTATTTCAAGGGGTGAATATAGCTGTGCTTTATGGTGGAAGTCCTCAAAGGTTTCAAATAGCGCCGCTTATGATTGCCACAACACATCAGCTGATGAGATACAAAAATGCTTTTGATGTCCTCATTGTAGATGAAGTCGATGCCTTTCCTTTCTCAATCGATGAGCGTCTTCAGTTTGCTGTTCATAAGGCCATGAGCAAAAGCGGAATCAAAATTTACTTAAGTGCCACACCATCTAAAAGAATGAAAAGAGACGTTTCTCGCGGACGATTAGAAGCAGTAAAGATTCCTCATCGTTTCCATCAACAACCTTTACCGGTCCCATCATTTCAATGGATCGGACATTGGAAAAAGAAATTAAAAAAGAATCAGCTGCCGTTTACTGTGGTGAAATGGCTTCAGCAACATATCACAAAAAGGAGAAGGGTTTTACTTTTTGTTCCTTCTATTTCTACTATGAAGAAGGTAATGACTATTCTTCGAGAACTTCATGTAAATGTAGAGGGTGTTTCTGCTGACGATCAAGATAGAAAAAAAAAGGTAAGGAGATTCAGGAATGATACATACGATGTCCTGGTTACCACAACTATTTTAGAGAGGGGTGTAACCATTCAAAATGTTCAGGTTGGGGTACTAGGTGCAGAATCAACTATTTTTACAGAAAGTGCACTTATACAAATTTCTGGGAGAGCAGGTAGGCATCCTGATTATTCTGATGGAGATGTTCTCTTTTTTCATTTTGGTTTAACGAGAAGTATGAAGCAAGCGAAGAATCATATCGTACAAATGAATGGTACGGCTGCACAGGAGTTTTCTTGAAAATAGTGTGGTTTCAGATAAATCAGGGTACATAATATTGACAATACACAAATGGCAGGAGGGACAAAATATGCTACTCAATGCAAAAGAAATACTACTAAAGAAAATCCTCTATCAATATCTCGACCAATTAAACATGATTTGTCATTGTGAAAAGTATATAGAAGATGTATTGGCTATTTCGCTGAATCAAATGAAACTACAATATATTATAGATATCGAGAAAATATCTTACAGTAAATCCGAGATGGTAGATAAACAAAAAAATACGGCTATGCTTGTCATTCTCACAGAAGCTGCTTCAAAGGTCACAACATTTCCAAGATGTGCAAATCGTCTACCGTTGAATAAGGAAAATAGTTGATTTGTCCAATCTGTGAGGGACAATTTGTTGCTCCTTTTACATGGAAATCATTACTTCTATTAAGTGAAGATAGTTTATGTATAGCTTGTAAGAAACGACTAATTAAGATTCATAGCCCTATTTGTCCCAAATGTGGAAGAGCACAGGTTAGTAATCAATTATGCCATGATTGTTTCCGCTGGAATCAACGATCTGATTCGACTGAGGTGCTGGTAAAAAATAGGTCTGTTTATGTTTATAACGATTTCATGAAAGGCCTCCTAGCCCGGTATAAATTTCGAGGTGATACTGCTTTAGCTGATTTGTTTAAGAAAGATGTACAAGAAGCGTTTAAGTGCTCTTTTTCAATAGAAAAACCGGCATTGGTCCCGATTCCTTTAAGTAAAGAGAGGTTAAAGGAAAGAGGATTTAATCAGTCAGTCGTGCTAGCTTCCTTCATTGGATTGCCTATACTGCAACCACTCATTAAAATTCATCAAGATAAGCAGTCTAAGAGAAGTAAAAATGAACGTCTAGATCAAAAGGGTTTGTTCCAATTAAAGCAACGAGACGGCATCGTTCAAAAGGATGTCATTTTAATCGATGATATCTATACAACTGGGGCGACAATCTATGATGCGGCAAGAATTTTAAAAGATGCAGGTGCCAAAAGTGTTTCCTCTTTTACGTTGATTCGTAGTTAAAAATCATGATAATCAACCGATATTAAAAAAGAAAATAACGCAAGGGGTTTTGGTTATGAATCAATTGGCAAACTGTCCACAATGTAATCAGTTATTTTTAAAAACCACCATCCAAACTGTTTGTAATAAATGCTTTGAAGAAGAAGAACGTTCTTTTGATATCGTTTATAAATTCTTGCGGAAGCAAAGTAATAGACAATCAACCATTGTTGAAATAGTAGAAGCAACAGAGGTTGATGAAGAATTAATCTTGAAATTTATCCGGTTGAAAAGGCTTCAGATTAGTCAATTTCCGAATATCAACTATCCTTGTGAAAGATGCGGCCAACCGATCAGAAAAAATAAGCTGTGCAGCCAATGTGAACAGGATATAAGTTCGCAAATCACTCAAATGAACCAAGAAGATGGGCGTAAAAGGGAGATCGAATCTAGGAAAAAAGACACTTATTATGCCATTAATCCTAAAAACGACTGATTTCCTAAACTAAGTTGCAGTTTGGTCGATAAAAAGGATAGAATCAATACAGACTGTAACGGAAAGCGAGAGGAATCCCGTGAAAATTAATCGATATGGAACACAGCCAGTAAATCCTTACAAGAAAACATATGAGAAACAGACGTTGCAATCGAATCAAGCAAAATCAACTGATAAAGTCGAAATTTCTAAAAAGGCAATCGAAATGCAAAAGGTGCCGAATTTAATGAAAGAACGCCAAGATAAAATAGAGCAAATTAAAAAAAGCATTGAAGCCGGAACATATCAAGTAGATACAAAAGGCATAGCAGATAAAATGCTGAATTTTTATAAACAACAATAACAGAAGGAGTAGCGTGAATGTCAGTTAAAATAATTATTGAAGAGCTGCATCGACTCTATGGATTGCATGAACAGCTTCTAAAGCTGTCTAATGATAAAACAGAAATGCTGAAAAGTAATGAGATTGATGCTCTTTCAGAGGTTCTGAATCTAGAACAAAAATATATTCAGGCCATTTCTCAATTAGAAGAAAAGCGGATTGAAGCCACAGTTCAATTTTTACAAAGTGATCAATCGTCTACAATCACCGCATGTATCGAAAAGGCTGAAGGTACGGATCAAGTAGAGCTCATTTCATTATATGAAAAATTAAATGACATCATGGTGGAACTGAAAGATGTAAATGATCTAAATAAACAGCTCATTCAGCAATCACTTCAATTTATTTCACTGACATTTGATCTCGTTAATCCTAATAAAGAAAATATGAATTACGGACAAAATGGTCTTGAGAGTTCAAAGCCTACACAGCATAGGGCTTTGTTTGATTCAAAGGCTTAAACAAGGAGGATACCAATGGGTTCTACATTCATGGGACTAGAGACGGCTAAAAGAGGAATCACAGCCCAGCGTGCAGGGCTTTATGTCACATCAAACAACGTGTCTAATGCAAATACGGAAGGCTACTCAAGACAAAGAGTTACCTTTAAAGCAGATAATCCTTATCCAGTGAATTCTGTTTATGACGGCAAGACTTATGGCCAAATGGGGACTGGTGTTCAAGTTGGAACCGTTGAAAGAATTAGAGATAGTTTTTTAGACCTTCAGTTCAGAGGTCATAACAACAATTTGTCTTACTATCGAGCCAAGTCTGATGCCCTTTCACAAATGGAGGGGGTTATGAATGATTTGACAGATGAAGGCTTAAACAGAGCCTTTGATAATCTTTGGAAATCATTACAGGTCCTATCAGAATCGAAAAATGCTGATTCTGCTTCGGCGCGTACGGTTGTCAAAACAAGTGCACAAGCTTTAGTAGACCAATTTCGCCTGCTCAATTCTTCTTTAACAACGATACAAAAGAATCTAAAAACAGAACTCGATTCAACAGCAAAAAATGTGAACACTCTTTTATCTCAAATAGAGGAAGTGAATAAACAGATTGCAACAGTTGAGCCAAATGGATATCTTCCAAATGATCTTTATGATACGCGTGATGCCCTTATAGATCAGTTATCCTCACTTGTTGATATTAAAGTGAGCTACAATCCACCTGGTGGAAATGCACTCAAAATTGCTGAAGGAACTGTCAACATCGACATTATCGGTGCGAATGGACAATCTGCTGGTACAATTTTGAATGGCATTACCAACGAGAAGTCTGAGTTGCAAATCTCCTACGATAATACGACAGGTCTTGTAAACTCGCTTCAATTCGGAACAACAACGATTGCAGCAGATCAGTTACAAGTGAATGGAAAAGTGAAAGCACTTGTTGAATCGTATGGCTACATGTCAAATGGAGCTGAAAAAGGAATGTATCCAGAGATGCTTGCAGAGCTAGATGAAGTAGCACAAGTATTCATGGATACATTTAACGACGTGCATAAGCAAGGGTACACATTAAACGGTACAAGCGGCCAAAACTTTTTTGACATTGAGGATAACAATGATTTGAATAAAGGATTGGCAGCTCGTATCAAGGTGAGTGATGTGATTTTAGCATCAACAGATAATATTGCCGCATCTCTCAATCAAACACAAGGTGACGGTTCGAATGCTACGGAATTAGCCAATATTCAAAATATAAAGCTGTCAATAGGCGGGAATACAACAACGATTCAAGATTACTATCAAAATGTCATTGCTGAAATGGGGATACAAGGGAAAAAGTACATGACGCTGGAAAGAAGTTCAGCTGATCTTGCTACCTCAGCAAATGAACGTAGAATGTCTACAAGCTCTGTCTCCATCGACGAAGAAATGTCGAATATGATTCAATTTCAGCATGCATATAATGCCGCCGCAAGAATAATGACATTACAAGATGAAGTATTAGATAAAGTAATTAACGGCATGGGTGTCGTAGGAAGGTAGGATAACTGATGCGAGTCACACAAGGTATGATTTCTCAAAACTCACTTCGCAATATTAGTAAAAGTTATGAAAAACTTTCTAAAATTAATGAGCAGGCGCAAACTGGAAAACGTTTTACAAAAACGTCTGATGATCCTGTTGCAGCAGTGAAAAGTCTTCAGTATAGTACAGCTCTGTTTCGAAATGAACAATATCAAAACAATCTAAATGAGGCTCGAAACTGGATTGATACATCTGAAACGAGTGTCACTGAAATCATTGATATTATGTCAAATGTACGAGACAAAGTGCTTGATGCGGCTAATGGAACAAAGCAGCCTGAAGATTTAGCGGCTATCGGAGTGGAAATTGGTCAGATGAAGAAACAAATCATTGATGCAATGAACACTCAGATGTTAGGCAAGTTCGTATTTAATGGGACAAATACGAATGTAAAACCAGTTGTAGAAAACGCAGATGGCACGTATACGTTTAACTTTGAAAATTATACGGATGCTAATGTAGTTAAATCGAACATTTCTGATGGTATTACTTTAAATGTGAACTCAAATCCACTTTCAGCTTTTGGGGGACAATCTGCTAGCGGTCAAAATGTCATCGAAATGCTGACGGATTTAGAAAACTCACTAAAAAATGGAACGTTTACAAACTCTGATGATGCATTAGGAAATATCGATCAGTTTAAAGAAGTGATGAGTGCTGAGCGCTCAGACCTTGGAGCCCGATCGAATCGTATTGATTTAGTAGGTAGCCGTTTGACTTCACAATTCGAAATGCTGAAAAATGCTAAATCAGATAATGAAGATGTTGAAAGTGAAAAAGCGATTATTGATCTTCTTCAACAAGAGGTTGTGAATAGAGCTGCTTTAGCGGCGACAGCTAAGGCTATTCAGCCATCACTTGTCGATTTCTTAAGATAATAAAAAGCATCCATTGGGTGCTTTTTTGCATCATGGAGGTGAATATATGCAAATCCCTAGATTGTTAATTCAACAAACCTATGCAAAGCTGCAAATGTCAACAACTCCTTCTAGACAAGAGGTGGAGCAGCCAAGAGCGGATCTTGAGATACAGCAGCCAAAAGCTGTCATGAACATTACAAGGACACCGTCGAAATTAACAATTGATCAAACTGAGGCATTTGCTGATATGGATATCAAATCAATTTTTAGGCGGTCTGAGGAATGGGCAGTTGAGGGGAAACGTGCTGTTGAAGAAGGAATGGGCCGAAGAGCGGAAGAAGGAAGCGAACTAATTAAAATTGAGAATGGTGGTAATGCAATTGCTGAATATGCCAAAATCAATGGCAGTTCTCCAGCAAAACAATTCACCATCGGTGTGATTCCTTCGTTCTTTAGTGTCAAAATTCACTATCAGCCTTCCGAGCTTCAAATTGATGTTGAGCCGCAAAAAGCCATCATTGAGGCAACAACGCATAAGCCAATTGTTAACTATCAGCCGGGTAAAGTAAATATTGATATGTTACAATACCCTGAATTAAAAATAGAAGTTGACGAAACGGGCCAAAATGGTGATAAGGTATAGTTAAGAAAAATGAAAAAGGTCGTGAATTATGATCATTCAAACAAAATACCATGGCGAAGTGCCGATTAAAGAGGAGCAAATCATCAACTTCTCTAATGGGATACCAGGATTTTTGGATCAAAAACAGTTTGTTATTTTACCTTTATCAGAAGAATCCCCATTTTTAGTTCTTCAATCATTAAAAAGTGCCGAATTAGGGTTTATTGTCAGCAGTCCGTTTATATTTTTCAACCAATACGAATTTGACTTAGATGAGGCGGTTGTGGAAATTATTGGTGTGGAAGATGCGAACGATATTGAAGTAATGGTTATTTTAACAATGGAATCTTCTATTGAAAAAACGACAGCCAATTTAAGAGCGCCTATTATTGTAAATCGGAAAAACATGAAAGCGAAACAGGTCATTTTGCATGATTCAGCTTATCATACAAAACATTTGTTAGAGGTAGCTTCCTCATGCTAGTTCTATCTCGTAAATTAAATCAGTCGATTCAAATAGGCGATGATATTGAAGTCAAGATTATCTCGATCGAAGGCGATCAATTGAAAATCGGAATTGATGCTCCTAAGCACATCGACATTCACAGGAAAGAAGTTTACCTGTCTATTCAAGAAGAGAACAATCGCGCTGCGAGTATGTCCTTAGATCTACTTTCTCAATTATCCTCACAAAAAAAGTGAGGATTTTTTTATCTGACTGACCCATTCTCCTTCGTGTGAGAGCGTTTCTGTGTGAATGTTACTATCTATATGAAACTTTAACAAATCTGTCTATCTATATTTAATTTGAAAATTCAAAGCCGATATAAAAGATAGATTAAAGCACAGGAGCTGAATAACTATGTCTGTTGGTAAGTTGACATCGCTAGAGACAATTATCGATGCATATCAAACCCGTGTTTCTAATAATCAGAATGACAGTGTAAACACTGATTTACAAGGAAATGGCAAGGTCGTTTCAAAAGAAGAAATTGAAAAAACCATTCAAGGAGCAAATAAACTAATAGAACCTACTCAATTTCATCTTCAATTTGAATTACATGAAAAGCTCAATGAATATTATGTCAAAGTAGTAGATAATCAAACAGAAGAAGTCATTAGAGAAATTCCTTCCAAGGAATGGCTTGATTTCTACGCGGCGATGACAGAGATTGTCGGTTTATTTGTAGATAAAAGGATGTAAATGAAGGGAGAAATGAACAATGGTTAATCGAATTACTGGATTTTCAAATGTGTTTGATATTGATGAAATCATATCAAAGTTAATGAAATCTGAACGAGCACCGCTTGATAAAATGACACGTCAGAAACAGATACTAGAATGGCAAAGAGACAGCTATCGAGAGGTTAATTCGAAAGTCAAAGAATTAGATGATCTGATTAACAAATTAAACTTAACGCTTCCAAGTACTTATGGCGCAAAAAAAGTGACAAGCTCTAATGAAGCTGCTGTCACAGCGACTGGAACGACAAGTGCTACCTCTGGCTCGATCAATGTCACTCAGCTTGCGACAGCTTCTGTATACAAATCTTCTGGTACATCTGGGTTTACACCTACAAACGGTACATTTACGTTTGAGGTAACTACACCAGATTCAACGAAACCAAAAACAGTGACAATTAATACCTCTGATACCGATACACTTGATGATATTGTCGCCAGGCTGAATAACTCTCAGCTAGGTGTAACGGCTTATAAAGGACAAATTTTTGATGGGACAAGCTATGTGGATACGATTGCTCTCACCTCGCGAACGACTGGTGAAGGTGTCAGTATTAAAGCAACTGATGGTGATTCAGCTTCATTCTTAACACAATTAGGATTTCAAGTAGATGGAGATAACAAATTAGTTGCGACGACACAAGGGCAGAAGGCGCAATACGAAATTAACGGTCTGAAAATGGAAAATAACAATAATACGTTCACCCATGCTGGTATCACATACGAGCTTAAAGCAACTACTGATAAGCCAGTCAGCTTAAACGTTTCAACAGATGTCGATGCGATCTATGACAAAATCAAACAATTTGTTGATAAATACAACGAACTCGTTGAGCAGATCAATGGCAAAGTCAATGAAAAAAGAAATAGAGATTATCAACCATTAACAGCTGAAGAAAAAAAAGCGATGTCTGACAAAGAAGTGGAGCTATGGGAAACGACCGCGAAGTCTGGTTTGCTGAGAAGTGATTCAATTTTACGATCTGGTGCCTCTAAAATAAGAAGTGATTTTTATGCTGATATTACGACAAGTGATTCGAATAAAATTCACATCACACAAATTGGTATTACGACATCATCAAAGTATAAAGATGGTGGAAAGCTTGAAATTAATGAAGAGAAGCTAAGAAAAGCTATTGAAGAAGATCCTCAAAAGGTCAGTCAAATGTTCATCTCGGGAAGTTTAAACCTTGATTCAAAAGATAAAGACAAAGCACAGCAGCAATATAAAGAACAAGGAATTATTTACCGTATTAAAAACTCCTTATCAGACTTCACGAAAAGTATTCAGATAAAGGCTGGTAGCACAACAATGGAGCTGAAAGAATACGGACTTGGGAAGGACCTGGATTCTTTGGCAAAACGAATGAGTACATTCCAAGACCGCTTGAAACTTGTTGAAAATCGTTACTATATAAAGTTTAATGCGATGGATAGTGCAATTCAAAAGCTAAACAACCAATCGGGCTATCTTTCTCAACTGCTTGGATAATAATTGGAGGTTTATAACATATGGCAATACAGAACCCTTATGCCGCCTATCAGAAAAATTCTATTGAAACCGCAACACCGGCCGAGTTGACGCTTATGCTTTATGAAGGGTGCTTAAAGTTTATTAGACTAGCGAAGCATGCCATTCAAAAAGAGGATGCTGAAACGAGAAACTTGAACCTGAAAAAGGCTCAAAACATCATCCAAGAATTAAATGTCACCTTAAATCGCTCCTATGACGTATCAAAGAGTATGGCCAGTATGTATGATTACATCTACCGTAGACTCATTGAAGCCAATCTCCAAAATGATGAAGAGATGTTGAATGAAGTAGAGCAATTCGTGATCGACTTCCGTGATGCTTGGAAGGAAGTCATTCAAACGGATCGAAAAGGTCGTCACCACTCTATCGGGGGATCTCTATGAGTATTGTTGACCAACTGCATGACCAAACATTAAAAATGGCGGCTGAAATAGCGGCAAATCCACAAAGTGAAACGTTGGTTGAAGACTTTGACGCTTTTTTAATTGAGAGAGACGAATTAATGAAAAATATTCAGCATGAGCTTACAGATCAAGAAAAAGAGAAGATCAAAGAGATCATTCAAACGGATCAACAGATGGCGAAGCAATTGACGACCATTCAAAAAGGGATTAAAGCGGATATTCAAGCCATTCAAAGAAAGAAAACGAAACAGATGAATTATCAAAATCCCTACAAGCCAATGACGAGTGACGGCGTTTTCTACGATAAACGGAAATAAATAGGTGAGACCTGTGGCGTATCGTTCAGATGACTATATCTTATTAACCAAATATTATGAACTTCTATATACGATAGAAGAGAGCCTAAAATATTTAGATGAAATTGAGAAGGATTTTGCTAAAACAGAAGGGGATCTGATCTTTAATGATCTGATCCAAGCCTTCTTTCATTTAGAGACAACACATCCCCTTCTGCTTTCAATTATTGAAAATGAGCACTTTGCTAAGACGATTCGTTCGTTTGACCAAATTTTTTCAAGTTTCGATATACTAGCTTTCTATACATTCCCTTCAAATCACTTCCAATCATTTCTTAAAACTTCTTTTATACCTGAATATAGAAAGTGGATGGATGAAATACATGCCTGTATGAGGCCGTATGTCATTCATTAATTTTTGTTCAATTCAGACCTTTCGGAGGAAATTATGAGACTAAAAAATCAATTTTTATGTGGGCTTATTGTCATATGTGTGTTGTTTGTCAGTATTTTAGGTTTCTCAAGCTTTATCTATAACAAAACAGATCAATCCTATAAAGCGCTCCTCAACAAAGAAGTGAAGCTCTATCAAACCTCACTGGAACTAGAGACACTGCTGCAAAAGCAGGAAGCGCAAATCAAGACATATGTTGCCGTGCAAGATGCTGAGAATTTACAGAAAATTGAGCGAACATATGAAGATATTAACAAGAAAACTAAGGAAGCTTCAAAACTTAGTACCGTTAAACAAGCAAAAAATCTGTTAGATCAAATTTCAGAAAAAAATTATCTCTACTACACCTCAACCAATCGATTATTTAATTCACTTAATATGCAAAATCAAAAAGAATTCAACACCCGCCTCAGTCAAGAATTACATCCTATCGAACAAGAAATACATACCTTTACAAAAGAATTCGCACAAACACAACTGAAACAACGAGATCAGAAAATCAATCAGCTCAATCAAGACAGTAACCAATTATTGCTGACCCTCATTCTTGTCAGCGCAGCGATCGTAGTCGGCTTTTTGGTAATTGGTATCAGGTTTGTTCATCGAATGACAAAACCGATTGTCTCTGTTACAAATGCTGCAAGAAGGATGGCAGATGGTGATCTCACACTCGAAGAGATTGAAGTAAGTTCAAGAAATGAGATTGGCCAACTAGGGAAAGCTTTTAACCAAATGACAACTCATTTGCGTCAGCTCATTTTTCAGGTGCAGAACGGATCAAGACAATTATCTGATTCTGCTGCTCAATTTGAGGAAACCATCAGCCAGACCATTTCAGCTAGTAAACAGACGTCTAGCTCGATTGAACAGGTCAGTGAAGCGTCACGTGAACAATCAGATGCGGTCGGAAAAGTCGCTTCTGCCATTCAAGAGGTCTCGACTGGCATGCAAAATGCAGTTGAACACACATCCGATGTTTCGGGTCAATCAATTTCAGTGACTGAAAAGGCTGAAGAGGGCGCATCTCTCATTCAACAATTTGTAAAACAAATGAGCTCTATTAAGGAGTCTGTCAATGAACACCACTCCACAATGTCTAATGTACAAGCGCAGTTTACGGCCATCCAAGATCTATTAGGCAATATTCACGCCATTGCCGATCAGACGAATTTGCTTGCTTTAAACGCTGCAATTGAAGCGGCAAGAGCAGGGGAGCATGGAAGGGGTTTTGCGGTTGTGGCAGATGAAGTGAGGAAACTGGCAGAAGAATCGAGTCAGCTGACAGATCAAATTAGTCAATTGCTCGCCAACTTGAACAAGGATACGGGAAAGTCATCACAATCTATGACGAAGGTTGAACGAGATGTAGAAGAAGGAGTGAAAGCATCGCAATTGTCTGCACAGAACTTTCATGACATTTTGGAATCCATTCGTGATATCTCCATGAAAGCAGAGGAGATGTCAGCGACCGCAGAGCAGATTTCAGCTAGTACAGAGGAGATTTCTCAAACGGTTGGTGTCATTGAAGAAGGGGCAAAACGGAACTCAGAAGAGACGGAACATATGTCGGCGAATGTTGAAGAATCACTAGCGGCGAATGAAGAAATGAAAGCATCTGCGAAGGATTTAAAGTCTTTGTCTCAATCGCTGAAAACATCTATTTCATCTTTCAAAATTTAAAGCGTGCTGGTCTTTTTCAAGAATGAACGGAATATATATTCATCACCTATCAAGCAAAGCTGAAGCACTGCAAAATTCGACAAATTTCAATAAATATTCACATTTATTTTACGTTTGAGCAGGAGAAAAGGAGGGAAAAGTAGAAATAAGTTTACATATCCTTAATTTTAAAGGAGGCGTTCTTTACATGAATTACAATGTCAGAGGAGAAAACATCGAAGTAACACCTGCACTAAGAGATCATGTCGAGAAAAAAATTGGAAAGCTGGAGCGTTATTTTGAGTCAGATGTAGATGCTTCAGTCAACGTGAACTTGAAGTTTTACAACGATCAAGAATCTAAAGTTGAGGTTACCATTCCAATGACAGATCTAGCACTTCGAGCTGAGGTGCATAATGAGGACATGTACAATGCAGTAGACCTAGCAGCAAGTAAATTAGAACGTCAAATTAGAAAACACAAAACAAAGGTGAATCGTAAGTTCCGTGAGCAAGGTGCGAAAAAGCACTTATTTGCTGGAGGAAATGGCACTGTCGATGTAGCGGTTCAAGATGATGAAGAAGTTGATGAAACAGAAATCGTCAGACAGAAGCGCTTTAACTTAAAACCGATGGATAGCGAAGAGGCCATCCTTCAAATGAACATGTTAGGTCACAGTTTCTTTGTCTTCACGAATGCTGACACAAATTTGACCAATGTGGTGTATCGCCGAAATGACGGTAAATATGGACTTATTGAGCCAAACGCTTAACTGTCAGCTTTTCATGACTAAAAACAACCTAAATAAAGTAAACCCGTTCCCTTGATGAGGGGCGGGTTTTTTGTTCTAAATCATTGCAAATTCTTTGGAAATCATGGAAGGTATGGTATGATAAATGTAGGTAAATATGGACCTGTTAAACTTTTGTACATGCCGAAAAATTGCATGAAATAGAGGAGCGTTATTATATGCTTGGAATCTTAAACAAAGTGTTTGATCCTACGAAACGTACGATCAGCCGATATGAAAAAAAGGCAAATGAAATCGAAGCTCTCGCTCAAGATTTTGAGAAATTATCAGACGAGGCTTTACGAAATAAAACGATTGAATTGAAAGAAAAACTGGAAAAAGGACAATCCGAGGATGACCTTTTAGTTGAAGCTTTTGCAACGGTTCGCGAGGTATCGCGCCGCGTGACAGGAATGTTCCCATTTAAAGTGCAGCTCATGGGGGGGATTGCGCTTCATGAAGGTAACATCTCTGAGATGAAAACAGGTGAAGGTAAAACGCTAACATCAACGATGCCCGTTTATTTGAATGCTCTTTCTGGAAAAGGCGTCCACATCGTGACAGTCAACGAATATTTGGCAAGCCGTGATGCGCAGGAAATGGGCAAAATCTTTGAATTTCTTGGATTAACGGTAGGCTTGAATTTAAACAGTTTAGACAAAGATGAAAAAAGAGAAGCGTATGCCGCTGATATCACGTATTCAACAAACAATGAACTTGGCTTTGACTATTTAAGAGATAACATGGTGCTTTATAAAGAGCAAATGGTCCAAAGACCAATTCATTATGCCGTGATTGATGAAGTTGACTCCATCTTAGTGGATGAAGCGAGAACACCTTTGATTATTTCTGGACAAGCTGCAAAATCAACGAAGCTTTATGTACAAGCAAATGCATTTGTTCGTACATTAAAAATAGAAGATGATTTTACGTATGATATTAAAACAAAAAGTGTACAGCTGACAGAAAGCGGAATGACAAAGGCGGAAAAGGCATTCGGCATCGAGAACTTATTTGATGTCAAACATGTGGCACTTAACCACCATATCGCTCAAGCCTTAAAGGCACATGTTGCGATGCAAAAAGACGTTGATTATGTCGTAGAAGATGGACAAGTCGTGATTGTTGACTCCTTCACAGGCCGTTTAATGAAAGGACGCCGCTATAGTGAAGGTCTGCATCAAGCCATCGAGGCAAAAGAAGGTCTTGAAGTGCAGAATGAAAGCATGACACTTGCAACAATTACGTTCCAGAACTACTTCCGTATGTATGAAAAGTTATCTGGTATGACAGGTACAGCGAAAACGGAAGAAGAGGAATTTCGTAACATTTACAACATGCAGGTTGTGACAATTCCGACCAATAAACCAGTGGTTCGTGATGACAGACCTGACTTAATTTATCGCACAATGGATGGTAAATTTAAAGCAGTGGCTGAGGATGTTGCGCAGCGTTATATGACAGGGCAGCCCGTTCTAGTCGGAACAGTTGCTGTTGAGACATCTGAGCTGATTTCTAAGCTGCTCAAAAATAAAGGCATTCCTCATCAAGTGTTAAATGCGAAAAACCATGAGCGTGAAGCACAAATTATTGAGGAAGCTGGTCAAAAAGGTGCCGTTACCATTGCAACAAACATGGCGGGACGTGGTACAGACATCAAGCTTGGCGAAGGTGTGAAAGAATTGGGCGGTCTCGCTGTTATTGGGACAGAGCGTCATGAATCACGCCGTATTGATAACCAGCTTCGTGGTCGTTCTGGTCGTCAAGGAGACCCAGGCATTACACAATTTTATCTATCCATGGAAGATGAATTGATGCGAAGATTCGGTGCAGAGCGGACAATGGCGATGCTTGACCGATTTGGCATGGATGACTCTACACCAATTCAGAGTAAAATGGTGTCTAAAGCCGTTGAATCTTCCCAAAAACGTGTTGAGGGAAATAACTTTGATTCCCGTAAGCAACTTCTACAATATGATGATGTGCTGCGTCAACAGCGTGAAGTCATTTACAAACAGCGCTTTGAAGTCATCGATTCTGATAACTTGAAATCGATTGTGATCAATATGATTCAATCGTCTATTGAGCGGGCTGTTGGATCTTATACGCCGAAAGAAGAACTTCCAGAAGAGTGGAAACTAGATGGTCTTGTTGAATTAATCAATACGAACTATTTAGATGAAGGTGGCATTACGGTCAAAGATATCTTCGGTAAAGAAGCAGATGAAATCACGTCCTTCATCATGGATCATATTAAAGAGAAATACGATGCAAAAGAAGAGACATTTGGCAATGAACAAATGCGTGAATTTGAAAAAGTCATCGTCCTTCGTGCAGTAGATTCGAAATGGATGGATCACATTGATGCAATGGATCAGTTGCGTCAAGGAATTCATTTGCGTGCGTATGCACAAACAAATCCGCTTCGTGAGTATCAAATGGAAGGATATACGATGTTTGAGCACATGGTGGCTTCGATTGAAGATGATGTGGCCAAATATGTTCTAAAATCAGAAATCCAAAACAACCTAGAACGTGAAGAAGTTGTTCAGGGTCAAACAACTGCTCATCAGCCTCAAGAGGGTGATGAGGAGAAAACGGTGAAGAAGAAGCCGGTACGGAAAATAGTTGATATTGGACGAAACTCACCATGTCATTGTGGAAGCGGTAAGAAATATAAAAATTGTCATGGGAAGACAGAATAAGTAATAGAAAGAGGTGAAAACCTCTTTCTATTCATGTCAACCCCCATACATCTATGAGGTGAAGGATATGGAATTAGTTGAAATTAGACAAGAGCTTGAAAATATGGCTAGCAGGCTAGCTGATTTTAGGGGGTCTCTTTGACCTCGAAACAAAAGAAGCCAAAATCACAGAGCTTGAAGCGACCATGTCAGAGCCTGACTTTTGGAATGATCAGCAAAAGGCGCAAGGTGTCATCAATGAAACTAATGCACTGAAGGATTATGTAAATACATATCATGAGCTTAGTGAATCACATGAAGAGCTGCAAATGACGTATGACTTATTAAAGGAAGATTATGATGGGGAACTTCATGCAGAGCTTGAAAAAGAGCTGAAGAACTTAACAAAACAGTTTAACGAGTTTGAGTTGCAGCTACTCTTAAGCGAACCATACGATAAAAACAATGCCATTCTTGAGCTTCACCCTGGTGCAGGGGGTACCGAATCACAGGACTGGGGTTCTATGCTTCTGAGAATGTACACTCGCTGGGCAGAACGTAGAGGCTTTAAAGTTGAAACGCTTGATTATCTACCTGGTGATGAAGCTGGAATTAAGTCTGTGACATTGCTGATCAAAGGGCATAACGCTTACGGTTACTTAAAAGCAGAAAAAGGTGTCCACCGTTTGGTGCGAATTTCTCCTTTTGATTCATCAGGCCGTAGACATACATCCTTCGTTTCCTGTGATGTCATGCCAGAATTCAATGAAGAAATTGATATTGATATTCGTACAGAGGATATTAAGGTTGATACGTATCGTGCTAGCGGCGCAGGTGGCCAGCACGTCAATACGACGGATTCTGCGGTTCGTATCACACACATTCCAACAAATGTCGTGGTGACATGCCAAACAGAAAGATCACAAATCAAAAACAGAGAACGTGCGATGAAAATGCTGAAATCGAAACTATACCAAAAACGGATCGAAGAACAGCAGGTAGAATTGGATGAAATCAGAGGAGAACAGAAGGAAATTGGCTGGGGCAGCCAAATTCGCTCTTATGTATTCCACCCATATTCCCTTGTGAAAGACCATCGAACCAATACGGAGATGGGAAATGTTCAAGCGGTCATGGATGGAGATTTAGATTCATTCATCGATGCTTATTTGCGTTCGAAATTATCATAAAAACTCGGCTTTTTGCTGGGTTTTTTTAATTGTGAGAACATATAATGAATATAAAGGAATACATACGCCATACTGACTTTACATTCTTTGTATGATGAAATTAGCACATAAAGGGGGAAATACTTTGGGATTAAAACCATTACAAGAGACGTGGGATTTAGATGCTTTTTTTAAGGGAGGCAGTTCTTCATCAGAATTTATCACATACTTGCAAAACATTCAGCAACTATTAGATGAATTACGCAAAAAGGTAGATGCCTTTTCAAAAGAAGATACACAAATTGAAAACAAATTAACGTCTGTCCTTGAAACGTATGAAACCACATATAAAAAACTTTCTCAAGCCGGTTCATTTGTATCTTGTCTACAATCTCAAAATACAAAGGATATGAAAGCAGGCAGCCTTCGAGGGTCCATTGCCAAGCTGGAAGCTGAATTAGAAACCATTCTTACGCTGTTTGACCAAGTGTTGGCTGCAATACCTTCTAATAAGTGGAAAGAACTGATGGATTCAGCCGACTTTTCAGATGTTCGTTACATATTAAATGAACGAAGAGAGCGCGTGAAGGACCAATTACCTGTTGAACAGGAAACGTTGATTCAAAAGCTAGCAGTAGATGGATATCATGCGTGGGATGAGCTTTATTCTAGCTTAGTGAATAAGATTACCATTCCATTTGAGCAAAATGGTGAAACGCAGATGATTTCTGTAGGCCAGGCAGAAAATACAATGGATGATTCAGATCGTGAAGTCAGAAAGTCTGTTTATCATAACCTAGAGCATGCATGGACGCAGGATGAACATTTATTTGCAAGCACCCTCAATCACCTCTCTGGTTTTCGATTACAAGTGTATGAAGCAAGAGGCTGGGATCATATTTTAAAAGAGCCACTTGATATTTGCCGTATGAAACAAGAAACACTTAATGCGATGTGGTCTGTGATCGATGAACATAAACAGCCATTCATTGATTACTTACAACGGAAAGCTGATATGCTTGGGGTTGGTAAGCTGAGCTGGTTCGATATTGGGGCACCTATTGGACGTGAGACAAAGACTTTTCCTTATCAAGAAGCAGCTGCTTTTATTGTGAAGCATTTTGCTGGGTTTGGAAAAGAGCTTGCTGCCTTTACTGAAAAAGCGTTTAATGAACGCTGGATAGAAGCTGAAAATCGTCCAAACAAACGTGTGGGCGGCTTTTGTACAAATTTCCCTGACAGCGGAGAATCTCGCATTTTTATGACTTTCTCAGGAAGTCCATCCAATGTAGCGACATTAGCGCATGAGCTTGGTCACTCTTTTCATCAGGAAGTGATGCAGGATGTTCGCATTTTGAATCGTAAATATGCGATGAATGTAGCAGAAATGGCATCGACCTTTGCAGAAATGATTGTAGCTGATGCTTCATTAAAAGAAGCGGCAAATGAAGAAGAGCGTCTCAGTTTGTTAGAGGATAAGCTGCAGCGTAGTGTAGCATTTTTTATGAACATTCAATCACGTTTTTTATTTGAACAGCGCTTTTATGAAGAGCGTAAACATGGAGAAGTGCCAGCTGATCGCTTGAATGAGCTGATGGTAGAAGCGCAGAAGGAAGCCTTTGGTGACTCCTTAGATGAATACCATCCGCATTTCTGGGCGTCTAAACTACATTTCCATATTACAGGTGTACCGTTTTATAATTTCCCTTATACATTTGGATACATGTTCTCGCTAGGTATTTATGCGAAAGCATTGCAGGCTGGGGCATCATTTGAAGAGAAATACATTGCATTATTAAAGGATACAGCTTCAATGGCGGTAGAAGATTTAGCATATAAGCATTTAGGTGTCGATCTCACCCAAAAAGCTTTTTGGGAGGAAGCCATTTCTCTAGCTGTGGCAGATGCCGAAGAGTTTTTAGAAGCAACGAAAAAATAGATGAAAAGCTCCTATTATGGGAGCTTTTTTGCTGGTTTTAACCACGTAAGCATTGTCTGAATGATGTCTTTTTGTTATGTCAGAGCTGGAATGTCAGCAGGCTGATCACCTTTTTGGTTGCAATACATGATTGCCTTTTCTCCTGATATAGACAGTACTTGAAAGGGTGCTTGTTTCAGGTCGTCTGATGCTGGATAAGAGGATAGAAAAAAGAGACCGTCTAGCTTGCTTTGATTGTTTTCTGCATACATAGCCGCAGCTGGTCCACCAAGTGAATGTCCGCCAACATACCAATGTTTCATTGCTTTATGCCCTTTGATGATGTCCTGTGCTTTTTTTGTATGGAAGATCGCAAAGGAAAATGGCATGTCAGGGATAAAGATAGAGTAGGCTTTTTTCGAGAGTGCTTCCCCTATAAAGTCATACGCAAGCGGTTCGACCTTGGCCCTAGATAGAGGATAATGCCAGTCATTTTCAGTAATTTCTCCATCGCATGTCCCTTCATTCTCATGTATATATTCAATATACCATCATTTCGCTCATACCAAGTAATGAGTACGCTGATCCGGCTGTGTGATAAAGTATTAATCCATTAGCACTGCATTTGGCTGTTATTTACAATCTGGATAGGAGGGCTTAAAATAGGTGTGCATTCAGAAGTAACGGAGGAAGAAAGACATGAAGCAGGGACATTCTCAATTTTGGATTGAAGCGAAAAATTATCTTTTCATTTTAATAGGATCAACCATCGTGGCGATTGGATTTAATACGCTATTATTACCGAATCAGATTGCAGCTGGAGGTGTGAGCGGGATTAGTACTATTATGCAGTCATTCGGTTTTGAAGCAGCGTATGTGCAATGGGGCTTGAATATCCCCCTATTTTTCGCTGGGTTTTATTTATTAGGCCGTACATTTGGGGTGAAAACACTAGTTGGCTCTATTTTTTTACCTTTGCTGGTGTTTTTAACAAGACATATTGCACCTGTGACGCATGAAGCTCTTTTAGCAGCGATTTTTGGAGGAGTGGTAATTGGGATCGGTATTGGGCTCGTGTTCCTTGGAAATGGATCAACGGGTGGAACGGCACTCGCTGCGAAAATCATCAATAAGTATACAGGCCTGTCGTTAGGCACATGTTTAGCGATAATAGATGGCCTTATTGTTCTGGCTGCAATGACAGTTTTTGGGATAGAAGAAGGACTGTATGCTATCATTGGTGTATTTATTTCTAGTAAAACGATTGATGTGGTTCAGGCAGGCTTCAGTCATTCGAAAATGGCGATGATCATTACCGGGCATGAGGATGAGGTCAGGCAGGCTGTTTTTGATCAAATTGATCGTGGTGTAACGAAAATCTCAGCAGTAGGAGGATATACCGATCACGACCGGCCGATTCTTATGTGTGTCGTTGGGCAATCACAATTCACAAAGTTGAAACAAGTTGTGAAAGCAATCGATGCATCAGCATTTGTCATCGTAATGGATGCGAAAGAGGTACTTGGTAAGGGTTTTAAAAGGGGGTAAACAAGGATATAATAACATTGACCGAAAGATTGTAAGGGAGGAAAATAGATGAAAAAGGGCGGATTAACGCTGCTATTCATGGCAATGCTTTTTGTACTTGCGGCTTGTGGAGGAAATTCGAGCAGCAGTAACAAAGAAGGCAGTAAGAGTGCTTCAACTGTTAGCAGTGGTGAGAAAATTTATCAGCAGAACTGTATTGGCTGTCATGGGAAAGATTTATCTGGTGGAGGCGGACCAAGCCTAAAAGAAGTAGGGAAGAAATATAATGAAAACCAAATCGCAGATATTGCACAGAACGGTAAAGGGTCTATGCCAAGCGGAATGGTGGATGAGAAACAAGCAACAGAAGTCGCAAAATGGCTTGCAGAGAAAAAATAAAACCTTTGTCTAATGGGACTGACCCCCGTTTTTGAGACAGGGATCAAAACACCTTTATGAAACAGCCAGTTGTCGAAACTCTTTCGGTGACTGGTTGTTTCATTTTAATTGAATTCGGATATTGTTATAATAATTAATATACTCCCTGACCGTTTTTTCTACAATGGCTGTTGTAGTGTTTGTCAGGTGGTGGAGATAGAATCCTTCTGATTTTAAACTGGAGTGGAAGGATTCGATGGGGGC
>NZ_JAIVLB010000014.1 GCF_020524495.1 Bacillus stratosphericus | reverse complement strand
ACTACTTCTAATTGATTTCTTCTCTCTTCTTCACGTTTCGATAACATGTTCATCCCCCGCAGAATTGTGTTATTACCCTTATTATACAAAAAAGCTTGTAGACTTTGTCTACAAGCTGAGAACTGCTCCAAGCAGTTCCTTTTTTTCAATGTACATATTCTCCCCTCCTGTCTCATATTGTGAAAAAGAGAAAGAAAACTATGGGAACAACAGGCACCTAAACGCCTTCTGTTTAGAACATCATGAGGAAAGAGGAGGAACGTTATGAAATTGAAAAATCAATTTGGGCAAGGTTCGGGTTTCGATGGAGGTCAGGATTTTCGCCAGCAACAATATGGAGCAAATCCGTATCCTGCGCAGCAGATGGGTTATTCAGTCCCTCCCCAAACACAGGGTCAAATGCAGCAAGGGTATTCTCCAATGCCGTCCACTGGTATTTCACAAGGAGGCCAAGGCGCGCAGAGCGGCGGACAGCCATATCAAATTCCTTCTGGCCCCATTTATCAACAGAATGTCACCGGTCAGCTGCCAATTGAGCAGTCCTATATTGAAAATATTTTAAGATTGAACCGTGGAAAGGTAGCCACGATTTATATGACGTTTGAGGCGAGTAAAGAGTGGAATTCGAAGATTTTTAGAGGAGTCATTGAAGCCGCAGGACGTGACCACATTATCATTAGTGATAACAAAACAGGGACACGATACTTACTGTTAACCATCTATCTTGATTACATTACGTTTGATGGGGAAATTCAATATGACTATCCACACTCGATGTCAACGTATTCTCCGAGATAACATCAAGCATGGCAAAAGCAAGGCGCAGACGCCCTTGCTTTTTATCTTTTAACTAGGTTTTTGACACAACTTTCAGGCACCGCTCATAAGATGCCTAGTAGTTTTTATTAAAAGCCTAGAGGTGACATCAATGACTGTTGAGCTGGATTATACATCACCGAATGTCAATTATTCATTTGATCTGAATCAAAGCACCCTTGTGAAATATGATCAACATAATCTCATTAATGTTTTAGGAAAAAAACAATTAAACTCGTTGGATCAAGTATCCCTGCTGGATATATATTTGAGTAAAAATAAAGTAGTAGAGCCTCACTATCATCAAAATGCCGCAGAGCTTGTTTATTGTATAGCCGGTTCTGCCAATGTATGTATGCTGAATCCATTCACAAAAAAGCTGCACACCTATACCATTAGCCCTGGACAGGTAGCAAACGTACCTCAAGGTTGGTGGCACTATGAAGTCGCTCTGCAGGACAAAACCCATTTGTTAGCCATTTTTAACGCATCTACGCCAGAAGTGATCCTAGGCTCAGACCTTCTCACTCTTACCCCAGCTCACATTATGGCACATACTTATTGCATGAACGAAACACAGTGGAAGCAGGCGACACAGCCTGTGAAACCCAGTGCGTTTATCGGATCGTTCTGCCACCGAGAGGACGAGGCGCAAACACACCCTGTCCCTCCTTCTCACTACGTCCCTTATTATCAAGCACCGCCTAACTATTCTCCTTACTGGAGTTAAGAAAAAACCCCTGCCCCTATCAAAACATCGGTTTTGACTTATAAATTTTTTGCTGCTGCAATGACAAGCATGATCCAAGAAGCGATAAATGCCACTCCTCCAATTGGCGTAATAGCACCAAGAATCTTCACCTGAGTCAAGGCAAGCACATAAAGGCTTCCCGAGAAGAAAAGAATGCCTGCAAGCATCACCCAGCCAGCGGTCGGAACGAGAGACACACCTGACAGCTTATCTGCAAGAAAGGCGACAATAAATAGACCAATGGCATGGAACATCTGATATTGAACCCCTTTATTCCAAATCTCAATATACTTTTCAGGGATTTTCCCTTCCAATCCATGTGCACCGAAGGCTCCAAGCCCAACAGCAAGCATGGCGTTAATTGCACCTAATATGAAAAATAGTTTCATTCGTCATTCTCCTTATCTCGTCAATTATGTTTATCATAGCGCAGTTCACATCCGACATTCAACTTTCCCTTTACGTTGACAAGAGATTGTCGGATTTCTTCTCCTTTCGTAACAAGACTTGATCGACCACGATCGCAATGAGCGTGCCTAGAACAAGACCATTGCTTAATAAAGAAATCAGCACAGGATGCATGCCTTGCAAGGCTCCCTGCGGCACAAACATCGCCCCCACACCTGATAAAACAGCAATACCAAGGACAAAGCGAATTCTCGGGATTTCTTCCTTTTCATACTGATCAAATTCAGACATGGCAATCCCAATCATAGAGGAGAACACCACAAAGTTCACAGCAAGCCCCACAGGTGACGGCAATGCAGAGAAAAAGCTCATCAATAATGGAAATAAACTAATCAACACAATAAGCAGACTTCCGAGAAAAAATGGCTTTCTCGATGGAATTTTTGTTGTCTGTATAAAGCCTGCTGCCCCCGAAATAGGTACAGGCGCAACCGCACCAATCATCCCGCTCAGCAAATGACCAAATGCGGCAACAAAACCAGCAGGGCGAGCTCTTTTTCGTTCACGCAGTTCACCAAATGCCTTCACTGAACTTTCCACAATTCGAATACTTGCCAGCATATTCACAATGAGTAAGATCGTAATAAAAAAGGACGTGACAAGCAATCCACTGTCAAAGACCGGCATGCCGAATGGGAACAGCTTCGGAAACTCGATGATATGCTCAGGTATTCGAACCGGCTTCGCCAATCCGAGTAGA
Source organism: Bacillus stratosphericus (assembly GCF_020524495.1). Lineage (GTDB taxonomy): Bacteria > Bacillota > Bacilli > Bacillales > Bacillaceae > Bacillus > Bacillus stratosphericus_B. The sequence continues at coordinate 69,909 of NZ_JAIVLB010000014.1, read as the reverse complement.
GCGAATAACAGCCATCCACCTGCAAGTGCAAATAACACAGAAAACTGCCTTAAGTAATGCCATTTTGAGCGGCTGATCATGAAGGTGATGACAATAATCAACATCGATAGACAAAAGACAAGCCCATCCACCTGATTTCCCCGATAGCCGATACCCATCAGCCCTTTCATGATCGGCTGACTTAACTGCACAACAAGCAGCAGCAGGTAAATGCCTGTGACAACTGGCGTAAATAAAGACGCAAGCCAATTAATGATTTTAAATAGACTAAAAATAAAAAAGAACGCCGCACTAAAAATTAAAGCCCCTTGTAAAGCTTGCAAGGTTTCAGGATACGTCGCAAAAATTGTTCCTGTCATGCCTGCATAAAGGGTATACACACCCCACCAAAGCCCAGCTGGACTTTCATTGATCGGCAGCATATGGCCGCACAAACACTGCACCATCGCCACAAGTCCAAGTGAAAAGAATGTACTCTGAATCAGCTCCGCAGACTGCACTTGGTTCAATTCAAATGCTTGTGCAATCGCAATTGGTACGGCAATAGAAGCTGCGATAAAAAATGCCATCCACTGAATGGCGCCCAAAAATAGTTTCAACCCGATCACCTTCCCTTTGTCGTGACAAGACCATTAAAAATCAAAAATAGAGTCGCCGTTCCCGCCTCTCTCTTTTTGACACTCTTCTTTCTGATGAAATTTTTTTGCACCACTAGCACCCATCAGCTTCTCAAGCATGGCTTGATCCGTAGACACGGATGGAGCAGATGGTGTAGATATAGATGGCGATGGCGAAATGACAGACGACTGCGGCATTTGCCCCAGTGTTGGTGCGTCGAGAATAACATCACACAACGAAGAAATCGCTGCCACTTGACGTTTCACCTCTTCATCATTTCCACTTTGTTTCGCTTTTTGAATCGCTTCCTCCATTTTTTGAAGCAGACTTGATATATGAATATTCAAGGGTAGACCCTCCAATCAAAAAAATCGTTTTCAATATTATTTTACCAAATGAACAAATCGAATGGGCTCATTTTTTCAAAGCCGTGCGCTTATGTCCTCTTATTTGACCCGTATCGGTGATTCACACATAATAAAAGGAACAAAATCGTCTATGAAAGGATTTGAATGATGGACAAGCTCACTGCTCTTTTTAACAAACAAAAAGTCTTTCATAAGCCGGCGGTTCAAGAACGTATACGCCTCCTTAAAAACCTGAAATCTGAAATCAAACAGCATGAAAAGGACATTTTACAGGCCTTAGCCCATGATTTACATAAATCGGAACAGGAAGCATATACAACAGAGATTGGGATGGTATATGAAGAGATCAATCATACAGTCAAACATCTTCACAAATGGGCCAAACCATCCCGTGCAAAAACACCTCTGACCCATATCGGATCGAAAAGCATGATTATGAAGGAACCATACGGAAGTGTTCTCATTATTGCCCCTTGGAACTATCCTTTCCAATTGGCCATTTCTCCATTAGTTGGAGCCATTTCTGCAGGAAATGCGGTCACATTAAAACCATCAGAATTAACGCCGCAAGTCTCAAAAGTGATTGGTATGATTGTGGAACGTGTGTTTAAAGAAGAGCATGCAGCAGTCGTTGAAGGCGGTGTGGATGTCAGTACAGAGCTGCTGAAACTGCCATTTGATTATATTTTCTTTACTGGAAGTGTAGCCGTCGGCAAAGTCGTCATGGAAGCGGCCGCAAAGCATCTCACACCTGTCACACTTGAGCTTGGCGGAAAAAGCCCCTGCATTGTCATGCCTGATGCAGACATCAAGCTCACTGCGAAGCGTATCACGTTTGGAAAATTCACCAATGCTGGTCAAACATGCATTGCACCAGACTATTTACTTGTCCATGAATCCATCAAAGAAGACCTATTGCTTGAAATGACCACCTGTATCCGTGACTTTTACGGTGACCAACCCGAAACGCATCCGCACTTTGGAAAAAATGTCAGCCAGCGTCATTTTGACAGACTCTCACAATTTCTCTCAAATGGCACGATTGTGACGGGTGGACAGCGCAATGAACAAGAGCTCAAAATCGCACCGACCATTTTAGATCACATCACGTGGGAAGATCCCGTGATGCAGGAGGAAATTTTCGGACCTATTCTGCCTGTCATGACATTTGATTCTCTGCATAAGGCCGCTGACATGGTCAAGGCAAGACCGAAGCCACTCGCTCTTTACTTATTTACAACAAGTAAAGAAACAGAAGTATATATTCTAGACAACCTATCATTTGGCGGAGGCTGCATCAATGACACGCTGATGCATGTTGCCACCCCTTACTTGCCATTTGGCGGCGTCGGTGAAAGCGGCATGGGACGATATCATGGGAAGGAAAGCTTTTTTACCTTTACACATGAAAAGAGCGTCCTGCGCCAGACCAATCGCTTCGATTTTTCCTTCCGTTATCCAAATGCGAAAAACGGACTTGAGATTGTCCGCAAATTTTTTAAATAAACAGGACGAAGGGGCTTTTCCCCCGTCCTATTTTGATTCGATATTCTTGATACACCAGTTGATTTCGTCAAGCCCCATTTGCTTTAAATACGCATTTGCCTGAGAAAAGGGCCGGCTCCCAAAAAAACCGTTCCTTGCAGAAAAAGGACTTGGGTGAGGTGATTCAATGATGTAATGCTTGGTTTGATCAATGCGTTCTTTTTTATTTTGAGCATGTCTGCCCCATAATACAAAGACGACGGGTTGATCACGTTCATTTAGCACATCAATGACACGGTCTGTCACACGTTCCCAGCCCTTTCGTTTATGCGAATTCGCTTCACCCTTTCTCACAGTTAACACGGTGTTTAAAAGCAGAACACCCTGCTCTGCCCAGCTCACAAGTGAGCCATGGTTTGGGACAGGACAGCCGAGATCATCCTTTAGCTCCTGAAAAATATTTCTCAAAGATGGCGGCTGCTTGACACCAGGCTGAACAGAAAAGCTTAATCCATGTGCCTGCCCTGGGCCATGATAAGGGTCTTGTCCCAAAATCACCACCTTGACGTCTTCATACGACGTCAAATGAAGGGCACGATAAATGTCAACTGGTTTTGGAAAGACCATCTGCGTACGATATTCTTCCTTCACCCACTCACGTAATTCCTGATAGTACGGCTGTTCAAATTCACTTTTCATAGCAGCCCACCAGCTATCATTTAAAAATGGCTTCATTGCGCTTCTCCTCCTGTCTGCTGTACCAATCTTGAGATCATCGGTTTTCCATCCCATACAATCTCACTCTCTGATTCTCGTTTTTTCATCGCTGGTTCTTCTAATAAGGCAGCAAAGTTCGCTGTCGGCAGATCACCCAGTTCATGCTTTTCACTTAGATCATCTAAGTAGTTCTTCCTTGTTTCACCGAGGTCTCTAGACTGATTCCTATCGCCGTTAAAGAACGCATAGATCACGCTGGCAGCATGCACTTGTTTTACTCGTGCATGCTGTGATACGCGCAAGAAAAAATCCCAATCCCAGTAATGATGCATGACTGGATCAAAGTAACCAATCTCATCGTGTATGTGGCGTTTGTACATACTGCCAGAAGGGACATATGTAGAAAAGACACGCATATCTTCAATGTCCGCTGTATAAGCAAACAAACGTCTCGATACCGGAAAACGAGTAGCGCCTTTTTCTTCAAACGAAACAATTTCTGCGTCAGAAAAGACAAAATCGGCGGCTTCCAGCGCCTTGCTCATACGTTCTATGTGACATGGTGTAAAGTAATCATCGTCGTCACTTAGCATGATGACATCTCCTGCAAGCTCCCTCATCCCAACATTTCTTGCATTCACGTGCTGGACATTCTCATCTAAATGAATCAAGCGGATCGGAAGCTCAGGATAAAGTTCATGAATGATATCCACTCGCTCTCCTGCATCATTCACTACCATAATTTCAAAAGGCTGCACAGTCTGTCTCGAGATGGATTCAAGCAGCTCACACAGCGCATTGAGCCGGTTATGTGTCACAATTAATAAGGAAATCTTCATATTGGCCTTACTCCTTTAATAAAATCGTCTTTTTCATTAAAACATAAATTGACTTTCTTCTCATGATATAAAAGGCGGTTTGATCTTGCGAGTAGATGGGAATTTTTGATGACAAGGAGTGATCACTATGAATATTTCACGGTAGAGAATAGCAAAGAAGCGAAAGATTATAGTTAGCCTTAACGCTTTTGGAGGAACTGAAAAAAGATAAATTGGTGATTTGTAAAAAATAAGGGAATGAAGCGTTCCCGAAAAGAGAGGAACTCTTTTTTTGCCGTTTCGTTGTGATAAATGGAAGAGCTGATTATAATAAGAGATAGCACAGTAACTGTTACACATCACATTGGAGGTTCAGCAACTATGTCTATGAATAAAGCACTCACCATCGCAGGTTCGGACTCAAGCGGCGGTGCAGGTATCCAAGCAGATTTAAAAACGTTTCAAGAAAAAAACGTCTACGGGATGACAGCTTTAACAGTTGTCGTTGCAATGGATCCCCATAACCATTGGGATCATCAGGTGTTTCCAATCGATACAGCAACCATTCGTGCGCAGCTCTCTACCATTGTGGAAGGCATTGGTGTAGATGCTCTGAAAACAGGCATGCTCCCAACGGTGGACGTGATTGAACTCGCAGCTGAAACGATCAAAACATATGATTTGAAAAATGTCGTCATTGATCCTGTTATGGTTTGTAAGGGTGCGAACGAAGTCCTGTACCCTGAGCACGCTGAAGCACTGCGCGAAAAGCTCACGCAACTAGCTACCGTCATCACACCTAACCTTTTCGAAGCAGGGCAATTGAGTGGAATCGGTGAGATCAAAACGATCGAACAAATGGAAGAAGCAGCAAAACGCATACACGAACTTGGTGCAAAGTATGTGGTCATCACTGGAGGCGGCAAGCTAATTCAAGATCATGCGATTGATTTGCTTTATGATGGACAAACCTTCGAACGCCTTGAATCTGATAAAATCGACACACAATACACACACGGCGCAGGCTGCACATTCTCAGCAGCAGTCACAGCCGAACTGGCGAATGGATCAGATGTGAAGGAAGCCATTTATGCAGCAAAAGAATTCATCACAGCTGCTATCAGAAGCTCTTTCCAGCTAAATGAATACATTGGGCCAACCAAACATTCCGCTCACCGTTTTGACAAATAAAACAGGAAAAACCGATCCGCCTTTTTTGGGTGAATCGGTTTTTTGTTTATCGATATTTTAAAACAGACCTCATTTGGTTTTTAATATATTTTCTCAAGATCATACAATTGTTTGATAAATCCAGAATGATCAACTCGGGGTATAGTGAAAAAACAAAATATAAATAACTACTTTTACCATTTTAGGTGAATATTTATTCATACTAAAAACCCAAATCATACAAATTTTATGATTTGGGCATACCTCACTCTTCTCTAGAAAAGGATGCCAATCTATATGATAGATCACATCCTACTATTCTTATCCTTTTGAGTAAAATTTTCATTGTGCTGCGCATAATTTGAAAAAATGGGTAAGACAAAAACAAATAAAAACAGGGCAAAAAGTCTAAGAAAACTACCTTCCTTTCCTGTTTTTTTACAGGTAATGAGCTATTAACCAAGAGAAAAGAGGCTGTCAAAAGGTCAAAAATGATGACCTATGGACAGCTTCTTAACCAATGGAGAGTTTTTAATTTTCATACATGTGTTTATTTAAATAATCATCTAATGCTTTTCTTATGACTTCAGATTCACTTAGCTCCATTCTTTTAGAGAAATAGCTTAGTTTATCCAATTGACTTTTTCTAAAATATAGTGATTTTAATTTCATGTTTTCTGAAGTGGAAACTTCTATATTATCAGGTCCCTTAAGCTTAGCAGAGAATAAAGTGTATTGTCAACACTAAACTAGACAGCTTTTTTAAGGTTCCTAGACTTGTATTCAACTAGACTTAAATAGCCCAAAGTCCCATGGATTCTGATGTGGTTGTACCAGTGCACATAATTAAAAAGTTCAATATCTAGTTGTGCTTGTTTTTCAAAATGGGCATGATTCACAAATTCAGTTTTAATAACCTTAAACATCGCTTCAGCGACGGCATTATCATAAGGTGACCCTTTGAAGCTTAAGGAGCGTTTGATTTGAAAGGTTTTTAAGGCCTCATCCATCAATTTATTCTTAAACTCATTGCCACGGTCTGTGTGAAATAACTCAATATCATTCAGGTTTCCTTTAATAGAAGAAAAAGCCCGATAGACAAGCTTCGCATCCTTTCGCGGGCCAGCACTGAAACCAATTATTTCGCGATTAAAGAGATCCACAAAAACACAGATGTAGTGCCATTTTTGACCCACACGGACATACGTCAAATCACTAACCACGACTTTCAACTCTTGATCCTGATGGAATTCTCGGTTCAATTCGTTCGTCTGCTCAGACTCATTGCACGAGCTTTTCGTAGGTTTGAATTGAGCGATTGTATATTTTGAAACAAGGCCAAGCTTGTTCATCATACGGCCAATCTTTCTTATGGATACAATCCAGTCTCGCTTTCTAAGTTCAATTTTGATTTTGCGTGTCCCATAGTTTTGACGGTTTTCGTAAAAGATGTCTCGAATGACTTCTTCCAGTTCATCGTCATTTGATTCGACTGTTTTTGCTTCATAATAGAAGGTACTTCTTGGGAGATGTAGGACGTCGCACATTGCTGATACCGAGTATTTGTGACGATTATTGTGAATCACATTTACTTTCGTCCCATGATCAGCGCGGCTTGCTTTAAAATATCATTCTCCATGGCCAGGCGTTGGTTTTCTTTACGCAGCTTCATGAGCTCTGTTTCTTCAGATGATCGATTATCTTTTTCTTTGAATGAGCCACTCTTCGTAAACTGACTGATCCACCGATCCAATGAAGACGGGGTTAGTTCATACTCTTTAATAATCTCGCTTTTGGGCTTACCGTTCTCGTGTAATTGAACCATTTGTTGCTTAAATTCTTTTGTAAACGTACGGCGTGTTCGTTTGGTCATAGTAGACGCTCCTTGTATAAGGTTTTAAACAAGTCTATCTGACCTTAATTTATATGTCTAACTCAGTGTAGCCGATTTATGTCATTTACATCGTTATTACCAATTCAATGAAATATGGATAGATCCACCTTCTTTATTCCCTTACTATTATAGTCATGCTCTTAAACTTAATAAGAATTGGAGCCGTAAAGAAACCCTTGACGGCCCCTATGAAATTCACACGTTTTAAAAAATATTAGGAATTAATTGAAGCTTTTGTAGAAGAAAACCTAGATCTTAAGGATTGTAGGTTAAATGCAAGCATAACTACTGTAACCCCTAGCATCATTAATGTTCCAATAATTACGACTACTTTTATTGAAATTAATTGAGCTGCGAAACCAAATAGAGTAGTAACAACAATTATAAGAAAAGCTTCAATTAAACCATATACACTTCCAACCCTCCCCATAACGTCTACAGGTATATTATTCTGATAGAATGTATGGAACCCAGCATTAGCAAATGCAAGAAAGAATGATAATACGAAAAAACCAATAGCAGCAACTATAAATGTATTAGAAAATGCGTAAATAATATATCCCACTGATACAAGTAAAGTTCCAAAACCTAATAGCTTATTAAGTCGTAAATTTTTCGCGAAAATAGTATTAACCAATGATCCTACAACAATACCTGCACCGGCTATACTAACTAAAAACCCGTATTTACTATCAGTTAGAGAAAGTACTTCTTTAGCGAAAGCTGCCTCAAGAGAGTCAATGGCGGTTGCCATTACCATCATACATCCAAAAAGGAAGTATATTGTCATGATAAATACATGTGCTTTACTGAAGTTGGTAACAACTTGCCAATCTTTTTTTAGTAAATCTAAGCTTAATTTACTTTCCTCAATATCTGCTACTCTACTTTTCTCTAAGTTCGGCATTATAGTGGTTATTAAACCTGATATAAATATTGCAATAGCAGTCATATATATTGCGAAAAAGGGAGTACCATTCATAAACATTAATCCTGCGATTGCTGGACCAATTAAAAAACCTCCGGAATCTATTAAACTTCTAAATGAATTAAAGCGTTTCCTTTGTTCTCTAGGAATGAGTTTAGTTATGTAAGTCATTGAGGTTGGTTCAAACATTGAACTGGCCATATTAATAATAAAAACTATGCCGTATATTGCCCATACTGTAGGGAGTATTGGCAATATTGCTATAAAAATTGCTCGGAATATATCAAGTCCAATCATTAAGTTTCTTTTATTCAACCTATCTATTACACTACCTGCCCAACCATTTGTGAAAAGTGTTGCCAATGGCTTCAAAATATAAAGGATAGACACAGCAAGTGGAGACCCAGTCATATCAAGTACAATAAGATTTAATGCAATTAAGTAAATCCAATCACCCACATTGGAAACACCTATTCCAAATAATAAAATTGATGGGTATTTCCAGCTCTCTAGTAGATTCTTTACTCTCATAAGTAATACTCCCCCTTTTTAAAATAAAAAACTCGTCCCCAAGACATTTTCATGTCTTGGGGACGAGTCATCGTGGTGCCACCCCAGTTTGTTAATTAATTATAATTAACCTTTACTCATACAATTAAATGTATCTACTTTATAACGGAAGCTTCCGTCACGATATCACAAATCTTAAGATCCACCGTGATGCTCTGAGGTTTGATTCAATATTAAATTCTTACTCCTTTTCAGCTGATGGAGCTCTCTGTGAAGAATTCAAATACCTACTATTCTCTTCATTGCATAAATATAAAATTTTCAATATTCATTTATACAAATTACCATATATATCTAAATTAATCAACACTCATTATATAATTAAATTTGAACTTCATCTTTTAACTTCAAAAGGATATCATCCACTATAGACTGTAGGTTTGTATTTAAATAAAAGTGATCCCCAGTAAAAACCTCATATGTGAAATCTGCTTCAGTATATTGTGCCCATGGAAGTATCTCTTCAACCTTTAAGGTATCATTGTCTCCAAGCATACATGTTATAGGTAAGGGTAATTTACTTTTTACTTCTTCTTGATATGTTTCCGCAATTTTAAAATCAGCTCTTATTACTGGTAAGAAGATTTTTCTTAAATCGTTATTATTCAATATCTGTTGCGGGGTACCATTAAGAGCCTCAAGCTTTCCAATCAGTTCATCTTCAGGTAAATTGTATGTTTTACTTTGTATTGATTTTAGGTGAGGTGCTCTGAAACTAGATAAAAACAAGTGTTTGGGAACTTTTTCTTTACCTTTAATTAGTCTTTTATGAATCGGCTACACTGAGTTAGACATATAAATTAAGGTCAGATAGACTTGTTTAAAACCTTATACAAGGAGCGTCTACTATGACCAAACGAACACGCCGTACGTTTACAAAAGAATTTAAGCAACAAATGGGTCAATTACACGAGAACGGTAAGCCCAGAAGCGAGATTATTAAAGGAAACCTGAATGATATTGAGTTATTTCACACAGACCGTGGCAATGAGTTTAAGAATAAATTGATGGATGAGGCCTTAAAAACCTTTCAAATCAAACGCTCCTTAAGCTTCAAAGGGTCACCTTATGATAATGCCGTCGCTGAAGCGATGTTTAAGGTTATTAAAACTGAATTTGTGAATCATGCCCATTTTGAAAAACAAGCACAACTAGATATTGAACTTTTTGATTATGTGCACTGGTACAACCACATCAGAATCCATGGGACTTTGGGCTATTTAAGTCTAGTTGAATACAAGTCTAGGAACCTTAAAAAAGCTGTCTAGTTTAGTGTTGACAATACACTGTTTCCCCATGGGTTATTGAGGGATGGCCTCGTATTGGCGGGCCATTACCTTCTTCTAATCTGGTAGATTTCCCTAATATCTTTAACATATGATCTTACAGTACTTCCCCCGACCGCTAGGGCGGGGGATCTCTCTAGTAGCCAATCATGTATCTGTGCAGCACTTAAGTGAGGATACTCTTCTAACCAGGCAAGTATCCAGTCCTTATAGCTGTCTAATTTCTTTTTTTCCCAACAGGTTGTTCAGTATAAGTTTTCGCTTCCTCAAAAGTCATCTGTAAATACTTGTAGACAGTGGGTCTTGAGATCTTAAGCTCTTTCGCAATTTGAGCTACTTTAAACTTTTGTTTATGAAGATCCTTAATTTTCAAATACAACACTAATTTCTCCTCCAAGTTCCTAACCTCCAGTAAAATAACGTCATTAACTATTTTACTAAAGTATTAGACTGATTGAGCAAAAGTGTAAAATCCTATCAAGCAAAAAACTGTTAACTCTATTCTAGCGTTTACATATGCCCAATGCATGGATGATCTTCTTTTAATAGGACAGCAAAATTCTTAGCTGTTTCATCACCATTATTTTTGACAAATTCCTTCGCATCTTCTTTAGAAAAAACATCTTCCGGAATATACTTCATCACTGCCGGATCAGATGTATATACATAGACATCCTGCCAATCATCCTCAGTAAACGGTCGAATGAGACATCTTTCTGTCGTTAGATTCATAGGACAACCTCCATCTTTTTAAACAGAAAATTTCTATACTCATATTTTATACGTATCTAAGAGGAAGAGACCAGTCATGATCTATCCACATAAAAAGCACCAGCAAATGCTGATGCTTTTGTTATACGGTTTGTCTGTAACAAACCTTTGTAAAACGTCCATACAATATAAAATTGATTAACGTTTTGAGAACTACCAGTTAAGGAAAATGCTTTTTCATCAATATTTGTCAGTATAAATAATAGGTTGTAAGGATAAAATCAGCTATCGATACCATTTTGAAACGTAAAAGATGTTAGTTGAATACAAATTCTTCAAAACCCTCTACATTTGTATTAGTTATATGTAGATTTGTCTTTCAATCAATTATTTCCATCAGTGGTAAGCTGTTTACTAAATCAACAGTTTGAACAGATACATTGATAATTGATAACAACAAATTAAGAACATATTTAGGATCGTCAGAAAACTCATTAGGATCATCAGTAATTCCAGTTTTTTTATCAGTTTTCACTTTATATTGATCTATAATCCATTCAATTGCCGGTCGGCCATTAACAACATATTCATAGGCTCTTTCAGGAATGTTCTTAACAGTAATGTCTTCATTAAAAATAATTGTATCGAAATTATGTTTATTTGGATGTTTCATTTTCTTAACACGATAGCTTGGCTCAGCGCTAGTAAATTTAACCTCGACTCCTTCCCAACTTGGTTGACTCTCATAATTCAAATGTAAGTGAGCAAGTTTACGCCCAATTTCAACATATTTGTCTTTATTTTTAAGCAACGGAATGCGTGGTAATGCTTTTTTCAAATCGTATGCATATTTTTGTCGATAATCTATTGAATGGAGTACACTGTAAACATAATAAAAAGTGTCCTCTGGTGACATACCTGAGATACCATTAAGGTTCAGCGATTTATCAAACAATGAATCTCCATGTGAAAGTTCATTTAACACAAAGCCTTGACCCTTATCTTCAAGTGCAGATTCTACCGGTATATTTGTCATAATTGCTGAATATGCCTTATTAATTCCTCGTCCAGTTGAAAATATCATTAGATTATCGAAATTATGGAATTTACCTGGATATTCTACTATTCCACGTGAATAGTAAAGGTGTTTTTTTGTAAATGGACGATACATAACTTCGATTATATTTTGCGGATCATAATCAATTCGTTCTTTACGATCAACATATTGCCATAGCCCTCGACTCCATTTAATTCTCTTCTCATCGGTAACAACTTGCTGATGGTTTCCACCATTCTCAATAATCTTACGTGATTCTTCATAGGCATCAAGTAATATCTGCACATTATTTTGAAGAGATGATTTTCCAAAATTCACTACCCAAGCATCACGTTTGGTTCCAATACCAGAAATACGTGAATGGAATATCTCCCCGTCCATAGCTTTATAACTCAAATAATTCTCATCACGCTGATTAATCCAGTCATTATTCTTATCAGGTATCACAATATCCCAATTAATACCATAAACTGATTGCCTATCTCTTAAAATTTTTAATTTTTCATCACGACTGAGATAATCCCCAATCTCATGATAATATATCTCATGATTATCTGAGCCGTCTTTTACCAAAATACTTATAGCAATAGGTGTACGACTACCCGATCCAAAAATTTTTCCACCTTCTTTACGAGAAAACTCCCCCTGAGTTCGTTGATCACCTCGTAAATTAAAAATATAAAGATAATTGAATTCTTCGTGAAGAGATTTGCGAAGACCATCTGTATTTAAGCCGTCTATATAAGAACCGTTAGATACGAATCCAATAACACCTTTTCTTTGAATTCTATTACTTGCCCATCTAAATGCTTGAATATATGAATCGTAAAGAGTGTTTTGAGCTCGCCCACTTGAATTTTTAGCATACGTATCTAAAATTGACTTCTGCAAAACCGGATACTGTACTGATTTTGCATCAGAATTTACATCCTTTTGTCCAATAGAATAAGGTGGATTTCCAATTATCGCAGTAATCGGTACCTCTTGTTGCTTTCTCAAGCGGTCATCATTAGTTCCGAAGTATGAATCATCAAGTGTATCTTCATTTTCCATACTCTCAAAAGTGTCTGTTAGAACAATCCCTTCAAATGATTTATACCCACCATGTTTGATCTCATCAAAAGTTGCTTCAATATTAATTGCAGCAATATAATAACTCAGTAGTACAATTTCATTGGCATGAAGTTCTTGAGTATATTTACGAATTATATCAACCAAAGTTATTTCACCAATGTCCATCTTTGATTTTAAATACGACAAAGTTCGTACAATAAAGGTTCCTGTTCCTGTAAAAGGATCAAGAATGTGCACACCCTCATCAGCAATTGTCTTCCTGAAATATTTTTTTAATACATCATCAACTGATCTAACAATAAAATCAACAACTTCAATTGGTGTAAACACTATACCTAGCCGTTCTGTAGTTGATTTGAAACCAGTACTAAAAAACTTATCATACAATGTAATAATAATCTTTTGTTTAGCTTCTGCATTATCTATACCACTAGCTCTTAATTTTACAGATTCATAGAAAGGAATCAGTTCTTTTTGTTCCTTTTCAAAACCGTATTTCGAAAATTCCTCAATAATCTGTTCCATAGAGGAACCAACTGGATTATTTCTAACAAAACTGTATTCATCAAATAAAGCTTCAAAGATTGGTAAAGTAATCAAATGTTGTGCCAACATTTCTATAGCTTGATCATAAGAAATAGATTCATTGATATTATGACGCAAACTTGAAACAAACTTATCAAACGCTTTTTTAGCTTCTGAGTTCTGCTTGATAATGATTTCAATATAATTCATATGTCTTCTAGCAATCTTTGCTACATCTGCTGACCAGTCTTCTAAATAACGTCTATCCCCAACTTTTTGGATAATTTTCCCATAAATAGCTCCTTCTACTTTTTCCCATTCTAAGTCTAAAGAAGTCTGATAAGCTGTTTTCTCCTCACTGATTCTATCTTTTTGATTAAAGTTAGGCTCATCTGGTGCAGTTCCTACTCCAATTAAATTAATATTATCTGGTTTGGTTTTATTAAGCTGCAATTTGTTTACAGTTGCTTCAAAACGTTCATCTACTGATCGCAAAGCATTTAAGACTTGCCAAATTACATCATATGTTTTGTTATTGTCTAAAATGGTTTCTGGCGTTTCTCCGGCAGGTATTACGATGGGTAAAATAATGTACCCATATTCTTTGTCGATTTACGGATAATCCTCCCAACAGCTTGAACAATATCTACTTGAGACTTCCTAGGTGATAAGAAGATGATTGCATCCAGATTAGGAACATCAATTCCCTCAGTAAGAAATCGCACATTGGATAGAATTCGAGCTGAATTATCAGGTATATTTTCACTAGCTAACCAATCAAGCGCTTCGTTCTTCTCTAATGCGTTCATACCTCCGTCAACATGTCGAACTTCTGCACGATAGCCTCCTTCTAAGTTTAGATAATCATTAACAACATTTTCAAACTGATTAGTAATTTTTTGACTGTCCTTAATCGTCCTAGAAAAGGCTATCGCACGTTTCATAGGATCACCACTTACTTTATTTGAAAATGTTTCTCTCTTGATCATGCCATTCCAAATACCGATAATCCGACCAATATCATCAATCCCTAACCCATTTTCGGGATCAGCAATTGATTTTTGCATATCTTTTTGAATAACGGTTTCATCAACAGCAAGTACCATCAATTTATAATCTGTCAAATAGTCTTGTGAGATCGCATCTCCAAAACCCAAACGATAAAACACTTCACCATATCTTTCTGGGTCATCCATACTAGAGATAACCACAGAAGATGCCTCTGCTCTTTTTTTAGCTTCTGCTCCATATAATTTAGGGGTTGCTGTTTGATAAAGACGTTTGTTTCCTTTAACATTATTATCAGAATGAACTTTTTGAAATGCGCTATCTTCTTCTCCTAATGCAGTGGCTCCGGTCGTTCTATGCGCTTCATCAGCAATTATTAAGTCAAATTCAGGAAATCCATGTTTTTGCGCATTGCCTAAAACATCTATTGATTGATATGTCCCAAACACAACAAGTAACTCCGTTTTATCCTTTTTTGATAGCTCCATATAATTTGAAACAACTTTTTTATATGAAGTAGTAGCTGGATAACCAATATCACTGGCTCTAGTAACCAAATTAGTTTCATCTTGATTTATTTTCCCTCTACTTGCATTTCGATCACTTGTTACAGCCATTGAGGAGATTGACATTTCAGAATCATTATTCCAACCTCTTAGAGTCTGTGTTAATAATTGAATACTTGGAACCAAATATAAAACAATAAACTGTTCCTTATTTGTCTTTTTTGCCAATGCTTCCGTCAACTTTAAACTAGTAAATGTTTTTCCAGTACCAGGAGCCATAATTAACTGCCCCCGATCTTTTTTTTCAAAATAAGTTAAGGCAGCATTTATAGCATCCTGTTGATACTTACGAACTTTTTTTGCTTTTCTAACCTTTACTTCTTCAGGGCTAGCAAAAGAAAATTGATTCCAATCAATCTGAGAACTCCTCAAATCAGATAAGCCGATTCTTATAACGTCTTCTCTATCCGCTAATGCCTGTTCAGCATTTTTCCCCCATTTATCTGTAGTACTAACGATAATTCCTGATGAAAAATAAGAACGTCCTAATTCTCCCAAGAAAGAATCAATATTAGATTTTTGAACAGTACCTTCATAGAACTTAGCCTGAATAGCTACTAGTTCACCAGTACGTTTTTGTGCAACTAGATCGACCCCTGTATCAATATGAGAGATTCCCAGGTCTAATGGTACTTCATTTAACATCCAAACATTTGTAAACTCATTCTTATACATGGGCTCATTCTTTAAGTAGGCTTGAACAATATACTCAAAATAAGTTCCCCTTAACCTCTGGCTATCGGATATTTTGTTAATTTGATTAATAAGATTGTTAAGGCTCAAATTTCAATTGCACCCTTTCTTAACTTGGTATTTTTTAATCAACTTCAACATGCAAATTAACAAATATGTTAAATGAAATAGTTTTTCTAAGAATACTGACTTTCTAAAATTTTTTAAAGGTAATCCAGTCACAAATTTAAAAGTTTAATAAATTTGTTTCTTACTAAAAAGGAATTACCTATAAATAACATGGGTATATATCCAATGGGATAAAATTTTTATTCGATTTAATAATTAATTAGCCCTGCTTAAAGTCACTTTTGAGCAAGTAATTAAGTTTCAAAATCAAACAGCTCCACTTCATTGAAAACTATTTCTTAAAGAGAATAGTTTCTTAGTGTAGCAATATCTAAAAATAGGAAGGACTACAAACTGTAGGAACCTATTTATAGGTACTAAGCTAAGCAGATAGAAAATATAAAGATTCAGACAGCAAAGGTATTCTTATTACCAGAAAAAAGCACCAGCAAAATGCTGATGCTTTTTTATATAGTTTGTCTGTAACAAAACTTTGTAAAACGTCCATACAATATAAAATTGATTAACGCTTCGAGAACTGAGGAGCTCTACGTGCGCCTTTAAGACCGTATTTTTTACGCTCTTTCATACGAGAGTCACGAGTAAGAAGTCCAGCACGTTTAAGTGGTGTACGGTACTCAGGATCTACTTCTAGAAGAGCACGAGAGATACCGTGACGAATTGCTCCAGCTTGACCAGAGAATCCACCACCGTGAACATTTACAAGAACATCGTAGCTGTTAGCTGTTTCTGTGATGTTCAAAGGCTGTTTCACGTCTTCGATTAAAGCAGCGAATGGAATGTATTCAGTAATTTCACGATTATTAACGACGATACGGCCTTCACCTGGAACTAAGCGAACGCGCGCTACAGAACTTTTACGACGACCTGTACCGTAATATTGAACCTGTGCCAAATTGTTAACCTCCCTTATAATTAACCGCGAAGTTCGTAAACTTCAGGTTGTTGTGCTTGATGTGGATGCTCAGAACCACGGTACACATTTAATTTTTTGAACATTTGACGACCTAGTGGACCCTTTGGAAGCATACCTTTGATAGCAAGCTCCAACATTTTTTCAGGGTAGTTTGTACGCATCTCAAGAGCAGTTCTTTGTTTCAAACCACCTGGGTGCATTGTGTGACGGTAGTAAATTTTGTCCGTCAATTTCTTACCAGTTAATTCAATCTTCTCAGCATTGATGATGATGACGTGATCACCTGTATCAACGTTTGGTGTATAAGTTGGTTTATGCTTACCGCGCAAAAGTGATGCTACTTCAGTAGAAAGACGACCTAGAGTCTTGCCTGCCGCATCAACAACTAGCCATTTGCGCTCAATTGTGCTTGCGTTCGCCATTGGTGTTGTACGCATGAGTTTCCCTCCTAAATAAATCAATGATTTTTCCTTGAATCAAATGCTACGTTCTATTTCAAAACACAGATAAGTTTCCGGGGCTTATTTGTGGGGTTGAAATACATACCATATGATATCTTATAACTTTCTGCTTCCTGTGTCAAGAACATGTTACACCTGGTTTAGTTGTCATAGAAAACTTCCCATAAATACAGTCCGTGACTAGGCGCAGTCTTGCCTGCCACTTCGCGATTTCGCGCGGCAAGCATGGCTTTTATCTCTTCAGGGTGAAATTTACCAGATCCGATTTCAAGTAACGTCCCAGCAATAATTCGCACCATGTTGTATAAAAAACCATTTCCTTTCACACGCATTTCAAGCCCATCTGAGACGTTTTTCCACTCGAGGGCGTAAATATCCCTCACCTTGTCCTGAACCTCTGTATTGGCCGCACAAAAGCTTGTGAAGTCATGTGTGCCAATCAGGTGCCCAGCGGCTTCTCTCATTTTGTCGACATCTAGCCGGTAAGGATAGTGGCAGGCATACTGTCTCGTAAACACATTTTGATGCGTTTCCGTTGAGACTCTATATCGGTACTCCTTCGAAACGACACCAAATCTTGCATGAAACGACTCATCCACTTCCTCAGCCTTTAGAACACGAATGTCATCTGGCAGCAAGCTGTTAAGGGCAAAAGGCCATCTCTCCATCGTGATGGCAAGCGGGGTGTCGAAATGGATGACCTGCCCCTTTGCGTGAACACCGCTGTCCGTCCGGCCAGAAGCCACAATCGGAATCAGTTCATCCTGTTTATGCATTCTGGCAAGGGCAGACTCAATCTCCGTTTGTACGGTTCGCTGCCCAGGCTGCACCTGATAGCCTTTAAAATGTGTTCCATCGTATGATACAGTACATTTTACTTTCATCTAGGCATCACCTAATTTCTAAAAAGCACAAGGAGTGCTGTTAACAGGATGAATAGAAGCAGCGTGAACGTGTCTTTCGTGCCCCAGACAAGCTGACGGTATTTCGTACGCCCTTCTCCCCCTCGATAGCCTCTCGCTTCCATAGCGGTCGCCAATTCCTCCGCACGCTTAAACGCACTGACGAAAAGCGGGACAAGCAACGGAACAATCGCTTTTAAACGATCTTTCACTGGTCCGCTAGTAAAATCAACACCTCTTGCCATTTGTGCCTTCATGATTTTGTCCGTCTCTTCGAGTAAAGTCGGAATAAACCGAAGAGAGATGGACATCATGAGAGCAAGCTCATGAACAGGCAGTTTGATTTTACGGAAGGGGTGCAGCAGCTTTTCCATGCCATCTGTCACTTCTATAGGCGTTGTGGTTAACGTTAGAAGTGTCGTCATCATGATGAGATAGACAAAACGGAGTGAGATGAATATCCCCTGCTTTAAACCTTCTTCATAAATATTCAGAAAACCAAAGTGAAATAGCAAGGCGCCATCCTTTGTCATGAAGATATGCAGAATAAAGGTAAAGAGGACAATCCATAGGATCGGCTTCATTCCTTTGAGAATAAAGTAAAGCGGCACCTGAGAAAACATCACCACAAGGATCGTAAAGACCCCTAAAAGCCCGTAAGTAATGTAGTTATTAGCAAAAAAGACAATAAAGACGAAAAAGAAAATTGATAACAGCTTTGTCCTTGGATCAAGACGATGGACAAAGGATGAACCTGGCACATATTTGCCGATAATCATACTATCCATCATGATGACGTGTCCTCCTGATATAGAGCTGTTAAGGCTTCTGCCATTTCTTTCATAGTTAAAAGCGGCCTTGGAAACGCAATGCCCAGCTTTTCTTCTAAGGCCTGCTGGAATTTAATCGTTTCCGGGAGGTCGAGACCGAAAGAAGACATGTCTGTGCGATTGGCAAATAGCTCTCTCGGCGTACCTGTCGCCTTTACTGTTCCTTTATGCATCACAATCATTTGATCCGCATAATGAGCGGCATCCTCCATACTGTGTGTAACAAGGATCGTGGTCAGATTTGCTTTTTGATGAAGCTCATAGAACATGTCCATGATTTCTTTTCGCCCGCGTGGATCTAATCCTGCAGTCGGCTCATCAAGCACAAGCACTTCTGGCTCCATAGCTAGAACACCTGCAATCGCCACGCGTCTCATTTGACCCCCGCTTAATTCAAAAGGTGATCGAGATAATAAGGATTCAGACAGGCCTACGAGCTTCAGCATCTCCTTTGCCTTGACTTCTGCCTTCTCCTGAGGAACGCCGAAATTCATTGGACCAAAACAGATATCCTTCAGAATGGTCTCCTCAAAAAGCTGATGCTCAGGAAACTGAAACACGATGCCTACTTTTTTCCGAAGGGATTTCAAGTCCTTCTGCTTTTTATTGGCTTGTAAGACCGTATCTCCAAGCGCAATGCTCCCTTTTGTTGGTTTGAGCAACCCATTTAAGTGCTGCAGCAATGTAGACTTGCCAGAGCCCGTATGACCAATGACAGCGACATAGCTGCCTTCTTTGATGGAAGCATTGACATCATACATAGCGAGACGCTCAAACGGCGTTTTCATTTGATAACGATGCTCTAATTCTTTGATCGTAATGTCCATAGCTCTTTCACCAATCCTTCTTGTGTCAAGTGGGCATTTGCCAGTGGCACACCTTGCTGCTTTAATTGCTTGCTCAACCGGTAGCAAAATGGCAGATCAAGTCCGATCTGAACCAGCTGTTCATCTAGTTCAAATACTTCCTCTGGTGTTCCCTCGGCAAATTTCTTGCCACCGTTCATCACAATCACGCGATCTGCTTTCGCAGCCTCGTCTAAATCATGTGTGATGGAGATGACCGTGACCGTTCCTTGTTCCTTCAGCAGTCTGACGGTCTCTAACACTTCTTCACGGCCAATCGGATCAAGCATTGATGTTGCTTCATCCAAGATCATGATGTCAGGGCTTGCGGCAAGCACACCTGCGATGGCTACTCTCTGCTTTTGCCCGCCTGATAGATGGTGCGGCTCTTGATCAAGAAACTCCTGCATACTGACCTGTTTGACAGCCCAATCTACACGTTCTATCATCAATTCCCGCTCAACCCCGTTATTTTCTAAACCAAAAGCCACATCATCACGAACCGTTGAGCCAACGAATTGGTTATCTGGGTTTTGAAAGACCATTCCAACTTTTTTGCGGATATCCCAAACACTTTTTTCTTTCAGCTCAATCTCACCAACCTTGACCGTTCCAGCATCCGGTAAAATGAGCCCATTCAGTACGCGGGCAAGTGTGGATTTACCTGAACCGTTGTGACCAACAATGGCGAGCCATTCATTTTGATTCACATGCAATGATACTTGATCTAAAACGGGCTTGTCCGCATCTTTGTGATAACGAAATACAATGTCTTTTACGTCAATTAATGTCTTCCCCATCTCTACCGGACCTCCTCTCAGCTCAATCTCTTCTTTGCTTATTCCTAAACAGCCGTAGTATCTAAAAAAGGGCATAGATCCAGTTTGAACTGTCCCGCCCTTTCTTAGATACACGATATGTGATTAAACTAATTCAATGACAGCCATTGGTGCGCCATCGCCGCGACGAGGTCCAAGCTTCATGATACGAGTGTATCCACCTTGGCGATCTTCGTAGCGAGTTGCAACGTCAGCGAACAATTTTTGAAGTGCATCTTGGTTCGTTTCAGCGTTAGCTACTTCGTTACGAATGTAAGCTGCAGCTTGACGGCGAGCATGAAGATCTCCGCGTTTGCCAAGAGTGATCATTTTTTCAACTACAGAGCGAAGTTCTTTCGCACGTGTTTCAGTTGTTTCAATGCGTTCGTTGATAATCAAATCAGTCGTTAGATCACGAAGCATTGCTTTACGTTGTGCACTAGTGCGTCCTAGCTTTCTGTATGCCATGTGATGTCCCCTCCTTAATTAGAGATGCTGTATGAATAAAAAACACACGAAAATCCTAGTTCACAATGAAACTAGTCAATCGTCTTTACGAAGACCCAGTCCAAGTTCTTCTAGTTTCGCTTTCACTTCTTCAAGAGATTTACGTCCAAGGTTACGAACTTTCATCATATCCTCTTCTGTCTTGTTAGCAAGCTCTTGAACAGTGTTAATACCCGCACGCTTCAAACAGTTGTAAGAACGAACAGAAAGATCAAGCTCTTCAATTGTCATTTCAAGCACTTTTTCTTTTTGGTCTTCTTCTTTTTCAACCATGATTTCTGCATGCTGAGCTTCGTCAGTTAACCCAACGAATATATTAAGATGTTCAGTTAAAATCTTAGAACCTAGAGCGATCGCTTCTTTCGGTCCTGTGCTTCCATCAGTCCATACATCTAGTGTTAGTTTATCATAGTTTGTAATTTGCCCAACACGGGTGTTTTCCACTTGATAAGTCACACGAGATACAGGTGTATAGATTGAGTCGATCGGAATCACGCCGATAGGCTGATCGTCTCTTTTGTTTGCATCAGCAGGATTATACCCACGACCTCTTTGTGCAGTCAAACGAACACGAAAGCTCGCATTCTTGCCAAGAGTTGCGATGTGAAGATCTGGATTTAAGATTTCAATATCGCTGTCGTGTGTAATATCAGCAGCTGTTACAGCACCTTCATCTTGTACATCAATTTCAAGCGTCTTCTCTTCTTCAGAGTAAATTTTGAGTGCAAGCTTTTTAATGTTTAAGATAATTGTTGTAACATCTTCAACCACGCCTTCAATCGTTGAGAATTCGTGTAAGACACCATCTATCTGGATCGATGTTACAGCTGCACCAGGAAGTGAGGATAAAAGGATACGACGAAGGGAGTTCCCTAAAGTGGTACCATATCCACGCTCAAGTGGCTCTACGACAAACTTGCCATACTTGGCATCATCGCTGATTTCAACCGTTTCGATTTTTGGTTTTTCAATTTCGATCATCTAATAAAACCCTCCTTCAAAACGTCGAAACCTCGAATAGAATCATATAAGATTCCATCCGAAATTCCTCATTGTTTAGTCCCGTATGTGCTGAGGCAACGAGTCGTGTATTCGTCTCATAAATAACTGTATCATAACCCATTATTGACAGGGACACAAAATCTATACAAACAAATTACACGCGGCGACGTTTTGGCGGACGGCATCCGTTATGAGGAACTGGAGTTACGTCTCTGATTGCAGTAACTTCAAGACCCGCAGCTTGAAGTGCACGAATTGCAGCTTCACGACCAGAACCAGGACCTTTAACAGTTACTTCAAGTGTTTTAAGACCATGTTCGATAGAACCTTTAGCAGCAGTTTCAGCAGCCATTTGTGCAGCGAAAGGAGTAGATTTACGAGAACCTCTGAATCCTAATGCACCAGCACTTGACCAAGAAATTGCGTTTCCATGAACATCAGTAATCGTTACAATCGTGTTGTTGAAAGTGGAACGGATATGAGCGATTCCAGCTTCAATATTCTTTTTCACGCGACGTTTACGCGTATTTGATTTACGAGCAGCAGCCATTCTTTAACTACCTCCTTTACTTATTTTTTCTTGTTAGCTACAGTACGACGCGGACCTTTACGAGTGCGTGCGTTGTTTTTTGTGTTTTGTCCACGAATAGGAAGTCCTCTACGATGACGGATTCCGCGGTAGCTTCCGATTTCAATTAGACGCTTAATATTAAGTGAAACTTCACGACGAAGGTCACCTTCTACTTTAAGTTTGTCAATGATATCACGGATTTTACCAAGTTCGTCTTCAGTTAGATCGCGAACGCGAGTGTCTTCAGAAACACCTGCTTCTTTAAGGACTTGTTGAGCAGTCGTACGACCAATTCCAAAAACATATGTTAAAGAAATGACAACACGCTTATCACGTGGAATATCTACACCAGCAATACGAGCCATGATTTGGGCACCTCCTTGTTATTAGCCTTGTTTTTGTTTATGTTTTGGGTTTTCACAGATCACCATTACTTTTCCTTTTCTGCGAATCACTTTACATTTTTCACAGATAGGTTTAACAGATGGTCTCACTTTCATGTGTTTCCAACCTCCTTCTTCCGGAGTTGCTTTATTTGTAACGGTACGTAATTCTACCACGAGTTAAGTCATATGGAGATAATTCTACCGTAACTTTGTCTCCAGGTAAAATGCGAATGAAGTGCATACGGATTTTTCCTGATACATGCGCTAAAACTGTATGACCATTCTCTAGTTCAACTTTGAACATTGCGTTTGGCAGAGTTTCAACTACAGTACCTTCCACTTCAATTACATCGTCTTTCGCCATTCAAGTGTTCTCCCTTCTTCAAATCAGTAACTTGCTCTCTGATAAATGTCCAAAAGAGATTATCTCAATTGTCCATCTATCACCCGACCTGTTTTGAATATACTGTTCTGAACTTCCGGAGATACGCAATCATAAAAGGTTAAATGATTGATATTTTTTTCTTAGGAGAATGAAATTTACGCTTTTCTCCGTCTGCGACTAGTACATGGCAGCCACCGAACATGCCGCTGAACAACTGTATACTGATCTTGTTCTTTCCTTGGACTATACAGACAACCTGCCCGATTTGGGCTTGAAAGGCTTTAGTGAAGACCTAAATCTTAGTCAGTATATCAAAACCTGTATCTGTAATCGCAATCGTATGCTCAAAGTGAGCACACTTTTTCCCATCAACCGTTACAACCGTCCAGTTATCAGCCAGTGTTTTCACATATCGGCTGCCTGCGTTCACCATCGGTTCGATGGCCAACACCATTCCAGGTTTTAGCCGTGGGCCTTTGTTAGGCGGACCATAATGAGGAATTTGAGGGTCCTCATGAAGATCCTGTCCGACACCATGTCCAACATATTCTCTAACAACTGAGAAATTCTCACCTTCAACATACGTTTGTATGGCATGGGAAATGTTTGACAGACGTTCGCCTGGCTTTGCTTCCTGTAAGCCTTTATATAGAGATTCCTCTGTGACTTCCAGTAGTTTGCGGTCCTCATCACTGATTACCCCAACTGAATAAGTCCAAGCAGAGTCACCATGATAGCCATTTAACTTTGCACCGATATCGATACTAATGATGTCTCCATCACGTAAAACCCGTTTACCAGGAATACCGTGAACGAGTTCTTCATTCACCGAAACGCAAATGCTCCCGCGAAAACCATTATACCCTTTAAAAGATGGGATTGCACCCTGCTTTGTCATAAAACATTCGGCAATTTGATCCAATTCTTTTGTCGAAATACCTGGTTTTATGTGTTTCTTGAGCTCTTCATGAGTCAGTGCGACAATGCGTCCAGCTTCTCTCATAATGTCAAGCTCGCGAGGAGTTTTACAGATAATCATTTATTTAATCCCCCAAGCAGATCCTTGATATCTGCGTATACATCGTTAATGTGCTTCGCACCATCAATGTTTGCAAGATATCCTTTTTCTGAATAGAAGTTCAGTAAAGGCTCAGTCTGCTTTAAGTTTACTTCAAGTCTCGTCGAAACGGTTTCTGCATTATCATCTGCACGTTGATAAATCTCGCCTCCACACTTGTCGCAAACATTTTCTTTCGCAGGTGGATTGAATACTAAATGATATGTCGCTCCGCAATTTTTGCAAATTCTTCGGCCAGTCAGACGCTCCATCAAGGCATCTTTATCGACTTTAATATTAATGACATAATCAATCGTTCTGCCAAGGTCCTTTAGAATGTCTTCTAAAGCTTCAGCCTGAGCGACTGTTCGCGGAAATCCGTCCAGAAGAAAACCTTGTTCACAATCATTCTTGCCAAGTCTTTCTCTAACAATACCGATTGTGACCTTATCAGGAACAAGCTCTCCCTTATCAATAAAGGATTTTGCTTCGAGCCCAAGTTGTGTCTCCTCTTTTATAGCAGCACGGAACATATCTCCTGTTGAGATATGAGGTATCCCATAATCATCAACAATTCGTTCTGCCTGAGTGCCTTTGCCAGCACCCGGAAGCCCCATTAAGACTAAGTTCATTTCGGATTTCCCCTTCCTTACTAGAGAGGTTGGGCAGGAGCCCAGCCCTCTGTTTTATTTCATAAATCCACGGTAGTTTCGTTTCACTAATTGGCTTTCAAGCTGTTTCATTGTTTCAAGTGCAACACCTACAACAATGAGAAGACTTGTGCCGCCAATTTGTGCAGCCGAAGGTAATCCAGCGAATTGAATGAAAAAGATAGGAAGTATTGAAATCACGGCTAAGAAAATGGCGCCCACAAAAGTGAGTCGGTACAAAATGCTCGTAATTCTATCTTGAGTCATTTTCCCTGGACGAACTCCCGGGATATAGCCACCCTGCTTTTGCAGATTTTCAGCCATTTGTTCAGGGTTTACTTGGACAAAGGCATAAAAATATGTGAAAGCAACAATCAGTGCTACATAAATCGTCATACCGATTGGCTTAGTATAGTCAAAGTTGTTAGTTATCCAAGTTGTCACATTATTTGTTCCGAAGAACGATGCGATCGTCTGAGGAGTAATAATGAAAGCAACGGCAAAGATGACTGGTATCACCCCTGCTGGATTCACTTTCAATGGAAGGTGCGTTGCTTGACTAGCAGACATTTGTGCACGACCAGTTCCTTTTGAATATTGAATCGCAATCTTTCTCACTGCCATTTGAATGTATATAACACCTATAACAATGACAAGAATGGCAATCACAATAAGGGCAATTTTAAGGATCTGCATGAACAACTGTCCATCTCCACCTACAAATTGCTGAGCGTACACTTGTTTTAATGTTTGAGGGACACCTGCGATGATACCGGCAAAGATAATAATCGAAATACCGTTACCAACACCGTGAGCAGTAATCTGCTCTCCCAGCCACATTAAAAATGCTGTTCCCGCAGTGAGTACGACCGCAATTAAGAGATACGTTGAAACACCTTGGTTTTCAATCAGCATGCCTCCTGCCATATTGTTGAATCCATACGACATTCCTAGCGCCTGGATAAATCCTAGAACAATTGTAAAATACCTTGTGAATTGTGCTAATTTTCGGCGGCCAACCTCTCCTTGCTTTGACCACTCAGTAAACTTCGGAACAACATCCATCTGCAAGAGCTGGATGATGATTGAAGCGGTGATATACGGCATAATCCCCATTGCAAGAATAGAGAATTGGAAAAGTGCCCCGCCCCCAAACGTGTTGAGAATTCCGAAAACACTCATTTGGTCCTGTGCCTGGAGAACTTCGGCGTTCACATTAGGCACAGGGATGAAAGCACCTATACGAAAGACGACTAACATTAAAAGTGTGAATATAATCTTATTCCGTATATCTTTCACGCGCATAAAATTGGAGATTGTCTTAAACAAGTTAGATCACCTCGGCTGTACCGCCAGCAGCTTCAATCGCTTCTTTCGCAGAAGCAGAGAATTTATTGGCTTTTACAGTTAATTTTTTTTCTAATTTACCGTTGCCAAGAATTTTTACTCCTGCTTTTAACTTGCTTATTGAACCAGTCTCTAGAAGAAGTTCAGGAGTGACTTCCGTTCCTTCGTCAAAACTGTTTAATCTGTCTAAGTTGATTACCGCATAATCTTTACGGTTGATGTTTGTAAAACCACGTTTTGGAAGGCGTTGGAATAAGGGCATTTGACCACCTTCAAATCCAGGACGTACACCGCCCCCAGAACGAGCGTTTTGACCTTTATGACCTTTACCAGAAGTTTTACCGTTACCTGATCCAATACCACGACCAACACGGTTACGTACTTTACGTGAACCTTCTGAAGGCTTCAATTCATGAAGTTTCATTTGGGCACCTCCTTATCAATTAAAAATGTTTTATTGTTCTTTTACAGAAACTAAATGAGACACCTTGTTAATCATGCCGCGGATCGCTGCATTGTCTTCATGTACGACTGTTTGGTTTGTTTTCTTAAGACCAAGAGTACGAACAGTGACACGCTGATCTTCTGGGCGACCGATTACACTGCGTTTGAGGGTAATTTCTAATTTATTTGCCATTATTGTTCCCTCCTTATCCTAACAGGTCTTCTACAGATTTTCCACGAAGCTTCGCTACATCTTCAGCACGTTTAAGTTCACTTAAACCTTGAAGTGTTGCGCGAATCATGTTGATCGGTGTATTAGAACCTAGAGATTTAGAAAGGATATCAGCTAGACCAGCAAGCTCAAGTACCGCACGCACTGGGCCTCCAGCGATAACTCCTGTACCTTCTGAAGCAGGCTTCAATAGAACGTTTCCTGCACCGAATCGACCGATGATTTCATGTGGAATTGTAGTTCCAACCATTGGTACTTCAATTAAATTCTTTTTCGCATCTTCAACAGCTTTGCGGATCGCTTCTGGTACTTCTTGTGCTTTACCAGTACCGAATCCTACATGACCATTTTTGTCACCGACAACAACTAAAGCTGCAAAACGGAAGCGACGTCCACCTTTAACAACTTTCGCTACGCGGTTAACCGTAACTAAGCGTTCTTCTAACTCTAATTTGCTTGGGTCAATACGACTCATTCGGATGTGTCCCTCCTTCTTTTATTAAAATTTAAGTCCAGCCTCACGAGCAGCTTCAGCTAGAGCTTTTACACGTCCATGATATAGGTATCCTCCGCGGTCAAATACCACGTTAGAAATGCCTTTTTCAACAGCACGTTTTGCAACAAGTTCGCCAACTTTCGTAGCAGCTGCAGTGTCAGAACTATTCTCGATCTTTAACTCTTTATCAAGAGTAGAAGCACTTACAAGTGTTACACCGTTAACATCATCAATTACTTGAGCGTAGATATTCTTGTTAGAACGGAAAACATTAAGGCGAGGTCTTTCAGCAGAACCTGAAAGTTTCGCACGAACACGAGCATGTCTTTTAAGACGAGTAGCGTTTTTGCTAGTTTTCGTAATCATCGGAGTCACTCCTTTCTTCACTTTAAGCGGTCTTACTTACCAGTTTTTCCTTCTTTACGGCGAACGAATTCACCTTCGTAACGAATTCCTTTACCTTTGTAAGGCTCTGGAGAACGGACAGCGCGGATGTTAGAAGCTAGAGCTCCTACACGCTCTTTATCGATACCTTTAACGATTACTTTCGTTTGAGATGGAACTTCGATTTCAACTCCAGCCTCAGGAACGATTTCAACTGGGTGAGAGTATCCAACGTTAAGAACAAGTTTGTTTCCAGATTTAGCTGCACGGTAACCGACACCGATAAGTTCTAAACCTCTTTCGAAACCTTTAGATACACCTTCAACCATGTTTGCAAGCAAGCTACGTGTTGTACCATGTAATGCACGGTGTTCTTTATGTTCAGACGGACGGCTTACAGTTAAGACGTTGTCCTCAATTTTAATTTCCATATCAGGGTGAAACGTACGAGTTAGTTCACCTTTTGGTCCCTTTACTGTCACTGTGTTATCGTTCTTTGTCACAGTTACACCTGAAGGGATCTCAAGTAGTTTTTTACCTACGCGAGACATACCAAGCACCTCCATTCATCTTAAACTTTTTTTACCATACGTAAGCAAGTACTTCTCCACCAGCTTGTTTAGCACGGGCTTCTTTGTCCGATAAAACACCTTGTGATGTAGAAATAATTGCGATTCCAAGTCCGTTAAGTACACGTGGTACTTCATTTGATTTCGCATATACGCGTAAACCAGGTTTACTGATTCTTTTAAGACCAGTGATCACACGCTCGTTGTTTTGGCCGTATTTAAGAAACAAACGGATAATTCCTTGTTTGCTGTCTTCGACGTATTCAACGTCACGGATAAAACCTTCACGCTTTAAGATTTCAGCAATTTCTCTTTTGATTTTTGAAGCCGGTACTTCTAGCTTCTCATGACGTACCATGTTCGCATTGCGAATACGAGTCAGTAAATCTGCAATCGGATCTGTCATAACCATTATTTAATAACCTCCTTCCCATTTATGGGGATTACCAGCTAGCTTTTTTAACGCCAGGAATTTGTCCTTTATATGCAAGTTCGCGGAAACAAATACGGCAAAGTTTAAACTTACGAATAACTGAATGTGGACGACCACAACGTTCGCAGCGCGTATACTCTTGAACTTTAAACTTTTGTTTGCGTTGTTGTTTCGCAATCATAGACTTTTTAGCCACGATTTCGCCTCCCTTTCATTGATTATTTCTGGAACGGCATACCTACTTGAGTTAATAACTCACGTGCTTCTTCGTCCGTATTGGCAGTAGTAACGATAACGATATCCATACCGCGGACCTTTGTTACTTTATCGTAATCAATTTCTGGGAAGATTAACTGTTCTTTAATACCAAGCGTGTAGTTTCCACGTCCGTCGAAAGATTTTTTAGAGATCCCACGGAAGTCACGTACACGTGGTAAAGATACAGAAATAAGTTTATCAAGAAAATCATACATGCGCTCTCCGCGAAGTGTTACTTTCGCACCGATTGGCATTCCTTCACGTAGACGGAATCCAGCAATAGATTTCTTCGCACGAGTAACGACAGGTTTTTGACCAGCGATAAACGTTAATTCTTCAACAGCAGTATCGATTGCTTTAGCGTTTTGAACTGCGTCACCAACACCCATGTTGATCACGATTTTTTCGATTTTTGGCACTTGCATTACTGAAGTGTATTCAAACTTAGAAACTAATGCAGGTGTAATTTCTTTTACATACTTTTCTTTAAGGCGGTTCATGAGAAAGACCTCCCTTCCTTATTTACTATTTATCTAGAACTTGCCCAGATTTTTTCGCTACACGGACTTTCTTTCCGTCCTCAACTTTATACCCAACACGTGTCACTTCACCCGTTTTAGGATCAAGCGGCATTACGTTTGATACGTGGATCGGCGCTTCTTGTTCAGAAATTCCGCCTTGAGGGTTAGCTTGGGTTGGTTTAGAGTGTTTTTTCACAAGGTTAATACCTTCTACTAAAACACGTTCCTTTTTAGGGAAAGCAGCAAGGATGACACCTTGTTTACCTTTATCTTTACCAGAGATAACCACTACTTTATCGCCCTTTTTAACATGCATTTAATCGCACCTCCTTGAGTCGCGGATTGTATTCATTAAAGTACTTCTGGTGCTAGAGAAACAATTTTCATATAGTTGTTTTCACGAAGTTCACGTGCTACTGGTCCGAAGATACGAGTTCCACGTGGGCTCTTGTCGTCACGGATGATGACACATGCATTTTCATCAAAACTGATGTAAGATCCATCGTTTCTGCGAGCTCCGCTCTTTGTACGAACGATAACTGCTTTCACAACTTCACCTTTTTTGACAACGCCTCCTGGTGTTGCTTGTTTAACCGTACAAACAATGACATCACCGATGTTAGCCGTTTTACGTCCAGAGCCACCAAGAACTTTAATCGTTAGTACTTCGCGTGCGCCAGAGTTGTCAGCTACTTTTAAACGAGTCTCCTGTTGAATCATTAATGTTACCTCCCTTCGGAAAAAGAAATCCGAACTTTATTAGATAATAACAGCTTCTTCGACAACTTCAACTAGACGAAAGCGTTTAGTCGCAGATAATGGACGAGTTTCCATGACCTTTACGATGTCTCCGATTTTTGCTTGGTTGTTTTCATCATGTGCTTTGAACTTTTTAGAGTATCTTACACGTTTGCCATAAAGTGAATGCTTTTTGTATGTTTCAACAACAACAGTGATGGTTTTATCCATTTTGTCAGAAACAACACGACCTTGATACACTTTACGTTGGTTACGTTCGCTCATGTTTGCGGGTCCTCCCCTCTAATTATTATTTATTAGCAGCGATTTCTCTTTGACGAATCACAGTTTTCATG
Source organism: Bacillus stratosphericus (assembly GCF_020524495.1). GTDB lineage: Bacteria > Bacillota > Bacilli > Bacillales > Bacillaceae > Bacillus > Bacillus stratosphericus_B. The sequence continues at coordinate 39,184 of NZ_JAIVLB010000014.1, read as the reverse complement.
CGTGCGATTGATTTACGCACTTCACGAATGCGAGCAGTATTTTCAAGCTGCCCAGTCGCTAATTGGAAACGAAGATTGAAAAGTTCTTCTTTAAGAGACTTTACTTTTTGTTCAATTTCAGCAGTGGTAAGGTCACGAATTTCATTAGCTTTCATTTGATTCACCACCAATTTCTTCACGTTTTACGAACTTCGTTTTAATTGGCAATTTGTGAGATGCAAGACGAAGAGCTTCACGAGCAACTTCTTCAGACACACCAGAAATTTCAAATAAAACTTTGCCCGGTTTTACTACAGCTACCCAACCTTCTGGAGCACCTTTACCGGAACCCATGCGGACCTCAAGAGGTTTAGCTGTGTATGGCTTAGAAGGGAAAATTTTAATCCAAACTTTACCGCCACGTTTCATATAACGAGTCATAGCAATACGAGCAGCTTCGATTTGACGGTTAGTGATCCAAGAAGCTTCAAGAGCTTGGATACCGAATTCACCGAAATGTACTTCAGTGCCGCCCTTTGCACGACCACGCATTTTTCCACGATGTTCTCTGCGATACTTCACGCGTTTTGGCAATAACATATTATTTTCCTCCTTCCGCAGTATTCTTCTTAGTTGGAAGGACTTCTCCACGATAGATCCATACTTTTACGCCAAGCTTACCATAAGTAGTGTCAGCTTCAGCAGTAGCATAGTCGATGTCAGCACGAAGTGTGTGCAACGGAACAGTACCTTCACTGTAATATTCAGAACGAGCAATATCTGCACCGCCAAGACGACCAGAAACCATTGTTTTGATTCCTTGTGCTCCAGCACGCATTGTGCGTTGGATTGTTTGTTTTTGTGCACGACGGAATGAAATACGATTTTCAAGTTGACGAGCGATGTTTTCAGCAACTAGCTGAGCATCAAGATCTGCTTTCTTGATTTCAAGAATGTTAATGTGTACACGTTTGCCAGTTAGGCTGTTAAGAGCTTTACGAAGTGCTTCAACTTCAGATCCGCCTTTACCAATTACCATACCTGGTTTAGCCGTGTGGATTGTGATATTTACGCGGTTTGCAGCACGTTCAATTTCTACTTTAGAAACAGACGCTTCAGACAAACGCTTGCTGATGAATTCACGGATTTTCAAGTCTTCATGTAAGAAGTTTGCGTAATCTTTTCCTGCGAACCATTTAGATTCCCAATCTCGAATGACGCCAATACGAAGACCTACTGGATTTACCTTTTGACCCACGGATTATCCCTCCTTCTTTTCTGATACAACGATTGTAATGTGGCTAGTACGTTTGTTAATTGCGCTCGCACGACCCATAGCACGTGGACGGAATCTCTTAAGTGTTGGACCTTCGTCAACGAATGCTTGAGTAATTACTAGGCTGTTAGCGTCCAACTCGTAGTTATGCTCAGCATTTGCGATAGCAGATTTTAATACTTTTTCAATAATTGGTGAAGCAGCCTTAGGTGTAAGGTTTAAGATAGAAACTGCTTCTCCTACTTGCTTACCTCGAATCAGGTCCATTACTAGACGTGCTTTGCGAGGAGCAATACGGACTGTTCTTGCGACAGCTTTAGCTTGCATTTAAAAGCCTCCTCTCATTAGCGTCTTGTTTTTTTATCGTCACTAGCATGACCTTTATAAGTACGGCTTGGTGCGAATTCGCCCAATTTGTGACCTACCATATCTTCAGAGATGAAAACAGGTACATGTTTGCGTCCGTCATAGACAGCGATTGTGTGACCGATGAATTGTGGGAAAATTGTAGAACGACGAGACCAAGTTTTTACTACTTGCTTTTTGTCAGTTTCATTCAATTTCTCGACTTTAGCCATCAAATGATCATCAACAAATGGTCCTTTTTTTAAGCTGCGAGCCATTGTGTAACCTCCCTTCGTGATTGAACTACGGTCCTAAATGAACCGTAGACAACCCCGTTACTTGTTTTTACGACGACGTACAATAAATTTATCAGACTTGTTGGTTTTCTTACGAGTCTTGAATCCAAGAGTCGGTTTACCCCATGGAGACATTGGTGATTTACGTCCGATTGGAGCGCGTCCTTCACCACCACCGTGTGGGTGATCGTTAGGGTTCATTACAGAACCACGAACTGTTGGGCGTACGCCTTTCCAGCGAGAACGTCCAGCTTTACCGATGTTAATTAATTCGTGTTGCTCGTTTCCAACTTGACCGATTGTCGCACGGCAAGCAGAAAGGATCATGCGAACTTCACCTGAGTTCAAACGTACAAGAACGTATTTACCTTCTTTACCAAGAACTTGAGCAGAAGTCCCAGCAGAACGAACTAATTGTCCACCTTTGCCTGGTTTTAATTCAATGTTATGCACAACTGTACCAACTGGGATGTTGATAAGTGGTAGAGCATTACCTGGTTTGATGTCTGCTTCTGGACCAGAAGTAACTTCAGTACCAACTTGAACTCCTTTTGGAGCAAGAATGTAACGTTTCTCACCATCTGCATAGTTTACAAGAGCGATGTTCGCTGAACGGTTTGGATCATACTCGATTGTAGCAACGCGTCCAGGTATACCGTCTTTATCACGCTTAAAGTCGATGATACGGTATTGACGTTTGTGACCGCCACCTTGATGACGAACTGTTAATCTACCTTGGTTGTTACGTCCGCCTTTTTTATGAAGCGGTGCAAGCAACGACTTTTCTGGTTTGTCAGTCGTGATTTCAGCAAAATCTGAAGTAGTCATGCCACGACGACCATTACTGGTTGGTTTATACTTTTTAATCGCCATTTTGAATTTCCCTCCTTCTTTTTAAGATTTATGCTTCAAAAATTTCGATTTCTTTGCTGTCAGCAGTTAATTTCACGATCGCTTTTCTGCGACGGCTAGTCATACCAGTATAGCGTCCAACGCGTTTAGATTTCCCTTTGTAGTTTTGAACGTTGACTTTCTCAACTTTCACTCCAAAGATTTCTTCAACAGCGTCTTTCACTTCTGTTTTGTTAGCTCTGACATCAACTTCGAACGTGTACTTCTTCTCTGTCATTAGATCAGCAGAACGTTCAGTAATGATAGGGCGCTTTAGAACATCACGAGGATCTTTCATTATGCAAGTCCCTCCTCTACTTTTTCAACCGCTGCTTTAGTGATCAGAAGTTTGTCGTGGTTGACAACGTCAAGAACGTTGATACCTTTAGCTTCAACAACTGTTACTCCAGGGATGTTACGAGCAGATAAAGCAACTGTTTCGTTTGCATCCGCAGTGACGATCAACGCTTTCTTCTCAACAGATAATCCTTTAAGGATGCCTGCGAATTCTTTCGTTTTCACTGCATCAAGAGTAAGATCTTCAAGAACGATGATGTTGTTGTCGACTACTTTAGAAGACAATACTGACTTGATAGCCAAGCGGCGAACTTTTTTAGGTAATTTATAAGAATAGCTGCGTGGTGTTGGACCGAATACGATACCGCCTCCGCGCCATTGTGGTGAACGGATAGAACCTTGACGAGCACGACCAGTACCCTTCTGTCTCCAAGGCTTACGACCTCCGCCACGTACTTCAGAACGAGTTTTTACTTTGTGAGTTCCTTGACGTAAGGAAGCTCTTTGCATAAGAATAGCATCGAATACTACGCTTTCGTTTGGCTCGATTCCAAACACAGAAGCGTTTAATTCGATTTCACCGTTAGTAGAACCGTTTTGGTTAAATAATGCTACTTTTGGCATGACTTGTTTCCTCCTTTCCTAAGAGAGTTATTTAGATTTAACTGCACTCTTTACAGTTACTAGAGATTTTTTAGCTCCTGGTACGTTACCTTTGATCAAAAGAAGATTGCGTTCAGCATCAACTTTTACGATCTCAAGGTTTTGGACAGTGATTTGCTCTCCACCCATACGACCTGGAAGAAGTTTACCTTTGAATACACGGTTTGGATCAACAGGTCCCATTGAACCAGGACGACGGTGGTAACGTGAACCGTGAGTCATTGGTCCGCGTGATTGTCCGTGGCGTTTGATAGCCCCTTGGAATCCTTTACCTTTTGATGTTCCTGTTACATCTACGATATCTCCATTTGCGAAAATATCAACTTTGACTTCCTGACCAACTTCATACGCATCTAGCTCCACACCGCGTAATTCTTTTACGAAGCGCTTAGGAGCAGTTTCCGCTTTAGCAACGTGGCCTTTCTCTGGTTTGTTAGAAAGCTTTTCACGTTTGTCGTCAAAACCGATTTGGATTGCTTCGTAGCCATCCGTGTCATCAGTTTTCTTTTGAAGAACAACGTTAGCAGCAGCCTCAACAACAGTTACAGGGATAAGATCACCGTTTTCTGCGAATACTTGCGTCATACCAATTTTTCTACCTAAGATTCCTTTGGTCATTTCGTCACACCTCCTATAATGTATGTTTTCTATTTGAATTAAAGTTTGATTTCGATATCTACACCAGATGGTAAATCTAAACGCATCAGTGCATCAACTGTTTGCGGAGTTGGATTCACGATGTCGATTAGACGCTTGTGAGTACGCATCTCGAATTGCTCACGAGAATCTTTGTACTTATGCACCGCACGAAGGATTGTGTAAACTGATTTTTCAGTTGGAAGCGGGATTGGACCAGATACACTAGCACCAGAACGCTTAGCCGTTTCAACAATCTTCTCAGCAGATTGATCAAGAATTCTATGATCATATGCTTTTAAACGAATACGAATTTTTTGTTTTGCCATTATTTTCCCTCCTTTTCGCCTACTTACGTTAGACAGTTCTCCGTGAGAAAAACCTGATCACCTCGCCATGGCAAAGCGGCCGGGTGTGTCAGCAACCTCTCACTTCATCGCAGTCAAAGACCAACATGCACTATTGTAACAAATTGGCCTGTGTGTTGCAATAATAAATCAGATAAATTTATGATTTGCACACTTTTTATATTATACAGGGGTTCAGCCTATAAATCAAGCTTTCCCTGAAGATGATGTATAGCAGTCTTTCTTACGATACGAATGAATTCATCTGGTTCTTCAAGATGTGGGGAATGTGCAGAATCTTTAAAGGTGAACCATTCTTTTATTGGTGTCGTTAATTGGTCAACATATGGTTTTGATACATCAGCTGGTGTAATCAAGTCATGTGCACCATTGATAAAGTAGCACGGTATTAATATAGTAGAAACTCGGTTTTGAATGCTCTCATTCATCAGCTCATCCCACAGCTTGCTTTGACTAAACTTCTGCCCTTTGAGAAATCTCCATTTATCTATAAGCTGATAATGCTTGCTATGGAGAAACGCTCCCATCATTTGAAAAATCGGCTTCCACCTAAGCGTGAATCCTGCTTTTGCGAACTCTTTATATAGAGAGAACAATGCATGAGCTGAGCTTCGTTTCCACGGAGGAGGCGTAAGTAATCGCAGACAACTAGTGAAGAGTCGATTGCGATGGTATTTTCTCTGAAGAAGCTCATAAGAGACAATATTTTCTTTTAATACATCTACTACCTGACTAATTCCATAATAAGCATGATATAGATATGGACGTCTATGTACTGCTTGTATAGCAATCAATGAACCCCATGAGTATCCTGCAATGTATAATTTCGATTGGCCAACGTGGGAAAGGAGTTTTTCTGTGAGCTCAATCGTATCCTCGACAAATTGCTGAATGGTCATCGATGAAGCAGGAATATTTTTTTGATATGAAAGCCCTGCGCCGCGCTGATCCCATTGGACGACTGTGAAGTCTTGATCAAGTTCCTCATGAAAGGAACCGATATAACTAATTTGAGCTGAGCCAGGTCCACCGTGTAAAAATAAAAGAACGGGCTTTGTCTCTTTTGAATGATCCTCTTTCATCATGGTCCATTGGTCTACCCCACCAATCACCCATTTTTTCAAATATGTCTTTGCCATTCCAGTGATCCTCTCGGTTCAATATAGATTCTATAGCTTATAGTAGCCGTTCTGATCTGAAAAAGCAAAAAAAGAGACCCTTTTGGCAAGGAGTCTCTTTTATATGTTGATTACTTAATGATAGTTGAAACGACGCCAGAACCTACAGTACGTCCACCCTCACGGATAGAGAAACGAGTTCCTTCTTCGATAGCGATAGTAGAGATAAGTTCAACTTCCATCTCAGTGTTATCGCCAGGCATTACCATTTCAGTACCTTCTGGAAGATGTACGATACCAGTTACGTCAGTTGTACGGAAGTAGAACTGAGGACGGTAGTTAGTGAAGAATGGAGTATGACGTCCACCCTCTTCTTTAGAAAGTACATAAACTTCAGCTTTGAAACGGCTATGTGGAGTGATTGTACCTGGTTTAGCAAGTACTTGACCACGTTGAATGTCTTCACGAGATACACCACGAAGTAGTGCACCGATGTTGTCACCAGCTTCAGCATAGTCAAGAAGCTTACGGAACATTTCAACACCTGTAACAGTTGTTTTACCGTTTTCTTCTTGAAGACCGATGATTTCGACTTCGTCACCGACTTTAACTTGTCCACGCTCAACACGGCCAGTAGCAACTGTTCCACGACCAGTGATTGAGAATACGTCCTCAACTGGCATCATGAAAGGCTTCTCAGTGTCACGCTCTGGAGTTGGGATGTACTCATCAACCGCATCCATAAGTTCAAAGATTTTAGCTTCGTAGTCAGCATCTCCTTCAAGAGCTTTAAGAGCAGAACCTTTGATAACTGGTACATCGTCACCAGGGAAGTCATAGTCAGAAAGAAGGTCACGAACTTCCATTTCAACAAGTTCAAGTAACTCTTCATCGTCAACCATGTCACATTTGTTAAGGAATACTACGATGTATGGTACACCTACGTTACGAGAAAGTAGGATGTGCTCACGTGTTTGTGGCATTGGACCGTCAGCAGCAGATACTACTAAGATCGCACCGTCCATTTGAGCAGCACCAGTAATCATGTTTTTAACGTAGTCAGCGTGTCCTGGGCAGTCTACGTGTGCATAGTGACGAGTTTCAGTTTCATACTCAACGTGTGCAGTTGAGATTGTGATTCCACGCTCGCGCTCTTCTGGAGCACCATCGATTTGGTCATAAGCCATAGCTGTACCTTTACCAGATTTCTTATGAAGAACTGTTGAGATAGCAGCAGTTAGAGTTGTTTTACCATGGTCAACGTGTCCAATTGTACCAATGTTAGCATGCGATTTGGAACGATCGAATTTTTCTTTAGCCATTCTAAAAATCCTCCTTAAAGGTTCATTGTATTTGGTATAGAATGATAGAAAGTGAAGAGTTACCTCCCACTTTCTGATCTTCAATAGTAGTTATACTTTAGTTTAAAGGCAAAATCAATTATTCACCTTTATTTTTTTTGATGATTTCTTCACTGATGCTCTTAGGCACTTCTTCGTAGTGATCCATGTGCATAGTGAAAGTACCTCGACCTTGTGTGTTAGAACGGAGTGCAGTTGCATATCCGAACATTTCAGAAAGTGGAACCATAGCACGAACAACTTGAGCGTTACCACGAGCTTCCATACCTTCTACACGTCCACGACGAGATGTGATATCACCCATGATGTCTCCCATGTATTCTTCTGGGATAACGACTTCTACTTTCATCATTGGCTCAAGTAGAACTGGGTTACATTTGCTGACAGCATTTTTCAATGCCATAGATGCAGCAATTTTGAACGCCATTTCGTTAGAATCAACATCGTGGTAAGATCCATCAAATAACTTAGCTTTGATGTCGATTAATGGGAATCCAGCTAATACACCATTTTCAAGTGAATCTTCAAGACCTGCTTGAATAGCTGGGATGTATTCACGAGGAACAACCCCACCGACGATTGCATTTTCAAATTCGAAGCCTGCGCCTTCTTCGTTTGGTTCGAATTCGATCCAAACGTGTCCGAACTGACCACGTCCACCAGACTGACGTACGAATTTACCTTCAACTTTCGCACCAGTACGGAACGTTTCACGGTACGCAACTTGAGGAGCTCCTACGTTAGCTTCAACCTTGAATTCACGCTTCATACGGTCAACAATGATATCAAGGTGAAGCTCACCCATACCAGAGATGATCGTTTGACCCGTTTCAGGGTTTGTTTGCGTACGGAAAGTTGGGTCCTCTTCAGCTAGTTTAGCTAAAGCGATACTCATTTTATCTTGGTCAGCCTTAGATTTAGGCTCGATTGCTACATCGATAACTGGCTCTGGGAATTCCATAGACTCAAGGATAACAAGATCTTTCTCGTCACAAAGAGTATCCCCAGTAGATGTATCTTTAAGACCTACAGCTGCTGCGATATCTCCTGCGTAAACAGTAGAGATTTCTTCACGGCTGTTAGCGTGCATTTGAAGGATACGTCCAACACGTTCACGCTTGTTCTTAGAAGAGTTCTTCACGTAAGAACCAGAATCAAGTGTTCCAGAGTATACGCGGAAAAAAGTTAGTTTCCCAACATAAGGGTCAGTCATAACTTTAAATGCAAGTGCAGAGAATGGCGCGTCGTCAGTAGATTCACGCACAACCTCTTCATTTGTATCTGGCAGGATACCTTTGATTGCAGCAACATCAGTTGGTGCAGGAAGGTAATCAAGCACAGCGTCAAGTACAAGCTGAACACCTTTGTTTTTGAAAGCAGATCCAACAAGAACTGGATAGAATTCAACATTCAACGTTCCTTTACGGATTGCAGCTTTCAATTCAGGAATTGTGATTTCTTCACCCTCAAGGTATTTTTCCATAAGCTCTTCATCAAGCTCAGCGACAGCTTCAATTAAGCTGCTACGAAGCTCTTCAGCTTTGTCCTTATACTCAGCAGGGATTTCTTTCGCATCAGAGCGAGTTCCAAGGTCATCTTCGTAGAAGTATGCTACATTTTCTACAAGGTCGATGATTCCTTCGAATTGATCTTCAGCACCGATCGGCAATTGAATTGCATGAGCGTTTGCTTGAAGACGATCTCTTAATGTGCTTACAGAGTAAAGGAAGTCCGCACCTGTTTTATCCATTTTGTTAACGAATACGATACGAGGTACTCCGTAAGTTGTTGCTTGGCGCCAAACCGTTTCAGTTTGTGGCTCTACACCTGATTGTGCATCAAGAACAGCAACCGCACCATCAAGTACACGTAAAGAACGTTCAACTTCAACTGTGAAGTCTACGTGTCCTGGTGTATCAATGATGTTTACACGGTAACCTTTCCATTGTGCTGTAGTTGCTGCAGAAGTGATTGTAATACCACGTTCTTGCTCCTGCTCCATCCAGTCCATTTGTGAAGCTCCTTCGTGAGTTTCACCAATTTTATGGATACGACCAGTGTAGTACAAGATACGCTCAGTCGTTGTCGTTTTACCGGCATCGATGTGAGCCATGATGCCAATATTACGAGTTTTGTCTAAGGAGAACTCTCTTGCCATTGGGTAATTTCTCCTTCCTTATTAGGGAATAGTTTTTTTAGTTTGGTATAAATCCTACCAACGGTAGTGAGCGAATGCTTTGTTCGCTTCTGCCATTTTGTGTGTATCTTCACGTTTCTTAACAGCAGCACCAGTGTTGTTAGCTGCGTCAAGGATTTCGTTAGCAAGACGCTCTTCCATCGTTTTTTCTCCACGAAGACGAGCATAGTTTACTAACCAGCGAAGACCTAAAGTCGTACGACGGTCTGGGCGAACTTCTACAGGAACTTGGTAGTTAGCTCCACCTACACGACGTGCTTTAACTTCAAGAACTGGCATGATGTTTTTCAAGGCTTGTTCGAAAACCTCCATTGCTTCATTACCAGTACGTTCTTTGATGATATCAAATGACTTGTAGAGGATTGTTTGAGCTTTTCCTCTTTTACCGTCGATCATCATTTTGTTGATCAAACGAGATACAAGTTTAGAATTGTATATTGGATCTGGCAAAACGTCTCTTTTTGCTACAGGACCTTTACGTGGCATCTGAATAGCCTCCCTTCTCTTTTAAAAGGATTTCTATCTGTCTTTCATCTCAGTTTCATTGTCAGTTTCTTAACTCCACTGATCTGAAATCAACTCCTAAAAACCCTTATGTTTGATTCTATTATTTGCTTTGTTTAGGGCGTTTTGTTCCGTATTTAGAACGTCCTTGCATACGACCATCAACTCCGGCAGTATCAAGCGCACCACGAACGATGTGGTAACGTACACCCGGTAAGTCTTTTACACGTCCGCCACGGATAAGTACTACACTGTGCTCTTGTAGGTTATGTCCGATACCAGGAATGTAAGCTGTTACTTCAATCAGGTTAGACAAGCGTACACGAGCATATTTACGTAGTGCTGAGTTTGGTTTTTTCGGTGTCATTGTACCGACACGAGTACAAACCCCGCGCTTCTGTGGAGATGTTACGTTAGTGTGCTCTTTTTTGAAACTGTTGTATCCTTTGTTAAGTGCAGGAGACTTTGAGTTTTCAACTTTACTCACGCGTCCTTTGCGTACTAGCTGATTAATTGTAGGCATGTTTTATTCCTCCCTTCATTGCTTTTTTATAACCCACATACCCAGGTGGTTCATCAAAAGGCAAAAAACAATGTTTTTGCATTTTAAGCACGCAAAAACAAAACAAGTACGTTATAACTTAATGGCAACAGATGCTGCCCCAACTTCAATTCCGCAGGCTTTGCCGAGCTTTTTCATGGAATCTACCACTAAAATGTCTACATCCTTCTCTTGTGCTAGTTTCATTACACTAGCTATTAAGGTAGGATCAGCATCTTTTGCTACGACGATTTCCTTTACTGAATCTCGTTTTAGAGCTTTTACTGTTTGCTTCGTACCAATAATAATGGATTGAGCCTGTGATACTTTATCATAAGACATCAAATATCCTCCAAAGTAACAGGTTTTATTTTGAGCACCTTGGTTATATTATCATCATGGCAGAAGGATGTCAATATCGTATGACAGATTATCTTGACATCCTTCACCATTTTTTGAGGACTTTTATGGAATTCTTAAGAGAAAGATTACTCTACAGGAACCATGTCGTCAGTCGGTTGCACTTGGGAAACCGGCTTAACTTTACGGTAGTTTTGCATTCCCGTTCCAGCAGGAACAAGTTTACCGATGATTACATTCTCTTTCAAGCCAAGCAGTTCATCACGTTTGCCTTTGATCGCCGCATCTGTTAGGACACGAGTCGTTTCTTGGAAGGATGCAGCAGACAAGAATGAGTCTGTTTCAAGCGATGCTTTTGTAATACCAAGAAGAACTGGACGACCTGTTGCAGGACGTTTGCCTTCGAATAGTACTTTTTTGTTCGCTTCAGTGAATTGATGTACATCAAGAAGTGTGCCTGGTAATACGTCTGTATCCCCTGCATCAGCGACACGCACTTTGCGAAGCATTTGGCGAACCATTACTTCTACGTGCTTATCTCCAATTTCTACCCCTTGCATACGATATACTTTTTGTACTTCATGAAGCAGATATTCTTGAACAGCTGTCATGTCAGTCACTTTGAGAAGTTCTTTTGGATCGATAGAACCTTCTGTAAGCACTTGACCACGAGTGACTTTGTCACCTTCAACAACTTTCAGACGTGCATTGTAAGGAGCTGTGTAAGAACGAGTTTCAACTTCGCCTTGAACCACAATTTCCTGCTGCTTGTCACGAACATCGTTGATTTCAGCAACGACACCATCAATTTCAGAGATGGTTGCTTGCCCTTTCGGATTACGCGCTTCAAATAGCTCTTGGATACGAGGTAAACCTTGTGTGATGTCGTCTCCTGCTACCCCACCGGTGTGGAACGTACGCATTGTAAGCTGTGTTCCTGGCTCACCGATTGATTGTGCAGCGATGATTCCAACTGCCTCACCAACTTCAACATCAGTACCAGTTGCAAGGTTTCGGCCGTAGCATCGTTTACATACACCATGAGGCGTGTTACATGTAAATGCAGAACGGATCCATACTTCCTCAATACCTACTTCAACTACTTCAAGTGCTTTATCTTCATCAATTAGTTCGTTCTCGTTAACAATGACTTCGCCCGTTTCAGGGTGAACAATTGGTTTTCTTGCAAAACGTCCGATGAGACGTTCTTCAAGTTTCTCAATAATTTCATTTCCTTCTTTAATGGACTTCGCCAAGATTCCACGGTCTGTACCGCAATCTGTTTCACGGATGATAACATCCTGTGCAACATCTACGAGACGACGCGTGAGGTAACCTGAGTCAGCTGTTTTAAGGGCTGTATCCGCAAGACCTTTACGCGCTCCGTGAGTAGAAATAAAGTATTCCAATACGGTTAAACCTTCACGGAAACTAGATTTAATCGGAAGTTCAATGATACGTCCAGCCGGGTTGGCCATCAGACCACGCATACCAGCCAGCTGAGTGAAGTTAGATGCGTTACCACGCGCTCCAGAGTCACTCATCATGTAGATTGGGTTGACTTCATCAAGGGACTTCATCAGTTTACCTTGGATGACATCTTTTGAAGAACTCCAGATTGAGATGACTCTCTCATAACGCTCTTCCTCTGTAATCAAACCACGTCTGAATTGCTTCATGACGTTATCTACTTTTGCTTGTGCTTCTTCAAGAATTTGCTGCTTATCATCTAATACGACAATATCAGACACACCAACAGTAATACCGGCTTTAGTAGAGTATCTGAAACCAAGATTTTTCATGCGGTCAAGCATTTTAGATGTCTCAGTGATATGGAATCTCTTAAAGATTTCAGCAATGATTTTTCCTAAAATACCTTTTTTGAACGGCGCATTTATTTCTTGTTTCTCGATCGCAGCTTTTACATCTTCACCTTTTTCAAGGAAGAAACGGTCGGGCGTTTTTTCTTCAATATTGCTCTTAGTCGGCTCATTCATGTATGGGAAAGATTCCGGTAAGATTTCGTTAAAGATCAGTTTTCCAACTGTTGTAATCAACAATTTAGAGCGCTGTTCATCAGTGAATGTAACATTCTTCAACGAGCTGGATGCAACAGCTACACGTGTATGAAGATGTACGTAACCATTTTGATAAGCTAAAAGGGCTTCGTCAGTATCTTTGAAGACCATACCTTCTCCGATAGCACCTTTGCGCTCAAGTGTTAGGTAGTAATTACCAAGTACCATATCCTGAGATGGCGTAACAACTGGTTTTCCATCTTTCGGATTCAAAATGTTTTGAGCAGCAAGCATTAAGATACGAGCTTCAGCTTGGGCTTCAGCAGATAATGGTACGTGAACCGCCATTTGGTCACCATCAAAGTCAGCGTTGTAGGCTGTACATACAAGTGGATGCAAACGAATTGCCCGTCCTTCCACAAGTGTAGGTTCAAACGCTTGAATACCAAGTCTGTGAAGAGTTGGTGCACGGTTTAGTAAGACTGGATGCTCACGAATAACTGATTCTAAAACATCCCATACTTCCGGCTGCACACGCTCAATTTTACGCTTTGCGCTCTTAATGTTGTGAGCTAATCCTTTTTCAACAAGCTCCTTCATCACAAATGGTTTGAATAATTCAAGAGCCATTTCTTTCGGAAGTCCACACTGATACATTTTCAAATGTGGCCCTACCACGATAACGGAACGTCCAGAATAGTCAACACGTTTACCAAGCAAGTTTTGACGGAAACGACCTTGCTTCCCTTTCAGCATGTGAGAAAGAGATTTCAACGGTCTATTCCCTGGTCCTGTTACTGGTCGACCTCTACGTCCATTATCAATCAAGGCATCGACAGCTTCTTGAAGCATACGCTTTTCGTTCTGAACGATGATGCTTGGCGCACCAAGATCTAATAGACGTTTCAGACGATTGTTACGGTTGATGACACGACGATAAAGGTCATTCAAGTCAGAAGTAGCAAAACGTCCACCATCAAGCTGAACCATTGGACGTAATTCTGGTGGGATCACCGGAAGTACATCAAGGATCATCCAAGACGGTTTGTTTCCTGAGTTACGGAAGGCTTCCAATACTTCAAGGCGTTTGATCGCACGTGTACGACGCTGTCCTTGGGCTGTTTTTAGTTCTTCTTTAAGTGTATCCACTTCTTTTACAAGATCGATATCTTGAAGAAGTTTGTTAATTGCTTCTGCACCCATAGCTGCTTGGAACGTATTACCGTACTTATCTAAATAAGCACGGAATTCTTTTTCAGAAAGAAGTTGTTTCTTCTCAAGCGGTGTATTGCCTGGATCTGTCACTACGTAAGAAGCGAAGTAGATCACTTCTTCTAACGCACGTGGTGACATATCAAGAACAAGCCCCATACGGCTTGGGATACCTTTGAAATACCAAATGTGGGAAACTGGGGCAGCCAGTTCGATATGCCCCATTCTCTCACGACGGACTTTCGCCCGTGTTACCTCTACACCACAACGGTCACATACAACACCCTTATAACGAACGCGTTTATACTTTCCACAATGACATTCCCAGTCTTTTTGCGGTCCGAAGATACGTTCACAAAAGAGACCATCTTTTTCAGGTTTCAGTGTACGATAGTTAATCGTTTCAGGCTTTTTCACTTCACCAAAAGACCAAGAACGGATTTTATCAGGTGATGCGAGACCGATGTTCATATACTCAAAATTGTTCACATCTAGCAAGGGGCCTACCTCCCTTTTAATCTTCGGGTTATACCCTAGTCACTTGCTCTAATCGTTTCTTCTATTCTTTTGTGACTGCGTCACGTTCAAGATCGACAGGTGCGAGGTCTGCAGCATCTTCGTCATTAGATAACGCTAATCCGTCTGCTTTCTTCGTTCCCTCATCGTCTTCTAAATCTCTCATTTCTATCTCTTCTTCATCGCCAGATAGGATTTTCACATCCATACCTAAACTTTGAAGTTCTTTGATTAACACTTTGAATGATTCAGGGACACCTGGTTCAGGTACGTTATCCCCTTTGACAATGGCTTCGTATGTTTTCACACGACCCACAACGTCATCCGATTTAACAGTTAAGATTTCTTGAAGTGTGTATGCAGCACCGTAAGCTTCAAGTGCCCATACTTCCATCTCTCCGAAACGCTGACCACCAAACTGTGCTTTACCGCCAAGTGGCTGCTGCGTAACAAGTGAGTATGGTCCAGTTGAACGAGCGTGAAGTTTATCGTCAACCATGTGAGCCAGTTTGATCATATACATGATTCCGACAGAAACACGGTTGTCGAATGGTTCACCAGTTCGACCATCATAAAGGACTGTTTTCGCATCACGAGACATACCTGCTTCTTCAAGCGTTTCCCAAACATCTTCCTCACGAGCACCATCAAATACTGGTGACGCAATGTGGATGCCAAGGTAACGTGCAGCCATACCCATATGAAGCTCAAGCACTTGACCGATGTTCATACGAGATGGTACCCCTAGAGGGTTTAACATGATATCAATCGGTGTTCCATCTGGAAGATACGGCATATCTTCTTCTGGAAGGATTTTAGAGATAACCCCTTTGTTACCATGTCGTCCGGCCATTTTGTCACCTTCAGAAATTTTACGTTTCTGAACGATGTATACACGAACTAACTGGTTCACACCTGGTGGTAATTCATCTCCATCTTCACGGTTAAAGACTTTTACATCGTGAATAATTCCGCCGCCGCCGTGTGGAACACGTAGAGACGTATCACGCACTTCACGAGCCTTTTCACCGAAGATTGCATGTAATAGACGTTCTTCAGCTGTCAGTTCTGTTACACCTTTAGGCGTTACTTTCCCTACAAGAAGGTCTCCGTCTTTTACTTCTGCACCAATACGGATAATTCCACGCTCGTCAAGGTTGCGTAAAGCATCTTCCCCAACGTTTGGAATATCACGCGTAATTTCTTCTGGTCCAAGCTTTGTATCACGAGCTTCTGATTCATATTCTTCAATATGAATAGAAGTGTAGACGTCATCTTTTACAAGGCGCTCACTCATAATGATCGCATCCTCATAGTTGTAACCGTCCCACGTCATGAAGCCGACCATGACGTTACGCCCTAGAGCCAATTCACCTTTTTCCATAGAAGGTCCGTCTGCAAGGATTTCTCCTTTAACGACTTCATCTCCAACACTTACGATTGGGCGCTGGTTGTAGCAAGTCCCTTGGTTAGAGCGGACAAATTTCAGCAAGCTGTATTTGTCTAGGTTCCCTTTGACTTGTTGTCCGTCAACGTCTTCATAGCGACGAACCCAAATATTTTTCGCTTCAACACGTTCTACAACACCCGGGTAGCGGCAGATTACAGCAGCACCAGAGTCTTTACCTGATACATACTCCATACCTGTACCAACAATCGGTGATTCTGGCTGCATCAAAGGCACAGCCTGACGTTGCATGTTCGCTCCCATTAGAGCACGGTTAGAGTCATCGTTTTCTAAGAATGGGATACACGCTGTCGCTGCAGAAACAACCTGCTTCGGCGAAACGTCCATGTAGTCAACGCGGTTTCGAGGAACAACTGTGTTTTCCCCTCTGAAACGAGCGATAATGTTATCATCGATAAACGAACCATCTTCAGCTAACTGAGCGTTCGCTTGTGCTACAACATAGTTATCCTCTTCATCAGCAGTTAAGTAATCGATTCTTGGTGTCACTTTACCTGTTTCAGGGTCAACCCGACGGTAAGGTGTTTCGATAAAGCCGAAGCGATTCACTTTCGCAAATGAAGATAAAGAGTTGATCAAACCAATGTTTGGACCCTCTGGTGTTTCAATCGGACACATACGGCCATAGTGAGAGTAGTGAACGTCACGAACTTCCATTCCTGCACGCTCACGTGTCAAACCACCCGGTCCGAGTGCTGACAAGCGACGTTTATGCGTCAGTTCAGCAAGCGGGTTTGTTTGATCCATGAACTGAGAAAGCTGAGAGCTACCAAAGAACTCTTTGATTGAAGCGATCACAGGGCGAATGTTGATCAGCTGCTGAGGTGTGATCGTGTTTGTGTCTTGGATCGACATTCTTTCACGAACAACACGCTCCATTCTACTTAAACCAATACGGAATTGGTTTTGCAGAAGTTCACCTACAGAACGCAGACGACGGTTACCTAAGTGATCGATATCATCTGTGTCCCCTACACCGTGAAGGAGGTTAAAGAAGTAACTGATCGATGAAATGATGTCAGAAGGCGTGATATTTTTCACAGCTTCCTCTAAATATGCATTACCAATCACATTGATCACTTGCTCACCTTCTTGATCGGTCGGTGCATAAATCTTAATAGATTGAAGTTCTACTTCATCTTCTACTACGCCACCGTTCGGATAAAGCTTTCTAAATCCGATGCCGTTTTCTAAGTATGGAAGAACTTTATCAAGAACTCTTCTATCTAAAATTTGACCTTTCTCTGCTAGAATTTCACCTGTTTCAGGATCAACTAACGTTTCAGCCAATTTTTGATTGAACAGTCTATTTTTAATATGAAGCTTCTTATTAATCTTGTAGCGTCCAACATTTGCCAGGTCATATCTCTTCGGATCAAAGAAGCGAGAGTCTAGCAAGCTTTTCGCATTTTCAACAGTTGGCGGCTCCCCAGGGCGAAGGCGCTCGTAGATTTCGAGAAGTGCTTTATCGGCATTCTCTGTGTTGTCTTTTTCAAGCGTGTTGCGCAAGTATTCATTCTCGCCTATGAGGTCAAGAATCTCTTGATCAGAGCTGAAGCCGAGAGCACGCAAAAGAACCGTAACCGGCAACTTACGTGTGCGATCGATGCGTACATAGACTACATCCTTCGCATCAGTTTCGTATTCTAACCATGCGCCACGGTTTGGAATGACAGTCGCAGTAAAACCTTTTTTACCGTTTTTGTCTACTTTACCACTGAAATATACACTCGGAGAACGCACTAATTGAGAAACGATTACACGTTCCGCACCATTAATGATAAAAGTACCTGTGTCTGTCATAATTGGGAAATCACCCATGAACACATCTTGATCTTTTACTTCTCCAGTTTCTTTGTTAATTAAACGAACTTTTACTCTTAGTGGAGCAGAGTAAGTTACATCACGTTCTTTCGATTCTGCTACAGGATACTTAGGATCCCCTAGGCTGTAATCAATGAATTCAAGAGAAAGGTTACCAGTAAAATCCTCAATTGGGGATATATCTTGAAACATCTCTCTAAGACCCTCATCTAGAAACCACTGATAAGAAGAGGTTTGAATTTCAATGAGATTTGGTAATTCTAACACTTCGCTTATGCGTGCGTAGCTTCTACGCTGGCGGTGTCGTCCATACTGAACTAGTTGACCTGTCAACTGATTCACCCCTCAAATCATGCGTATTATATGTGTAAAAAGTATTTCAGTCTTTCAAATGTCAGATAAGAAATACTTTTACAAGACAAAAGAAAAAAGGGTTTCTAAAATAAGAAAACCACATCCAAAAACAAATACCAATTTTATTAGTTTTCCCAAGTATGCATAATTTATACAAAATAGTTATTTTTTAAGCCTATCAAGCAAAATATACACATTGGCATTTTATAATGTTAACACAGCTAGGAAACTGCGTCAAACTTTTTTAGCTTTGATAATATAGTAACTTTTTTTTTTCATAACGACCGTCACTTCTTCAAAGAGCTGCTCTAATTTTTCAATCGCAGATGGTCCACCTTGCTTTTTCTGAATGACCACCCACAATTCACCTTCTGGCAATAAATGATCAGCACTTTTTTCAAAGATCGCATGTACAACTTTCTTCCCTGCCCGTATTGGGGGATTGGTCAGTATAGAGGCAAAAGCAGCTGATGAATGAACATTCGAGAACAAA
Source organism: Bacillus stratosphericus (assembly GCF_020524495.1). Lineage (GTDB taxonomy): Bacteria > Bacillota > Bacilli > Bacillales > Bacillaceae > Bacillus > Bacillus stratosphericus_B. The sequence goes on along the minus strand of NZ_JAIVLB010000014.1, from coordinate 20,467 downwards.
TCACTTTGATAAATGCGGACATTATCAATGCGATTATGTTTAGCGTTTTCCTTTGAAAGTTCGACTGCTCTTTCGTTCACATCAATCATATGAATGGTGCGGCCTGTCATCTCGTTTGCTAACGATAAGCCGATCGGTCCATAACCGCAACCGACATCTAAGACGTCGCCATCCAAGTCAGGTTCTTCAAAAGCTTCAATTAAAAGCCTTGAACCATAGTCGACTTCTTTCTTAGAAAACACTCCACTGTCACTTGTAAAAGTAAAGGTACGGTTTCTCAAGGTGAAGTCCCATGTCTGTTTATTGCTTTTCACTGATGGCTTTTTCGTATAATAGTGGTCACCCATGGTGAATGGACCTCCTCTGAATTCAATCGTTTCAGGTTTTAGAAAAGAAAAAGCCCGCCAGTAAAAGCGAGCTTTCCCAAAAGATTAGGCGAAGATTACTTAACTTCTACAGAAGCGCCAACTTCTTCAAGCTTAGCTTTAAGTTCTTCAGCTTCTTCTTTAGCAATACCTTCTTTAAGTGGTTTTGGGGTGTTGTCAACAAGTTCTTTAGCTTCTTTCAAACCAAGACCAGTGATTTCACGAACCACTTTGATAACTTTGATTTTTTGGTCTCCAGCACCAGCAAGTACTAGATCAAAATCAGTTTTCTCTTCAGCAGCGCCACCAGCAGCAGCACCAGCTACAGCTACAGGAGCAGCAGCAGTTACGCCAAATTCTTCTTCGATTGCTTTTACTAAGTCGTTTAACTCAAGTACAGTTGCTTCTTTAACTGAAGCAATGATTTCTTCGATATTTAAAGCCATTTGTAATTCCTCCATTTTAAGTTTTTTTACGTGAAGTACGCATTAAGCGCCTTGTTCTTCTTTTTGTTCTGCAACTGCTTTAGTAGCAAGAGCAAGGTTACGAACTGGAGCTTGAAGAACGCTAAGCAACATAGATAGCAAGCCTTCGCGAGACGGAAGTTCCGCAAGAGCCTTCACTTCTTCTACAGTCGCTACGTTTCCTTCGATAACACCAGCTTTGATTTCTAAAGCTTCGTGGCTTTTCGCAAATTCGTTGATGATTTTCGCAGGTGCGATAACATCCTCGTTACTGAATGCGATAGCGTTTGGACCTGTTAAGAAATCCTTTAAACCAGTTAGTTCAACTTGTTCAACTGCGCGGCGAGTCAAAGTATTTTTGTAAACTTTGAATTCTACGCCAACTTCACGAAGTTGCTTACGAAGTTCCGTCACTTCAGAAACTGAAAGACCACGGTAATCTACGATTACAGTAGACACGCTGTCTTTAAATTTAGAAGTAATTTCATCAACGACTACTTTTTTAGTATCGATTGCATTGCTCATGGTTACACCTCCTGTACATTCTTTGTGTAATACTTATACCGATCAGGCCATCACGTTCCTAGAGAACGGTTCTCCATATAAAAAGCCTCCATTAAGACATGGAGGCTGTATATACAAGCATACGTTAACGTAAGACTGTGACATATACACCTCGGCGGGTTAATTAAGCCATAAGGCCCCTGCTGTCTACGGTATAAATGGACATTATTCTATTTTACAACATTTTGATATTATCAAAACGATTCTGATAAGTCAAGAATTATTTTGCAGAGAAAGATGACGGATCCACTTTCACGCCAGGGCCCATTGTAGATGTAACAGAAACGTTTTTCACGTATACACCTTTAGCCGCTGCAGGTTTTGCTTTAAGGATTGTGTCATAGATTGTTGCAAAGTTCTCAACAAGCTTTTCATCCTCGAAAGAAACCTTTCCGATTGGCGCATGGATGTTACCAGCTTTATCAACACGGTATTCAACTTTACCAGCTTTGATTTCATTGATTGCTTTTTCTACTTCGAATGTAACAGTTCCAGTTTTAGGGTTTGGCATAAGACCTTTTGGTCCAAGTACACGACCGATCTTACCAACTTCACCCATCATGTCAGGTGTCGCAACAATTACATCGAATTCGAACCAGCCTTGTTGGATTTTTGTGATGTAATCAGAATCTCCAACGTAGTCTGCTCCAGCAGCTTCTGCTTCTTTTGCTTTTTCACCTTTAGCGAACACAAGCACGCGTTGAGTTTTACCAGTTCCGTTAGGAAGTACAACTGCACCGCGGATTTGTTGATCGTTTTTACGAGGGTCTACGCCCAAACGAAAAGCAACTTCTACAGTCGCATCAAATTTCGCTGTATTTGCTTTTTTTGTAAGAGTAACAGCTTCAGCTACATCATACGCTTTAGTACGATCGATTAGCTTAGCAGCTTCTACATACTTTTTACCTTTTTTACCCATTATAAAATCCTCCTTATGTGGTTTTAGCGGAATAACCTCCCACGAATAAGGGTTGCGAACTTGTCAAAACCAAACTCGCAACCCAACAAGACAAAAAATCAATCTTCGATGACAATACCCATACTGCGTGCAGTACCTTCAACCATGCGCATAGCTGATTCAACGCTAGCAGCGTTTAAGTCAGGCATTTTTGTTTCCGCGATTTCGCGTACTTTATCACGCTTAACAGTTGCTACTTTATTACGGTTAGGTTCACCAGAACCAGACTCAATACCAGCTGCTTTTTTAAGTAAAACTGCAGCTGGTGGAGTTTTAGTAATAAATGTAAATGAACGGTCTTCAAAAACCGAAATTTCAACAGGAATGATAAGGCCAGCTTGGTCAGCTGTACGAGCGTTAAACTCCTTACAGAATCCCATGATATTAACACCAGCTTGACCTAGTGCAGGTCCAACTGGTGGAGCTGGGTTAGCTTTTCCAGCAGGAATTTGCAATTTAACAACTTTTACTACTTTTTTAGCCACGAGACACACCTCCTTAAAGTCCGTGATGTGGTAATAGGGGAATCCCCCTCCCACTCAACAACTTCATTCTTTATATGAATGACGAAATAACTAGCTAGCGATCTTGAGTGAACTCAAGACGTACCTTTGCTATATTACCACTTCTATACACTCATTTCAAGCTCTTTTGAATTACAATTTATCGATCTGCGTGAACTCAAGTTCCACAGGTGTTTCTCTACCAAACATATTAACAAATACTTTGACTTTGCTTTTATCGTAATCAATCTCTTCGATGTAGCCTGTGAAGTTAGCAAATGGTCCATCGATAACTTTGACTGTTTCTTTTAGTTCAAAGTCGATTTCTGTCTTGCGCTCTTCAAGGCCCATTCTCTTCAGAATGGTTTCAGCTTCGCCTGGCAATAACGCTGTCGGCTTAGAGCCTGAACCAGCTGATCCAACAAATCCTGTCACACCTGGTGTATTACGAACAACATACCAAGAGTCGTCAGTCATGACGATTTCCACTAGCACATAGCCTGGGAATACTTTCTTTTTGACTACTTTTTTCTTACCATTTTTAATATCGGTTTCTTCCTCTTCTGGTACGACAACGCGGAAGATTTTATCCTGCATGCCCATTGATTCAACACGTTTTTCCAAGTTCGCTTTTACTTTGTTTTCATAGCCAGAGTACGTATGCACAACATACCAATTCTTTTCCATTTTCGTTCAGGACTATTCAGTCCTTCCCTCCCCACGTTTCATAATGTCTATTTGACAAATCTCAAGTACCGGTAAATATTTTCAAGCAATTGAAAAAACCCGTAAAACGGGTTTTTTGGCAAGTCATATTATGATCTATTATAGCACGTTCAGTAGACCATTATTCAAGTATTAATGAATTAATTCGATTAATTGTGAGATTCCTATATCAAGAAGAGAGAAAAAGATTGCAAAGAATACGACTGTTAGAATAACAGTGATTGTGTAGCGGACCATTTCGTTTTTCTTTGGCCAGCTAACCTTTTTCATTTCTTTCCCGACACTTTTTAAAAAACTGATAATACGCATGTAAAAGACCTCCACAGATTAAAGAACGCAAATCTTACTTCGTTTCTAAATGTGTTTTATGTGAATTACAAGTCTTGCAATATTTTTTAACTTCTAATCTTTCAGCTGCTGAAGCAACGCTCTTCATTGTCGTATAATTGCGGCTTCCGCAGTCTTTGCAGGCTAGAGTAATCTTTTTCCTCATATTTACCCCTATTTTCTCGACATCATTTCCTTAGTACCTTATCACAGTGTCGAAAAAGCTGTCAATATAGGTTTGACTAGAGACTGATCTCGCGAAGCTCTAAATATTTCTCTAATTTTCTCTTTACTCTTTGGAGTGCATTATCAATTGATTTCACATGACGGTTCAAGTCTTCAGAAATTTCCTGGTAGGATCTACCATCAAGATAAAGCACAAGTACCTTTCTTTCCAGCTCGCTTAATAATTCACCCATTTTCATTTCAATATCATCAAATTCTTCTTTGCTAATGATTAAATCTTCTGGATTAAGCGCTTTAGCACCGGAAATGATGTCCAATAATGTTCTGTCCGATTCTTCATCGTATATCGGCTTGTCTAATGATACATAGGAATTTAACGGGATATGTTTTTGGCGAGTAGCTGTTTTAATTGCGGTGATAATTTGGCGGGTAATACATAATTCTGCAAAAGCCTTAAATGAAGTAAGCTTGTCCTCTCTAAAATCGCGGATAGACTTATAAAGTCCGATCATTCCCTCTTGGACAATGTCCTCTCGATCCGCTCCAATCAAGAAATAAGATCTTGCTTTCGCACGAACAAAATTGCGGTATTTCGTTATTAAATAATCTAGCGCATCACTATCTCCGACATGAACCCTTTCAATGACTTGTTCATCTTCCAACTGGTAAAATTGCTCTCTGATGGACTTACCCTTGCTGTTGTTTAGATTCACTTCGATCCCCCCGACCGCACCTAGATAGAAATATTATACATTAATGGTTGAAATATCGTCAAGCTATTCCAAGTTCCCCCGCCGCCATTTTTCAAACGTTTTCAATACATCTTCTGACAATTCAATTTTGGAAGCCGGCTTATCAGATGTAATCTTTTTGACCCGTGCTTCAATCTTTCGTTCAATCACTTCAATTTCTCTTAAAAGCTCTCGAGCCGATTTACGAAGTGCCCCTTGTCCAAATATCGCCCATTGTTCCGTATAATCAGAGGTCGCCACATGAATCTGCGTCCGAATATTATTCAAATCTTGTGCTAGCTTTTCAATCCGCTCATCAGCTGTTTCATTCTCTCTCGTGAAGATGACCTCTACTCGGTGGTTTGTCCGCTTTTTCTCGATTCCTTTAACCATATGGGCATCGAATATGACAATGACTCGATACCCTGTGTATGCTTGATATTCTGCTAAATGTTGAATCAGCACGTCTCTGGCTTCTTCAAAGCTGTTTTCCTTTAAGTGCTGCAAACGAGGCCATGCACCTATCATGTTGTATCCATCGACTAAGAGGATGTCCATCTCTATCCTCCTAACGGATAACGTTTTCGATAAACTTCATACATCAATAGACTAGCGGCAACTGATGCATTTAATGAAGTCACCTTCCCGGCCATTGGCAATTTTATCAGAAAATCACATTTTTCCTTGATCAATCGACTGATTCCTTTTCCTTCACTGCCGATCACAAGAGCTAGAGGCATTGTTCCATCAAATTGTCTGTAGTCCTGCTTAGCAGACGCATCTGTTCCTGCGACCCAGATCCCTCTTTCTTTCATCTCATCAAGGGCTCTTGAAAGATTGGTCACTTTTGCCACAGGGATATGCTCAATTGCCCCAGTAGATGCCTTAGCAACGGTTGTCGTCAAACCTACCGCTCGTCGTTTCGGAATAACGATCCCATGTGCACCAACAGCGTCTGCTGTACGCATAATGGACCCTAAATTATGCGGATCTTCTATTTCATCTAAAATAAGGAAAAAAGGCTGTTCATTCCGCTTTTCAGCAATTTGATACAGATCGTCCAATTCTGCATATTCATATGCCGCTACTTGTGCAACGATTCCCTGATGCTGTCCTGATACCATTTGATCAAGCTTTTTCCTAGGAACATACTGAATGGTGATATTTTGCTTTTTTGCGAGTTCAATGACATGCTGGGCTTGTCCTTTTACAGTGTTTTCTGCCATCCAGAGCTTGTATAACTCTCGATCTGACTTCAGTGTCTCAATCACTGAATTTTTCCCAATCACATAATCATGTTGCTGACTCATTTATCTTCCTCCCTGACGTTCCGATTTCAATCACCTGACTAATCAGCTCTTCTAAGCGTTCGTCCTGCTTTTCAATAAATAAATAACCCATGAGCGCTTCAAGCGCCGTACTATAACGATACGTTTGAACGTCTGTGTTTTTAGGCACTGTGCCTGATTTTGCATTTCTTCCTCTTTTCAGCACCGCTTCTTCCGCTTCAGTGAAAAAGCTCTGCTGCTGAAGCTCAAATAAAATAGCGGCCTGAGATTTAGCGGAAACAATCTTACTTGCTCGTTTATGCAGCTCATTTGGTTTTGTCGCCCCAGTTTGGAGGAGGTGATGCCTCACATATACTTCAAAAATGGCATCACCCATATAAGCAAGCGCAAGTCCGTTTAACTGTTTTCCGTCTTTAAACTTTTCAAAATTTAACATGACCTATTCTCCTCTTTTCCAGCGAGTACCTTGAGGAGTGTCCTCCAATACAATATTCATGCTCTTTAACTGTTCACGAATTTGATCTGACAGTGCGAAATCACGATTTCTTCTAGCTTCATTTCTTTTGTCGATTAACGCTTCTACCTCTTCGTCAAGTGTATGCTTTTCTTCTAATGAGAAGCCAAGAACAGATGTGATTTCTTGGAACAAGCCAATAAATGCCTTGATCACTTCCTCAGAAGTATGATCATTTTCCATATAGTAATTCGCCTGCTTCGCTAGTTCAAATAAAACAGAGATAGCATTCGCAGTATTGAAGTCATCATTCATTTCAGAAATAAATGTCGCGCGCTGCTCTTCAATCTTCGCCAGCCATTCGGCACAATCATCTGTCAAATTGGTACTGCTCTCAAGGCGATGATGTAAATTGGCATACGATGTTTTGAGTCTGTTAAAAGCACTCTTTGTACTTTCCAATAAATCAATTGAGTAATTGATTGGGTGACGATAGTGAACAGATAACATAAAGAATCGAAGCACATCTGGATCTTGTTCTTTAATAATGTCATGCACTAGTACAAAGTTGCCCAGTGATTTTGACATTTTTTCATTCTCAATATTAATATACCCATTATGCATCCAATACTTCGCAAAAGGCTTTCCTGTCAAAGCCTCGGATTGGGCGATTTCATTCTCATGGTGAGGGAACGTTAAATCCTGTCCGCCCGCATGAATGTCGATCGTATCACCTAAATATTTTTTGACCATAGCCGAGCACTCGATGTGCCAGCCTGGACGCCCTTCTCCCCATGGGCTATCCCATGAAATCTCCTGATCCTTTGCAGCCTTCCATAAAGCAAAGTCCAATGCATCTCTTTTCTTTTCACCAACGCGAATACGGGCACCTGTCTTCAGTTCATCAATTGATTGGTGAGAAAGCTTACCGTAGCCCTCAAAAGAACGTGTACTGTAATACACGTCACCTTCCGCTTCATAGGCATAGCCTTTTTCAATCAATGCGGCAATAAACGCAATGATATCATCCATATTTTCTGTCACTCGCGGGTGAAGATCTGCTTTTTTGCAACCTAGTGCACTGACGTCTTCAAAGTAAGCTTGGATAAATCGATCAGCAATCGTCGGGACATCTTCTCCTAACTCATTGGCTGCTTTGATGAGTTTATCATCCACATCAGTAAAGTTTGATACAAAGTTCACATCATAACCGCTGTATTCTAAATACTTACGTACGGTGTCATATACAATCGGCGGTCTGGCATTCCCGATATGAATGTAGTTATAAACGGTTGGTCCGCACACATACATCTTGACCTTTCCTGGATCAAGTGGGACAAATTCTTCCTTCTTACGTGTCAATGTATTATAAATATTGATTGTCATGATTGTTCTTCCTTTCTGCTCAATGAAGCCAGCTCACGTTTTAGCTTTTCCATTTCTCGTTCCAATTCTTTAAAACGATCGGAAACTGGATCTGGCAAATCTTGATGATTGAGATCACGATTGATTTTCTTTCCATTTTGAACGACGACTCGCCCAGGTATACCTACAACGGTGGAATGGTCTGGTACATCTTTTAACACAACAGAGCCTGCACCAATCTTGGACCCTTTTCCAACTGTAATGGAACCGAGCACCTTAGCACCAGTCGCAATGAGGGCATCGTCTAAAATGGTCGGATGCCGCTTTCCCTTTTCTTTCCCTGTTCCCCCTAATGTCACGCCTTGGAAAACGGTCACGTTGTCTCCAATTTCACATGTTTCCCCAATCACAACGCCCATGCCGTGATCAATGAAGAATCGTCTGCCAATGGTTGCCGCTGGGTGAATTTCAACCCCTGTGAAAAACCGGCTGACCTGAGAAGTAATCCGTGCAAGAAAATATAACTTACGCTTATAGAATGCATGCGCGATACGATGAGCCCAAATTGCATGAAGCCCTGAATAGGTTAGCACTACTTCAATATAGCTTCTAGCAGCAGGATCTTGATCAAACACAGTATCAATATCTTCTTTCAGCATTTTGAAAAACACATACTCCCCCCGTTCTCCCCCATCAATCTCTCTTATGACTTGCTCTCTTTTTTGGACAAATAAAAAACGCCTCTGCCATAAGACAGAGACGTTTTGAAAACGCGGTTCCACTCTGTTTAGAAAGCCCCTGATCTTGCAAGCTTTCTCAACTTCATCCCATAACGGAGGGTACCGCCCTTGCATACTAACGTACGTGTTCCTCAAGGGTCTTGAGGGTGCATTTCCAACGTCTGCCCATAAGTCTCTTTCAGCCGGTGAAGACTCTTTCTGTGATGGACGAAAACATTGTACTTCTCCCTCGCAACGATTTTCCTTATATTTGTTTAATACGGTTTAATACCGTTTCTTTACCTAGTAGTTCAATGCTTTGCGGAAGTTCTGGGCCATGCATTTGTCCTGTAACAGCCACACGAATTGGCATGAATAGTTTCTTGCCTTTATGCCCTGTTTCTTTTTGTACCGCTTTAATGGCAGCCTTGATTTCATCAGGTGTGAAAGATTCAAGACGTTCAAGCTGTCCCGCAAAAGAGGCCATGACTTCTGGTACTTGCTCTTCTGCTAGAACTTCCCTTGCCTTTTGATTATACTCAATTTGCTCCTTAAAGAACAACTCTGTTAACTCAACAATTTCTGCTCCGAAGTTCAATTGTTCGTGATATAGAGAAATGAGTTTGCGTACCCACGTGTTTTCTTCTTCTGTCAGCTGCTCGGTTACCTTGCCTGCCTTTTGAAGATGTGGAAGTGTTAAGGCAACGACCTGATCAAGATCAAGTGCTTTCACGTATTGGTTATTCACCCATTTTAGTTTATGCATATCGAATAGAGCTGGTGACTTAGAAAGTCGGTTGACATCGAAAATATCAATGAATTGCTCTTTTGTAAATAGTTCCTCTTCGCCAACTGGAGACCATCCAAGTAGTGCAATGAAGTTAAACAAAGCTTCTGGTAAATAGCCCAAGTTTTTATACTGCTCGATGAATTGAATAATCGATTCATCACGCTTACTTAATTTCTTGCGGTTCTCGTTTACAATCAACGTCATATGTCCGAACAGCGGCACATCCCAGCCAAATGCATTGAAGACCATGATTTGTTTAGGTGTATTCGAAATGTGATCCTCTCCGCGAAGAATGTGAGTCATTTTCATCAAATGATCATCCACTGCTACAGCGAAATTATAAGTTGGCGTGCCATCTTTCTTCACAATGACAAAGTCACCAATTCCGTCTGTTTCAAACGAAATATCACCTTTGACCATGTCATCAAATTTGATGAGTTCTCCTTTTGGAACACGGAAGCGAATGCTTGGCTCTCTTCCTTCACCAATGAGCTTGTCCTCTTCTTCTTTTGATAAATGACTGCATTTACCAGAATATCGAGGCATTTCACTGCGGGCAATTTGCGCTTCACGCTCTTCTTCTAGTTCTTCAGCCGTACAATAGCACTTATACGCCATCTCCTTCTCTATCAGCTCATCATAATATTTTTTGTAAATATCATTACGCTCTGATTGTCTGTAAGGACCATAGCCGCCATCTTTATCAATGCTTTCATCCCAATCAATACCGAGCCACTGCAAATGACGAAGCTGGCTTTCTTCTCCGCCTTCTACATTACGCTTTTGATCCGTATCTTCGATTCGAATAATAAATTTGCCGCCTTGGCTGCGTGCGAACAAATAGTTGAAAAGAGCCGTTCTAGCATTACCAATATGTAAATGACCAGTTGGACTCGGTGCATAACGAACACGCACTTCATTTCCCATGAGTTTAACTTCCTTTCATCTGCATCATGTTGCCTGACAACATTCTTTTATAAACGTATTTTATCATCAAATACCATTCTCATCAAAATGGATTTTACTTTTTCTGAAGAAGTACTGTTGCCTGAGAAGCAATTCCTTCGCCTCTGCCTGTAAATCCGAGTTTCTCTGTCGTTGTTGCTTTGACATTCACCTGTGTGACATCTGTCTCAAGTGCTTCTGCGATTTTCTCACACATTGGTTGAATGTATGGTGCCATCTTTGGCTTTTGCGCCATGATGGTGCAATCGATATTCACAAGTGTATAGCCTTTGTCTTTCACAAGAGCCCATACATGCTGAAGTAATTTAAAAGAATCTGCATCCTTAAACTCGGGATCAGTGTCTGGGAAATGTCTGCCGATATCCCCTTCACCAATCGCACCTAAACAGGCATCCGCCACTGTGTGAAGCAGTACGTCAGCGTCTGAATGCCCAAGCAGTCCTTTTTCATAGGGAATGGTCACCCCACCGATAATAAGAGGCCTTCCCTCTGTTAATTGATGTACATCAAAGCCTTGTCCTATTCTAAACATGATCTAGTACCCTCTTTCCGCATCCATAATTGCCTTGGCAACCAATAAATCATCCGGTGTTGTCAGTTTAATATTGGTATAGTCTCCTTGGACAATATACACACTCTCACCGTGTAATTGTTCTACAAGGCTGGCGTCATCTGTTCCAAGGAAGCCTGTCCGCTCCGCGTATTCATGCGCCTCTTTTAAAATAGAATGACGAAAAGCTTGTGGGGTCTGGACTGCCCACAAGCTCTGACGTTCAATGGTTTGCTCCACTTTGCCTTGTTGAACGCGTTTGATTGTATCTTTCACTGGTACCGCTACGACTGCAGAGCCTTTTTCAATCGCTGCTTTAACGAGCAAGTCAATCTGTGTATGCTTAATAAAAGGCCTTGCTCCATCATGCACAAGCACGATGTCCGCATCTTTCACAGCCTTTAACCCTTCGTATACACTTTGCTGGCGTTCTTTACCACCAGTGACCAGTGAAACAGGCGTTTGAAAAGCGTGTACCTTTAGTAGCCTTTCAAAGTCACGAAGCTCCTCTTCATTAATTGCTAAGATCATGCGTTTGCATTGTGAATGGGTGTCAAACACCTTCAGTGTGTGAATGATGACGGGCATTCTTTTCAATTCAATAAAAAGCTTATTGCGGCCGGCCTTCATTCGCTTCCCCTGCCCCGCAGCCGGAATAACTACTTCATAATACATGTTCGTTCTCCCTTTAGAGCGCCTTCTCCAGAAGTTTTGGCTTCGCAAAAATCATTCTTCCAGCAGCAGTCTGTAGCACACTTGTGACGAGCACATCAATGTCTTTTCCAATGTAATTGCGTCCTTCCTCGACCACAATCATCGTACCGTCATCTAAGTAGGCAACACCTTGGTTATGCTCTTTTCCATCTTTAATGACCTGTACCTTCATTTCTTCCCCAGGCAATACAACCGGCTTGACCGCATTGGCTAGATCATTAATGTTTAACACTGCTACTTTTTGAAGTTCGCATACTTTATTTAAATTAAAATCATTTGTCACAACAACACCTGAAGTTAACTTAGCGAGCTTCACAAGCTTGCTGTCAACCTCTTGAATGTCTTCGAAGTCACCTTCGTAAATTTCAACTTTAATATCCAATTCTTTTTGGATACGATTTAAAATATCAAGACCTCTTCGGCCTCTATTTCTCTTTAATACATCAGAAGAGTCTGCAATATGCTGCAATTCTTCAAGCACAAATTGAGGAATGACCATGACTCCTTCTAAGAATCCAGTTTGACAAATATCTGCGATTCTTCCATCAATGATAACACTTGTGTCTAAAATTTTCAGCTTTTTATCTTCTATTTCAGGTTCATCATCAGCTGCTCCTTTTTTCTTGCTGACCTTTGCAGACCGAGAGAAAAGCCCCATCATTTCATCTTTCTTCTTAAACCCTACTTGAAATCCAAGGTATCCTAAAAAGAAAGCCAGGAAAATCGGAATAATGGTACCAAAAATAGGATATGGGATATTTTTTAACGGGATCACGTTTACAATAAGATATGCTAGAATAAGTCCAAATACTAAACCGAAACTTCCAGATATAAGATCAGGAAGAGGCGCCTTCAATAGAGAATCCTCGATCCATTTCACCCAATTAACAACATAGCCTGTGCACCATTTGCCGATGATAAAAAACATAGCGGCTCCTATTAATGCTGAAAAGTAAGCATTTGTTATGAAAGGTATGTCCTTTACATTTAACAGTAGAAATAACTCTGGGAAGATAAAAATCCCCACAACTGCACCCAAAATGATAAAAAACGCCTGAACGATTCTTTTTAACATACCTTCACCTCCTTTATTTTTCATGTGTCAATCCACCTTCACCTGACATTGATATATGTTTAAGTTTCCTATTACAGAAAACAAAAAGCATCATTAATATACCCATATTCATCCATTTTTAACCGTGAATTGAGAAAATTTTCTCTTTTTATAGCTGACGGTCGATATAATGTTTTTCTTGCAACCTTTTTAATCCTTTTTTTATCTTTTTCGCTCTTACTTCCCCAATTCCTTCTACTTCATCCAATTGTTGTACATCCGCTTCCAGAATTTGATCTAACACACCAAACGCTTCGACCACATTTTCGACAATTGGCATAGGCAGTCTAGGGATTTTGTGAAGTAATCTGTACCCTCTTGTGTAAACATAATCGTCAATATTTGTAGAAACTGGATATCCAAGTAACTTGTACAAAATGGAATCATCTAAAAGTTCAAAGCTAGACATATCTTGGAGCTGTTTAAGCAAAACATATGGATCTTTGATCTTTTCTTTCACGTAATCTTTAATAAATAAAGCCGCTTCCTGCTCCATATCTGTAATCAGCTCATTGACTTGAAGACGAATCAAGTGTCCTTCTGTTCCAAGCTCTTTGATATACATATTGATTTCATTTTTGATTCTGAGCACCATTTCATAGCGATGCAGCACGGATAGTACATCACCAAAGGTGACAAGCTCTTCAAATTCTAGGGCGCTTAACGCAGAAATGGCATGATCTAAAATGGTTTTATATTTCTCAAGTGTTTGTATTGCTTGATTGGCCTTCGTTAAAATAAAACCGATATCTTTCAACGTATAACGACGATTCCCTTGGTATAAGGTAATGACGTTTCTCCGTTCAGAAATGGCAATGATTAAGCAGCCTGTCTGCTTGGCTACACGTTCAGCCGTTCGGTGTCTCATGCCTGTTTCTGATGAATGAATGGTGGCATCTGGCATCAGCTGTGTATTAGCATACAAAATTTTTTGACCAGAATCGCTTAAAATAATGGCCCCATCCATCTTGGCCAATTCATATAAATGTGCTGGGGAGAAGGCAGAGTTAATGTGAAATCCTCCATCTACCACACTTTTGACTTTGTCGTTATAACCAACAACAATGAGCCCGCCCGTATTAGCTCTCAGGACGTTTTCAATCCCTGCCCGCAGAGGTGTCCCTGGTGCCACAAACTGTACGATATCTAAGAGATCGACTTCTCTCGCTCCTTTTTTCTCTTTTTCCATTTCTATGATCCCCCTAATGAAATACGAAGTGCCTCCGCTACATTTTCTACGCCGACTAACTCAATCCCTCCCGGCTTTTTCCATCCATCTATATTCGCCTGAGGGATAAACATTCGCTTAAATCCTAGTTTAGTAGCTTCCTGCACACGCTGTTCAATTCTGGATACTCTTCTGATTTCTCCCGTCAGACCGACTTCTCCAATAAAGCAATCCGCTTGATGCGGCGCTGCGTCTTTAAAGCTTGATGCAATACTGACGGCAATGGCCAAGTCAATCGCTGGTTCATCTAGCTTTACACCGCCTGCGACCTTTAAATACGCATCTTGGTTTTGCAGCAGCAGCCCTACACGTTTTTCTAAAACTGCCATTAGCAATGACACACGATTATGATCAAGGCCTGTGGCCATTCTCCGTGGATTCCCAAAACTGGTTGGCGAAATTAATGCTTGTATCTCCACAAGAACGGGTCTTGTTCCTTCCATTGAAGCAACAACACAAGAACCAGATACACCCGCTGATCGCTCTTCTAAGAAGATTTCAGATGGGTTTAATACTTCCGAGAGCCCTTCCTCTCTCATTTCAAAGATCCCTAATTCATTCGTTGAACCAAATCGGTTTTTCACTGCTCGTAAGATGCGAAACGTATGATGCCGCTCCCCTTCAAAATAAAGAACCGTGTCGACCATATGCTCTAAAAGTCGTGGCCCTGCGATTGAGCCTTCTTTGGTCACGTGACCAACGATAAAAATGGGGATACCATTTGTCTTAGCAATCTTCATCAGCTGCGCTGTACATTCCCTCACCTGAGAAACAGATCCAGGAGCTGACGTAATATCGCTTTGATAAACAGTTTGAATCGAATCCACCACAACAAAAGCGGGTTTCATCTCTTGTATAGCAGACGTGATATACTCCATATCGGTTTCAGCCAAAACATGTAAAGAGGCACTTTCAATACCAAGGCGGTCTGCTCTTAGCTTCGTTTGTTTAATGGACTCCTCACCAGATATGTATAACACATTCTGATTTTGGTCTGAGAGTTGCGCTGATACTTGTAGCAATAGTGTGGACTTCCCAATTCCAGGGTCTCCGCCAATTAGCACCAGAGAACCTCTGACAATTCCACTTCCTAATACTCGGTTAAATTCTTCTAAATTCGTTTTAATTCGGGGTTCTTCTGATGTTTCAATTGTAGATATAGGTGAAGGTTTTTGAATAGTTTGAACAGAATGGTTAAAAGCACTTCGACGATTTGGCGGGTCTTTACGGACGACTTCTTCTGTCATACTGTTCCATGTGCCGCATCCGGGGCATTTCCCCATCCATTTTGCTGACTCATAACCGCACGATTGGCATATATATTTTGATTTTGTCTTTGCCATAGATTGAAGAATACAACTCCTTATACTGGTCAGAAAATAAGTAAAGGGAGGCATACAACTCACTGGTATGCCTCACACCTTTTTCTTACTATATTAGTTCGTGGCTGCCGTTGCTTTTACGACAATTTCTCCATCTTCAACATCTAATATGATTTGTTGACCCTTTTCAATATTGCCCTTTAGCAATTCCTCAGAAAGACGATCCTCAACGTGCTTTTGAATCGCTCTTCTTAACGGACGAGCGCCATACTCAAGGTCTACACCTTCGTCGGCAATCTTCGCTTTTGCTGCTTCCGTCAATTCTATGGAAAGATCTTGCTCTTTTAATCGTTTTGTCAATTGATTAGACATGAGAGACACGATCTCTTTTAGATGATTCTTCTCAAGCGAGTGGAAGACAATGATTTCATCAATACGGTTGATGAATTCCGGTCTAAACGCACGTTTCAACTCGCCCATGACTTTGCCTTTCATATCTTTATAATTTTGACTTTCATCTTGCACGTTAAATCCGACATATTTATTTCTCTTCAGTTCGCTAGCTCCAACGTTAGAAGTCATAATCAAAATGGTATTTCTAAAGTCCACTGTACGCCCTTTAGAATCAGTGAGACGACCATCTTCTAACACTTGCAGTAAGATATTAAACACATCAGGATGCGCCTTTTCAATCTCATCTAAAAGCACGACAGAATACGGTTTTCTTCTCACTTTTTCAGTCAACTGACCACCTTCATCATAGCCAACATAACCTGGAGGTGATCCAACAAGTCTTGAAGTAGAATGTTTTTCCATGTATTCAGACATATCAATACGGATCATCGCTTCTTCATCACCGAAAATAGACTCGGCCAGTGCTCTTGCAAGCTCAGTCTTACCAACTCCTGTTGGACCTAAGAAGATAAAGGAACCAATCGGACGTTTCGGATCTTTTAGGCCAGCACGAGCACGTCTCACTGCTTTCGCTACAGCGACAACCGCTTCATCCTGTCCAATGACGCGAGAGTGGAGCAATTGTTCCATATTCAGAAGCTTATCTGTTTCGGTTTGAGCAATTTTTGAAACAGGCACTCCGGTCCAGCTAGAGACAACCATCGCAATATCATCTACAGATACCTCTGAATTCTCTTGTCCCTGCTTTTCTTTCCACGATTTCTTTGTCACTTCTACTTTTTCACGCAGACGCTGCTCTGTATCACGAAGGGAAGCTGCTTTTTCAAATTCTTGACTTTGAACAGCCGCATCCTTTTCCTTGCGCACTTCATCCAATTTTTGTTCTAATTCCTTTAGGTTAGGCGGTGTAGTGAATGAACGTAAGCGTACCTTCGAACCTGCCTCATCAATTAAATCGATCGCTTTATCTGGAAGGAAACGATCAGAGATATAGCGGTCTGACAGTTTTACCGCCGCCTCAATGGCTTCATCCGTAATGGACACACGGTGATGCGCTTCATAACGATCTCTAAGTCCTCTTAAGATTTGAATACTTTCATCAACGGACGGCTGATCAACTTGAATTGGTTGGAAACGACGTTCAAGCGCAGCATCCTTCTCGATATATTTACGGTACTCATCTAACGTTGTTGCTCCGATACATTGAAGCTCACCACGTGCTAAGGATGGTTTCAGAATATTAGACGCATCAATCGCACCCTCTGCTCCACCTGCACCGATCAGTGTATGAAGCTCATCAATGAAGAGAATGATATTTCCCGCCTGACGAATTTCGTCCATGACCTTTTTCAAACGATCCTCGAATTCACCGCGATATTTCGTGCCCGCTACAACGGTTCCCATATCAAGTGTCATCACTCGTTTATCTTTCAGGATTTCAGGCACTTCGTTGTGAATAATTTGTTGTGCAAGACCTTCTGCAATCGCTGTTTTACCAACACCAGGCTCACCAATCAGCACAGGGTTATTCTTTGTTCTTCTGCTTAGTACTTCAATGACACGTTGAATTTCTTTGCTTCGACCAATGACAGGGTCCAAACTGTCCTCTTTCGCAATAGCTGTTAAGTCTCTCGCCAAGC
The DNA here is from genome assembly GCF_020524495.1 of Bacillus stratosphericus. Lineage (GTDB taxonomy): Bacteria > Bacillota > Bacilli > Bacillales > Bacillaceae > Bacillus > Bacillus stratosphericus_B. Next base: position 3,078 of record NZ_JAIVLB010000014.1, on the reverse strand, counting down.
TATCTAATGTTGGTGTATTTGCATTGCTATTAGATCCTGCCGCAGATGCACCAGTTTCATTGCTGCCAAGCAGCTGTAGTACTTGCTGGCGTGCTTTATTTAAGCTCACTCCCAGGTTATTTAAGACACGGGCAGCAACGCCCTCTCCCTCTCGAATAAGACCTAAAAGAATATGTTCAGTCCCTACATAGGAATGACCTAGCTTTCTCGCTTCATCCATTGAGAGCTCCGTGACCTTCTTCGCTCTAGGCGTGTAATGAGGAATAGCTTGGGACACCTCTTGCCCTCTTCCAATCAAGCTTTCGACTTCTTTTTGGATTTTATCTGAAACAAGGCCCAGTGCTTCTAACGCTTTTGCAGCTATGCCCTCACCTTCACGAACAAGACCAAGTAAAATGTGCTCTGTTCCAATATTTTTATGGCCTAGGCGAATGGCTTCTTCTTGTGCAAGTGCTAATACCTTTTGAGCTCTTTCAGTAAATCTTCCAAACATCATATCGTTTCATCCTCCTGTCCATTCCAATGCATTTCTAAGCGCAGCCTTTCTCTAATAATTGCTGCTCGTTTTATATCTCTTTCATTTGGCTCCAAGGCTCCTCCTGAATATTGCTGAAGGAAGCCAGGCTGAGTCAAAATCATGAGTTCATTCAGTATATTACTTGATAGCTCCTTAATGATACCTAAATCAATTCCAAGCCGCACATCTGACAAACATTTTGCCGTCTCCTTTGATTCAATCATACGACAATTGGCCAAAATCCCTAGAGAACGGTACACTCTGTCCTCAAGTTCAATTTTAGATGTTTGATATAATGCTTTTCGTGCAGATCGCTCTTGTTCAATGAGCTGAGCCGTCACACTATTCAAGTCATCTACAATATTCTCTTCAGATTGACCCAGTGTCATTTGATTTGAAATTTGAAAGATGTTTCCTATTGCTTCGCTACCCTCACCATAAATTCCTCTCACCACAAGGCCTAATTGATTAATGGCAGGAATAATACGATTCATTTGTCTTGTGAGGGCTAATGCTGGTAAATGCATCATGACCGAAGCCCTAATACCTGTTCCTACATTGGTAGGACAGCTAGTTAAGTATCCTCGCTTTTCAGAAAACGCATAATCCACTTGTTCTTCAATCCAATCATCTACCTGATTAGCCGCTTTTAGTGCATTGGCCAGCTGAAAACCTGGGAACAAGCATTGGATACGAATATGGTCTTCTTCATTCAGCATCACACTGATTTCTTCATTTTCAGAAAGCAAGCAGCCACCAAATCTTGATTCTGCTAAGTTGGGGCTAATCAAATGCTTTTCAACAAGTACTCTCTTTGCCAAAGGCTGCGTTTCATTCATTCGAATCAAAACAAAGTTTCCAATGTCCTTCACCTCTTGGCTTGCAAACTTTTGCTCGAATTGTTGGAGAACAGCTTCAGCCTCCTCCTGAGAAAACTGAGTTGGGAAACGAACATGCTCTAGATTGCGTGCTAGCCGAATACGACTGCTTAGAACAATGTCACTTTCTGGTCCTTTTTGTTTCATCCATTTACTTAAAGCGTCTTGAATAAAATGCTGGAGCGACATGTCGTTAATCTCCCTCCCTTTGCTGAGATTGTTCATGCTCTAATGCACGAATTTGATCTCGAACTTCCGCTGCTTTTTCAAACTCTTCCTGTTTAATCAGCTGCTTCAGCTCTTGCTGCATTAACTCAAGCTTCCTGCGGGCATGCAGACTGCCGGCAATCCGCTTAGGGACCTTTCCATTATGGACCGTATTTCCACTATGGACTTTCCGTAATAAAGGGTTTAGATACTGATCAAATGTGCGATAGCATTCTGCACAGCCAAAACGGCCTGTTTTTCTGAATTGCTGAAAGGTTAAGCCACACTTAGGACATTGATCCACTTCTCTCGCTTCTTGAAAAATAGATGATCCTTTGTTAGCACTCGTTGGAAAGCTAGGATCAATATTCAATAGGCCTGATAACAAGTTGTGTATCGAGAAACCTTGGTTGCCACTCATAGCATATGAATCACTGTTTTCTTTTGCACATTGTTCACATATGTGCATTTCTTGTTTTTCTCCATTTATAACTTTCGTAAAGTGAAAAGTGGCTGGTCTCTCATTGCATTCTTGACAAATCAATCTTTTCACCCGCTTTACTTTAATTTCAAAGCATTTAACATCGCTATCATCATACGAGCCCGCAGTTCATCTCGTTCAGGTAAATCAATGTGCAAAACAGAGCGGTCCATGACGCTGATCATCATCTTTGCTTCTCTTTCGGATAAAATGTTGTTTTCAACAAGACGCATGATGATATGATCAGATGAGGACTGTGATAAACGATGATATATTTGGGAAGTAATGTTGTTCAATAAATCGACTTCATCATTCATTTTGACTTTAATGATGCGGATATAGCCACCGCCGCCACGCTTACTCTCAACGATATAACCTCTTTCGCTTGTAAAGCGTGTATTGATAACATAGTTAATTTGTGAAGGTACGCATTGAAACTTATCTGCAATCTCATTGCGTTTAATTTCTAATATTTCTCGACTATTCTGATCCAAGACTTCCTTCAAATACTGCTCGATGATATCAGAAATATTTTGTGCCACTCCGCCTCCTCCTCCATTGACTTTGACTATATTTGACCTTAATCTTACTATAAATTTTTTCGATCGATTTTTCAAGATAATCGCTCAACTAACAATATTATTTCCACATTTATCTGGTGTCAAACCTCCCAAAAACATAAAAAAGACCAGTTCCGTCTGGAACTGATCCTTATAAAGCTTGGCGGCGTCCTACTCTCACAGGGGGAAACCCCCAACTACCATCGGCGCTGAAGAGCTTAACTTCCGTGTTCGGTATGGGAACGGGTGTGACCTCTTCGCTATCGCCACCAAACCTGATGGAGAGAATGTTCTCTCAAAACTAGATAACAACGTCCATGCTTCACATTAGAATATAGGTTAAGTCCTCGATCTATTAGTATCTGTCAGCTCCACGTGTCACCACGCTTCCACCTCAGACCTATCAACCTGATCATCTTTCAGGGATCTTACTTC
>NZ_JAIVLB010000013.1 GCF_020524495.1 Bacillus stratosphericus | reverse complement strand
ACTTCAACTGGATAACTCACTCTTGTCCCCATAGAAAAAACACCTCCATGTTTTATTTCGGATCACAACGGTCCGTTTTCAAACTTGAAGGTGTTTTTTATTTGTCTCATCTTAGGGGGACAGTCCCCATGCTGCAAGCTTTTTTTAATTTACTTTTGATTCGTTTTCCATTTCCCAAAGCTTTTCGAAAAATGGCTGTCCTTTAATCATTTTTTCACAGAATGCTAAATGGTTTTGAGACCACCCATCAATCGTTTCATTGTAAAGCATGTTCCAAATCTCTTCGAATGACATTCGTTTGATTCGGTTGTACATGCGCGGATTCCATTCCGTATACCAATAGGCAATTTCCGCCCTGTTTTGAAGTCCTTTTAATTGATCGAGCGCCATAAACATCAGCTGCTTCAACTGTCTTTCTTTTCTCGTTAATCCGCTGATATGCTGCGGTGGCAATGATAGAATATGATACTCTTTCGTCGATTCAAGGCTGTCTGTTGAGAATTCATACTCCTCTGCCTTCACATCTTTCACCATTTCATACACCAATTGCTCCTGTCTTGGAATCAATCGGCTCTTTCTGACAGGTATGGAATACCCAATCGTATCCACAGCGATGATCCGAATGCCATCCGTTACTACAAAGCAATACTCTAATTTTCGTCGTTCATGATTTTTGCGAACATATGATTTCTCAAATACAGATTCTAGCAGCGTTTTCGGGAGCTCTGATAGATCATTCTCTATGTAATCAAACAAAGGACTCTGCACCTTGAGTAAAGGCACTTGATCTAACAACTCGACACTGTCCTCCTTGCGCCACTCATGAAAATGGCACACATTATAGCCATTTTCTTCCCCTTCAAACCAATTCACCCATACGTCATGAAGAAATAACATAACCAATCCCTCACTTTTTAAAAACTGTTGTCCACAGTATGGGCAAGGGATAGAGAAATTATTCCAACTTTATTAAACTTCAAGCTGGGCGGCAGATGGTTTGTCCTTATTTTTTCGTTATTGTTAATAAAGCGGAAAAACCTTTCATCCGCATTGATAATAAACTGATAGCCAGCAACACTAGGCCGAAGATGGCAGTCATCCATATGACACCAATATATTTAGAAAACATACCGGCGATGATTAAACCGAGGTTAAAGAACATCTGTAAAATGGACATCGCACGTCCTCTATAGGCATTTGGAGTAAACCCAAGAAATAAACTGCTAATCGGCACATTCAAGAAAGCATTCATTAACCCAATACCAAAAATCCAAAGGTAAACAAACAGTGCTTCTAGAAACTCAACCGGTATGATAACCATCATCCAAATCCCCATAAAGATCGTCGTGGAAATTAAAATATAGCCTGGTTTTAATTTTCCAAGTAAATATGACCCTAAAATGGAGACAATAACGGCTTCAATCATCCCAAAATGAAAACCTGATACTTGAAATTCATGCAGCAAAATGGAGTTGGATGTGATTTAAAGCCTGCTTTTTCTGGTTTCAAGGTTACTATTTATTTGATTATTTCAGCAAAATTAAAACACAATGTCCGTTAACGCTCCTTTGTCTAAAGTCTACTCTCAGACAGAAGTATACTTTGTTTCATTATTGTAATTAGAATTTTTCATACATAAATATGATGTGATGAGTAGAGCAGCAAATATAATGATGAATAAAATAAGATATCCATATTGAGATTTTCCAGCTGGCACAACAGTTATAGTTAAGGTTCCAATTAAAGCAATCTGACCTAATAACTTACATGCATTAATTAATGAGTTGACACGTCCCATATATGCATTATCAACATGTTCGAACATATAACTTTTTCTAAATACTCTAATGGCAGCATTTGAATGACCCCAAAAAAAACTTGCTACAATAAATGTCACAGAGTGAGGGAAAAGAAAAATAACGACTGTTGAAATAGCAAATACGATCATAAACATAATGACACCTTGAATATGTGGAAGTCTCTTTGACATTTGATAGGCTACGAAACCAGCGCCAATTGCTCCGACTGCGTAAAAGATATTTGCAATACCAATTACTGTGGGACCTTCATTCAAAAATTGATAAATAAAAATTGGATCCAAATAATTTGCCACAATAATAACTATACTAGGCACAAAAGTCGTTAATAAAATTACGAACAAAACTTTCCGTTGAGATAGATATTGAAGTGAAGACCTAAAGTTAACCCAGTATGATACACTCTTTGTGGCATTGGACTCCTCTTCTACCAAACGACTTCGTTGATAAGGCAGTTTGTATATGATAATTGAAGCGGCAAGAAATGTCATGATATTCATAACCAATATAAGGGTAATGGATATTTGACCAATCATAAAAGCGGCTAAACTAGAGCTAATCATCAAAGCTGCTTGCCCCTGAACTTCTAAACTACTATTAACTTTACTATACTCATCCTCTTTAAACATTTCTTGAGTTAAAGCTGATAAAGTTGGGTATTTTATTGAATCATAAATTGTATTATACAAAGTCAATAAAACGACAAGAAAAATATTAAGGAAATTTGAAATATCAAAGAGGATGAGAAAAACAATCAGGATGAACGCACCTATTATTTCCAATTGCAGAAAGATAGCTTTCCGAGAGTGTCTATCAACCAAGCTTCCTAAAAAGGGCGAAGCAAAGAACACAAAAATCATCGTGACGATGGTTAAAATTCCATACAATACTGATTGATTCAATTGGTCTATCAGCAACCAAATGATTAAATAAGAAGTTACTCCGGTTCCCACAGTTGAAATCAGGTTAGCCGCTAATAGTAACCTTAACTTTCTCATTAAAAAATATATTCCTTTATTAATAGGAGTGATCCATCTTTATTGACTCGATAGCATTGTAAGAATCCATTATTTCCACCAATAATTAAATAATTCTCCCCATTTCCTCCCTTATAATGTTTAATTGCTTTTACATAGTCTGGCAACCTCTCAATTAAATAAACAATCTGACTATTTTCGTAATTATATACACCAATTTGATGGCCATAAGAAGAAATTGAAATGTAATCATCTATTCTTATAGATTCTTCTCTTGTATTATAAAGCAAGTCACCTACCATTTTTTTGTTAATGTCATAGGTATCTTTATCAATTTCAATATAACCGAATCCACCACCTGTTAAAACTAGATACTGTCCCTCAAGTCGAATTCTTTTTGGATACCCTTTTAAATTGAGTGATTTATGACTTTCTTCAAATGTGACATAATCAATAAAGTGAAGAGAATCATTGGAAGTGCCTATTACAACATCTTCCCCATTAAATATAGAAGTAGTAACAGCCGCATCGAAATTTTTTCTTCTTAATAACCTACCATTATTTAAGTCTATTTCTTGCATTATTCCATTATCTAACCCTACCATTGCAACTTGTTTATTCGAGCAGCACGATATACTTTTAGGCAGATATTCTAAATTTGTACTCCATAGAACATAGCCATTTTCATCAAAGCTAAAAATTAAATTTTTTCTAGATAAAGCAACAAATCTTGAGCTGTTTACACGCACTAATTTAAATATTAAGCCAAAGTTATATACAAACTTCTCTTTTTCTCTTATTATAATATCTGAATCATTGACCTCCTCAACAACAAATTTAGTAATCCCTTTGCCATTTGGAGCATAAAATTCATTTGAACTTTCACCATTCACAAAGTCCCAATAGCAAATATAATCAAAATCCAACTTTTCTAATTCATTTCCATATTTATCAACAATCAGCATTTCTCCAGATTGTAAAAGAACTAATATTCTATCATCATTCAGCATGAGACCATATGAAATCTGGTGATTAAATGGCCCCAATGTTCGTTTAAGTTTAAGACTAGAGGTCATATTATCAAATACATAAATTTTCCCATCAAATCCTCCAGTGTAAATTTCAGTGAAGTGTTTGTCAAAGAAAATAAATTCAACATCATCTGTTGTGAATGGGTGACTTGTAAACGTGAGTGATTCGGGATCAATGATTGCAAGACCTGACTCAATACCATATGAATTTTCCAAACCATAATCTTGTGTAGCGATGTAACGGTTATTCTTAGGATCATACCTAACTACATGTACACTTCCCTCATCAACTTTAATTTTTCTGTTAAATTCAAGCTTACTTAAATCACCGAAAAACAAATTTCCTTCTTTATCTGTAATAATTTGTTCAATAGCATTTTCCACATTAAAATAATCAATGAATGTCTTTTCATTACTAGGGTGTTCAATTATCTCCTCAACAACCAATGATTCTTTATTTAATTTCATAATTTGCCCAAAACCATTAGTTGTATATAAAAACTCTCCGAAAACTCGAATACCTCTCGCATTTGAAGGTGACGGCTCTTCATTTTGTAATAACTTTTCTGATAATGCATAATGTTCAGTATGTAGTGTCTGTAATTTTTTTAAGGTTTCAATACAGTATTTACTTAAGACTCCAAAGTAATCACGAGTATAAATATAATCGTCCGTTGCAGTAAGACAATAAACCTTCGTATTAATTAACGGTGCTGCTGAACTTTTAACAACTTCTAATTTATCATTTAAACGGTGTAGTACACCTTGCGTATCAACAGTGATAATATAATTTTTACTAGCTACATAATCAACCCTAAGTGGTCTAATTAACATTTTTCCTCCTCCTTTTTATATTAAAATTAAGTAGGGATACTTTTCTATATCCCTACCCAAACCTTTATAATTATTTACGTGTGTTTACTGAGCAGCGGATTGGTTGAACTTTAATTTCACGACCCATTTCTCTCACCTCCTTTAAATAATAATGAAAATAAATTTATATCTCATTTTAAAACATGATAATTTTCAGATTGATCGAACAATCTTATAAAATCTAAATTTTCACCATTTTTATTCACTGAATATACTCCTCCATCGTATGATCCAGCAAGAACTTCTTGACCTAATTTCTCCATATAACTTATCCCATTATTCGCTACTTTAAATATACTTTTCTTTTCATCATTTAAATCCCATACACTAATATATCCCCAATAATCGCCTGCAAATAATACTCCTGAAGAATTAAAGCATACTGTTTTTACTGAGTAGTTATGCATATTGTGAAGACCTTTTAAAGATCCGTTTGATACATCATAAATTCTGACAATTCTGTCTCTACTAACTGTTGCAAGTAAATTTTTCTTTTCATTGTATGAAAGATCATTTATGACAAATGAGGAACCAACTAAACGAATACATTCTGATATATTTTTTCGATTAAAAATATGCACTTCCCCTCCTGAAGAACCCGTAGCAATAAATTCCCTTTCTACTACCATTCCTTTAATGGCCCCATTATGTGCACGAAACTGATCAACGATGCTGAAATCGTAAAGGTTTATTTCAAATACATCCCCACTATATGAACCTATAAAAAACGAGTGATGTTCTCTATCATAAACAATTGAATTAAGTGGCCCAGATGAAAAATCAATTGATTTTATCATTGTCTTCAGTTCAGCATCTACCAAATGCAAATATCCTTTATGATCTCCCCAAGCTATTATAGAACCATCATTCGTCATACCTACGGCGTTATTCAAAACATGATTTACTGACAAAATCTTTTCTCCATTTATCCTAAACACACCATCATCTGAAGCAGTAGCGACATTTCCATTTTCACTAACAGCTATATCGTTTATGGAAGGGGTTGCACATGTTATGTTATTATCAATTAGTTGATTTTTTTCCCACTCCCATTCACAAAACTTATATCCAAATGTACAACCATATACTTTTTTTTCATCCTTACTAAAAGCAAACCCTACTTCCCACTGATATTTGTATTGAGGTAATGATGAAAACCTTTTGAAATTCCGATCCCAAATAAAAATTTGATGATCGTATGCAGCAGTTAATACGTAATTTCCAGATGGAGATATCTCTATAGTCTTAACACCGATTTTATGACCTTTTAATGTTTTCATTTTTGTATGTTTTAGAGCATCATATACATCTATATCACCATTATCTAACCCTATTAATAAAATCCCTCTATTTATATCTCCATTAATGGTATCTATGTCACAAGTATATGGACCTAAATTATCGAGCACTTCCCCAGTAATTAAATTCCACACCAAAACATTCCCGTTATTATCACAGGAAAAAACTTTATTGTTAAATGACCATACAGATTTGACACTGCTTTTATGTTCATTAAATTCACGAATAATATTACCGTTTTCAACATTCCACACTAAAACTCTGCCATCATGTTGTAATGATGTAGATATAATATATTGATCGTCCTCTGCGAAAATTGCATATTCGATGTCATCAGTATGACCTAAAAAAGTTTTTATTACTGATTCAGTCTTAGTATCAATCAATTTCATAGAATAATCAGAAGAGGATGTGAGTAAATATCCTCCATTTTTACTTAGTGTTAATCCTCCGACTAAATGCTCGTGTTCAGTAAGAAGATATGAGGATCCACTATTTAAATCCCATTTGTAAACTCTTTTATCATAGCCGCCAGTGTATGCATACTTCCCTGTTTGATCAATTACTATTGCTCTTAATGGCCCTGTATGCATTTTTCATCCTCCTTTACTAATTTAAAAGAATGATTCATATCATTTACCTTTGTTTCTAAATATTTAATGTTAAATTGATTAACTTCACCAATCACATTTTCACAGCTCTCTATCGCAATTCCACTTTGTTTCAAATTATTTATTTTATCAGGATTATTCGTCAATAGAATGATTGGCTTATTTCTTAAGGTTTTTAATAAATATGAAGTTTCTTCATAATCTCTACATTCTTCTTTATACCCCAGTAACAAATTAGCTTCTAACGTGGTGTAACCTTTCTGCTGTAAAACATAGGTCATTGATTTACTAAATAGACCTATCCCTCTTCCTTCATGATTTGATAAATAAAATAATGCACCTGTTCCAGCTTGATAAATTTTTTGTAGTGACAGTTTTAACTGAATTCCACAGTCACATTTTTCACTTCCAAAAATATCTCCAGTGTGACAGATACTGTGTAATCTAACTTTTGCCATTTCTGAGTTTTCAAAGTCTCCGTATATCAAAACAGTGCTTTGTTGAGATTCGTTTTGAGATAGGCTCGGTAATTTTTCCAGAGTTTTATTTAAGGACCATTTTTCATTATGTACAAACCAGGTATACCAATTAAAAATAATAATTTCTCCATTTAAATTAATAGGCAATTCAATAGGCCCGAAAAGGTACATATATTTCTTTTTTAGGGTATGATTTTTAATTTTTCAATTTTGTTCTCCTCACTTTATTTTTTGTAAATCCCATTTGTAAGTTGTTTCCTATTGAATTATTTTATTAACATCTAAGTTTTCTTAATAAAGAATCCAATTCAGATAATGAAGGTTTTCTTACTTTTAATTGACCTCCAACATCTCCTTCAAATTGAACCAAAATTTCTGAACCTGGATTGGAAAAACCTTTGAATAATTTTATTTCATTGGATTGACATGTTTGAATGTCCAAATAAGCTTTTTTATTTAAATCTATATCAACGATCAGGTTTTGATGGTCTAACTTTGAAGTTCTTGCTAATAGAAAATCACCTTCATTAATTTCCGAATACTCAGAATATATATCATTCTGAAATATATTAAACTCTTTCCTTTTTACAATTCTGAATCCTCTAAATAAACTGGGAATATTTCCGTGTCTTCTTGAACATCTAGCTAAATCTAATCCATGTTCACACGTCCCACCTCTCAAAATATGGTAATTTAATAATTTAGAATATTTTAAGGGCGAACCTAAATAAGGTCGATTGTAACTTCTAGTCCACTCTTCTATATTTCCAGAAAGATCATAAACCCCATAGGGAGATCTATTTTCCATTATGTTCTTTACTGGGATAGGCAAAGAATTGTATTGACCTTTTATATTTACATTCTCAATTATCTCATCGCCCCATGGAAATTCTCTATCATCCCAACTTCCTCTAGCGACTTTTTCCCACTCTGGTTCAGTTGGAAGATCTATACACTCTCCCATGGTTTCTGAAGCCCAGTAACAAAACATCAACGCATCTTCAAAATTAATGTGATATGCTGGGAAATCTAATTCGTTATTATTTATATGTTTTTTTATGACTAAGGGCATTTGCACATGTGGATTATTTTGATAAAATTCTTTCATCATTCCAATCGTAACTGGAGTTTCAGAAATCCAATAATCATTTAAATAAACTTTTTTCTGAGGAACTTCTTTTAATAACCATTCAAGCGGAACATTATAATTATTTACCATGTTTATAAACTTTTCTTTGTTCCACTCTGTTCCAAAATGAAATTCGCCTGCTTCTATATACTTGAATTTTAAGTTTTTGATCATACCAAAATTCCTCACCTCTCTATACTTAATAAAATGAATCACACAAATTATTTTTTCTAAATAGGGATTGTTTTCAAGAAAAAAGTCATTGATTGAGAGATATCAATAATGAATTAGAGAAATAAATGTGATATAAATTGTAAAAATAAGAAGATAAAATGTTGTGTTACTCTTTGAGGAAAGTAATGTGCTACCTTTTTATGGGTAGATTATGAAGAATATCCATATATTACTCTACCATATCGTTAATTTTTAGTAAATAAAGATATGATATTTTGCATTTTTTATACAATTTCTTTCTTTTGAAAATTAACTTAGTATAATCTTCCTTCATCTTTATATAGGAATTACTTCCAAATGACAGGAATCGATTCAAGCAACCCTTCTGTGTAAGGATGAAGCGGCTGATCAAATAACTCTTCGACGGTCCCATTTTCAACAACCTGTCCGCAGTACATGACAATCACTCGATCTGCTACTTCAGATACGACACCTAAATCGTGTGTTATGAGGAGAATGGATGTACCAAATGTAGAACATAAATCTTTCATCAAGGTAAGCACCTGCGCTTGAATGGTCACATCTAGTGCCGTTGTCGGTTCATCTGCAATGAGAAGCTTTGGATCGCAGCTTAGCGCAATGGCAATTATAACTCGTTGACGCATGCCGCCGGATAAACGGTGCGGATAATTTTTGATGATTTGTTCTGGGCGAGAAAAACCAACAAGCTTCAGCAGGTCAATCGCTTTTCTGGTGGCTTCTTTTTTTGAAAGTTTTTTGTGATAGATGAGGATTTCAGTTATTTGTTCCCCGATGGTTAAAACGGGATTAAGTGAGGCATGGGTTCCTGAAAGATCATGGATACGTCATTACCGCGAATACTGCATAATTCCTTTTCACCATATGTAACAAGGTCTTTTCCATCAAGCTTAATGGAGCCGTCCATAATTTTTCCACCAGTCCCATTAATCAGACCCATAATGGATAAGGACGTAATGCTTTTGCCAGATCAAGACTCACCGACTAATGCGACAGTTTCTCCTCTGTTGATGCTAAAATCAACACCATCAACAGCGCGTATCGGTTGCTTTTTCCGAAAAAAATAAGTTTTTAAGTTTTGCACTTCATGTAGTGTGCTCATTCATTCGTTCCTTTCTCCATAGATCAATAGAAACAAAATCAAAATATTCTGTGTTTTTAGAATAAAAAATAATTATCTGAATTTATAATTATTTTTTATTACATCAGCATGACGAAATCAAGAAGTATTTAATGAATTTTCAATATGTCTCCTTTTATGTTAATTATAAACTTTTAGATTCTATCATTTTTAAAAAGGTTTCGGCTGGCTCTGCAATCATAGACTCCTCGCTGATTCTGTGCTCATCGAAATACTTTTTCACGATATGAAACCCAGTGGCGTAACCAAGCATTTTGGGGTAGTTCCCTTTTCCATAAAGGAGGTTCTGTATCAGTCTTTCGTCGTCCTGGACTTTCTTATGAAGGTGACTGGATACCCATTTCTTGTACATGCGTTCTAGCTGCGATTCGTCATATAATTTAGCCCATTTTGCTATATAGCTTTCTCCAAATCTATGATACACAGCATATTCAGCCAATCCTTCCATCATGATTGTATCAAGGAATGTAAAATCATTTTCTTCTTTCGTGAGAAAATGCAACCTGCATACATGATGATATTCATGTGTCATTAATGTACCAATACGCTCTTTCGGAGTATGCGGCGATATGAAGAGAAAGATCTTGTCGTCAAATGCCACGCCGGATTGATAATAAAAGTCCTCTCTGATCTCTTTACTGCTCTCATTGACAGGCAAAATAAACACAGGGACGTCTGGGCCACCCCACTGTTTTTGCAGCGTTTGGTATTCTTTCATGACGAGCTGAAAGTACCCTTTATCTTTGAGCTTGTCGATCATTTCCTGACACGCATTCCAAGATCTCACCATCCCATGATTCTGTAAATGGGAGAGAATAGAGGACCATTCTTTTTCCGTTGCTCCTTTAAAATAAGGAACAAATCGTACCGCAAGTTTCTGAAATGATGCAGATTGATGGATGAGATATTGTGTATTGACCAGACCCATTCTGTTTAACACCTCCATTTTTATCCTATGCAAAAAGGCGGCGATCTGATTATCGATCGCCGCCTTTTCAGGAAATGTTACGCTTCGTATTTTTTGAAGATAATTGTCGCATTGTGCCCGCCAAAACCAAGTGAGTTACTCAAAGCAACCTGTACTTCTTTTGAACGTGCTTCGTTTGCTACATAATCAAGATCACATTCCTCATCGGGTGTTTCAAGATTAATCGTTGGCGGAATGACACTGTCTTTAATCGCCAAAACAGAGAAAATCGCTTCTACTCCACCTGCTGCACCAAGTAAGTGACCTGTCATTGATTTTGTTGAACTGATTGCAAGCTGATTCGCATGCTCTCCGAACACTTCTTTCATCGCCATTGTTTCAAATTTATCATTATAAGGCGTGCTTGTTCCGTGGGCATTGATATAATCAATTTCTTCCACAGTCAAACCTGCATCTCGAATCGCTTCTTTCATCGCACGAACACCGCCTTCTCCGTTTGGAGCTGGAGCTGTAATATGGTATGCATCTCCAGTTGAACCGTATCCAACGATTTCTGCATAAATCGTCGCACCGCGCTTTAATGCATGCTCTAATTCTTCAAGAACAATAATCCCTGCTCCCTCACCCATCACAAACCCGTCACGGTTTTTATCAAATGGACGGCTTGCTGTGTCTGGATCAGGATTTGTCGAAAGGGCTTTGTTCGCACAGAAACCTGCAAACGACATTTTAGTTAATGGCGCTTCTGTTCCACCTGTGATCATTGCATCAGCATCTCCGCGCTGAATGACTTTAAATGCATCACCGATTGAGTTTGTACCTGTTGCACATGCTGTGACTGTACAAGAGTTGACACCTTTTGCGCCAAGGGCAATCGAGATTTGTCCTGTCGCCATATCTGGAATCATCATTGGGACAAAAAATGGGCTTACGCGTCTTGCCCCTTTATTTGAATACACTTCAAACTGCTCTTCAAATGTTTCAAGTCCGCCAATACCAGATCCAACCCATACACCAACACGCGGTGCAATTTCATCTGTAATTTCCAGGCGTGAATCTTCTAAAGCCTGTTGAGCAGCTACGACTGCATATTGAGTGAAGCGTGCCATTTTTCTCGCTTCTTTTTTTTCCATGTAATCTTCTATGTTAAAATCTTTTAGTTCTGCAGCTACTTTTGCGGTATACTCACTTGAATCGACACGTGTGATAGGTCCAACACCTGATACACCTGCTACAGCATTTTTCCATGTTGTCTCTACATTGTTGCCAAGAGGTGTCAAAGCACCTAATCCTGTAACAACTACTCGTTTTTTATCCATTAATTTGTGCACCTCACTCTTTTATCGGCCCCATCGCATAACGATTGCGCCCCACGTTAATCCGCCACCAAAACCAACCATTACTATCACATCGCCGTCATGAATCTTTCCGGCTTCGATTTCTTCACATAGTGAAATTGGAATGGATGCTGCTGATGTGTTTCCATATTTATGGACAGTCTTCGACATTTTTTCGACGGGCAGCTCTAAGCGTTCGCGTGCTGCTTCCATAATACGAATATTTGCTTGATGCGGGATCAAGAAATCAACGTCTTCTTTAGATAGTCCAGCTTTTTCGATGACGTTTACACTTGACTCGCCCATCTGTCTCACAGCAAATTTAAATACTTCTCGTCCATTCATGATTGTATGATCTTTTTCATCTAAGTACAAGTGCTTCCCGCCGCTTCCATCTGCTCCAAGCTCAAATGATAGAATTCCTTTCCCTTCGCTGACTGGTCCTAACACAGCGGCACCTGCTCCATCTCCGAACAAAACAGCTGTATTGCGATCATCCCAATCGGTAATGCGAGAAAGCTTTTCAACGCCAACGATGAGCACGTGCTTGTAAGTTCCTGATTCGATAAATTGTTTTCCAGTAACAAGCCCATACATAAAGCCAGCACAAGCAGCGCTAATATCCATTGCACATGCTTTATGTGCACCGAGCTGTTCTTGAATCATACAAGCGACTGTCGGAAATGCTTGATCTGGCGTAACGGTCGCCACAAGAATCATATCAAGATCTTCTGCAGCAACATCGGCGTCCGCTAATGCTTTTTTTGCAGCAGCAAAAGCCATATGAGATGTATTGACATCATCAGATGCAATTCTTCTTTCTTCTATACCTGTCCTAGTACGAATCCACTCGTCAGAAGTTTCAACCATTTTTTCTAAATCAAGATTTGTTAATACTTTTTCAGGTATATAGCGGCCAAGGCCAATAATTCCAGCATTCATTGAATAAGACTCCTTTTACTCATACGAGCATGTGATATTGTGATCTTATATTAGTATCTGGTACTAATTTTACCTTATTTTTTTCTCCTTGGCAATACAAACGTCTAACCTTTCTTCTCACTTTTTTCATAGATTAATGATATACCAATAGTAGAAAGGAAAATGCGATATGGCTCAAAAGGATATTTTCTCGGCGATGATGTTTGGCCAGCCACTAGAAAAGGAAAAGGAAAAAAACAAATCAGAAACAAAGGAGGAACGTGAAGATACATCTTCAAGTGATGACTCAATCGACTATATGCATGTCATGAATCAGATTGGGAACATTATGAACTCGATTGACGAGCTGAAGCCTGTATTTAAAGATGTCGGCCCTATGATTAGTGCCTTCAAGAAAAAATTATCATAAAAAAAAGCCACTACTCTGTGGCTTTTTCTGATTCTGCATCTGCTTTTCCAAGCTCATATGCCTCTTGCATGACAGATGTAAACAATGATAGAAGCGGCTGAAGCGCTTCTGGATCAAGCTCAATCCCTGCTTTATCTAACTCT
Organism: Bacillus stratosphericus; assembly: GCF_020524495.1. GTDB lineage: Bacteria > Bacillota > Bacilli > Bacillales > Bacillaceae > Bacillus > Bacillus stratosphericus_B. Next base: position 61,927 of record NZ_JAIVLB010000013.1, on the reverse strand, counting down.
TCTTTTGCTTGCGGGAAATACTTCATAGCAATTTGTAAAAACTCCATCGATTTTTCGTGCTGCATGTTCAATATCCTCACTTTTCATTTGGCAGTTTGCCTGTTTTTTTATAATACGAAATATCAGTTTCAATGTCTTTCACAAAAGCCCGATCAACGGTTGAGCTAAATTTCCCCATCTCGATCACTCCTTCTTTAAAGTCAAAGGAGTACTCACCTTGTTTGTTTAGCTTTCCTTCATTAAACTTCTTTGCAATGATACTGTACGCTTTATCTACATGCTGGACTGTGCTGGTTAAGACGGTATGGCTGCCGAGGTTGGATTGATCGGTGACATACCCGATAGCTGATAAATGATCGGCTTTGATTTGTTCAATCACAGGGATATTATAACCATCGCCTGCTGGATAAACAACATCTACGCCCTGTTTTTTCAATTTTTGATAGAGATCAACGGCTTTGTCAACATCATCCCAGTTTTCGACAAATTCCGCTAGCACTTGCACATGTTCGTCTTGATATTTTGCACCTTTGATAAAGCCGTTTACTTCGCCTTGCCAATTATATGTAGCAAGAATACCAATCTTTTTTGTTTTTGACATATGTGCTGCTGTCATGCCTCCGAAAAAGCCCATTGCTTCTCCTTTAAACGTCACATTTGTGACATTGTCAGCCTGGGGCTTGCCTCCATTGATCGTAATAAATTGTGTTTTTGGATAATCTTCACTGATCAAGTTAAAAATTTCGCTGTATTTATTGCCATGGCCGATAATCAAATTGACTCGTTTTTTATGGAATTCTTCAATGGCATCAACGATTTTCTCCTTGTCGACCATTCCTTCCTTATAATAAACATCTACACCAAATGTTGATTGGATATTCAATAAGCCTTTATAACCTTTCGTTCCCCAAACTTGATCATTAATCGTATCGGGGACGAGTAAACCCACCTTCTCAATATGTCCTTTTAAAGGCGCCTGTGAGCAGGCGGATAATAGAAGAAGGAACGAAAAGATCATGACAAGCCGTCGGTACCTCATGCCATGTTCAACTCCCTTTGCAACATCCAAGCATGAACCTGTATGTTAAATATAAGTTTATTTTATACTGAAAAAAGATAAGATGGAAGATCATTCTTCCTTTTTGTCGAAAAATGTTGAGTTTTGTCTTTTCCAATCTACGATCATTTTTTCTGCTTGTTTATCATCTGTTTGTCTTTCTACCTTTAATTGATGCCGCATATCCTGCCTTTGATTGGAACACGAGACCCACTTCAAGAGATCCTTTGCGGCATCTTCTACAAAAAAGGAGTGATCATTCCTTGTTCTTCTTCCATGATCAAGTGTCCATGGTCCGAACATGCGAGGAAGGATTATTGCTGGTACGTTCTGTTTGAACGGCTCTTTTTCTAGTTCTTCAAAAAGTAATCGGTACATTCCATGTTTCGCTTTAAGGTCTGTCTGCCTTTTATTTGCTTCCTCTGATTGAATAAAAATTAAGTCATACGTCTCTTTACTGTCCTCAAGGTCAATGAAACGAACGAGATCATTTCTGCCGAGCCACATCATCCGCTCTTCTAATAGCATCTTTTGCTCTTCTGCCTGATCGTGAGGACACGTAATGTCCACTTGAATGCCCTCTTTCATCATATGTTCACAAAGTGTCAGGCCAAAAAATTCATCTGCACCTATGATAAGTCCTGTTTCCATGTTCATGTCCCCTTTTTCAGCATATCGAATAAAAAGAAGAGCCCTTTCCATGAAGGGCTGTTATCATTCTATTCATTACAATTCTCTTTCATGCGATTTATGAAACTTGTGAATGGACTGAAAGATTCTTCGTGGGTGATCAAACATATGCAAGGTGAGATCTATCTGACAATGTTCCGGATTCATCATATGTTGATCGATAAAAGGCTTTGCGTGAAGTTCATATGCGTATGGCGCTCCGTTTAGTCTTTGCCATATATGAATCGGTACATGAGTTAAATGAACGGGACAAGAAGGGAATGGATACGTTTCCGCTTCCTGTTCAGAGCATCTATAGCTCTGTGCTAACTCTTTGATCAGTTGTTTGTAGAAGAATTTGTGTTCTTTTTCTCTTTCTCTTTGTGCATAAAGGTTCAAACATGGATTCAGCATCGCAATGGACCTTAATACTTCTGGCATCTCTTCGGCCAGGCTCATGGCCACAAGTGCTCCCATCCCCTCTGCTAGCACATGAATTTCTCGGTTTAATATTTCTTGTTTTAATGTGTGATGAACGAGCTGCTTTGCACTAAAAACAGCATCTTCGCATCCCCAGTGATTCCCATGAAGATGACTATTAAACAATGTATATCCTTCATCCTTTAAGGCAGTTAAAAGCTGGTTTCTTCCATAATGCTGAAGCCAGAATGATGTATTTTCCTGCACAAAATGATTTCGGTCACCGAGGATCAGAATGCCAAAGCCATTTGGTTTTTGAGGAAGGTGAATGACGCTCCACTGGGAACCAAGCTGGATAAAACGTTTGCTAACACCCATATGGCCAGCCTCCTTTCAGTGCTTCTGCTTTCTATGATATGAACAATCACTCTCGTAGGAATAAGGAAATCCCCTAAAGACAGAAGAATTCTTTTTATTTTTATAGCAGAAGGTCTCAAAATGGTCACATAAAGGCAGAAAACAGTCTTTTCCCTTGACTCGCATATATGGTATGATAGTCAATAGATTGTTACATTAAGGACGGTGGGATTATGCGTTATTTTATCACCCTCATTTGGACTTTTCTGCTGACACATATGGCAGGTTACATCGTTGCATCTATGAATGGAGCTGTTTATGATTTTACGTTGACTTCCATTCTTGCAGTTGTGTTTACGGTTATTTTATTCATCTTTGCTGAAGTAAGTCCAATGAAAGAAACAGAAAGTTCAACTAAACGCTCTTAATACGTAAGAAACGCTTGCTGACAAAGAGTTAATTTGATCTGTATGGTCAAGGAGCGGAGCGAATTTAACCCTTTGTGAGTACATGCACACAAGACTGCAGGCGAATGTGAAGGTTTGTCTTCACGCTAAACCCCCCTGTTATTTTAGACAGGGGGGTTTTTTTATTGGTTTACGCCTCAACCGTTTCAGACTTCTGTTTTTCAGCCGTCAAATGGCTTTTCGCCAGCCCTGTAAATAGGAAGATCGCGATGCCCGATAAAATTTCAAGCACCCCTCCACCAGCAATGACAGGTCCAGCTCCAAATTTTTCTGCTAGGACACCCGATACGACAGCCGCAAGCGGAAGAAAGACATTGGATGACGCATTGATCACGGCATATACTTGGGGCTGATCCTCTTGGTCAACAGACGTTTGAATAATGACCATTTCCGGTACATTAATGGCACTGACGGCGGCGCCGAACATAAAGGAAGCAAGAAGAACTATGGGCAGCCATGTGCTCATTCCTGTGATAAAGAACGCTCCCCCTTCAATCATTCCAGCGACTATAAAGAACAAACCAAATCTTTTAATTTTTACCTTGGCAAGAGCAAAACCCATCATAAAGGCTCCGACGGCGGCAACACCTCTTAAAATGGAGTAAACCATTGAATCACTTAGCAGCGCTTCTGCTACGTATACAGCGGATAGGGCCTGCCATGGGGCTGCTGCGACATTCATCAGAACACAATAAAGCGTCAGCGCAAATAAAATGTGATGATTTCTGACAACAAGAAAGCCTCTTTTTAAGTTATACAGATATGTATTCTTTACTTGTTTAATCCCCGCTGCTTTCTCTTCTTCTGTCTTCTTTAGTTTAACGCCTATTATAAACAGGCCAGATATGATAAATAAGGCTGTTGTAATCAGCAGAGTATCCGCAGGTCCAATTAATTTGACCAAAAGGCCAGCCACCATCACTGCGGCAAGTGCGACAATTTCAAAAGAAGATTGCAGGATTGCATTTGCTTTTTGAATGAGATGCTTCGGAACAATCTGTGGTAAAATCGCCACAGAAGCTGGGTTATACGCTGCACCTGTTGCCGATTGAATAACCATTAATGAGATCAATAACCAAAGGGGCAATAAATTTGAAAAGTGCAATAGCGGAATAATGAGTACAATTGTTGCTCGAACGACGTCTGAAGCGAACATCCATTTAGACAAATGGTGCTTTTTCATAAGAGGTCCTAGTATTGGGGCTAACAATGATGAAGGAAGAACTGTAACTGCTAGAAGAAGTCCTGTACCGAGCGCACCATCCCCTCTTAAAATTAATAGCCAAAGAACGGATGTAAAGGCAAAGCTTTCTCCTGTATTTTTAATGAGTCTTGATATGAATAATGAGGTGAAGCGTTTATTCCAAACACTTTCACTGAGATTCGTCTTTTCCATACACAAATCCTTTCAACTGTTCTACAATTACATATTTCACCTTAAGTTTTCTTGTTTTCATACTATTTGTTTGAAAATTTGAACTTATTGTTTTTTATTATAAAGAAAAAAGAGGCATGACACATGCCTCTAAAGACTTATTCATACCGACTCTTAGTCAATTGCTTATGGCTTTCTTTGGTAGGTCCAAACGCGGTTATGGTTCGAGTTATCCGGAAAGACGTCGCCTGCTTTGAGCTTAATCTTTAAAGGATCTTTCACCATACTTCCAGTTTCGCCGATCTCGACATAGACACCGTTATTTGGTGCTTTATTCCCTGATTTAAACTGATTCCTCTGACCCATTTCCATCCTCCTTTCTTGATTGATACTATTATGTCCCGTCACTTGCTTCTCCAATCCTTTATGCAAAAAATCCCTACTCATACGAGTTGGGGACAAATATGGCTTATTTCATTTGATACATGAGCTCTTTAATTAACGCTTTTTGCACATGCAGACGATTTTCTGCCTGCTGAAATACTTTTGAATGTGGTCCGTCAATAATGTCAGTTGTCACTTCTTCTCCGCGGTGTGCAGGCAGACAATGAAGAAAGATATAATCCTTTGATGCATAACGCATAAGATCATCATTGACTTGATATTCTTTAAATTCAGCCAGACGTTTCTCGGTTTCAGCTTCCTGCCCCATGCTTGTAAATACATCTGAATAAATGACATCAGCCTGTTGAACAGCGGCTACAGGATCTGTGGTGACGATCACTTCTGCGCCTGATTGTTTTGCAAACTCACGTGCTGTGTCGGTGACTTCTTGAAGTGGTTCATAGCCTTTTGGTGATGCGACAGCAATATCACAGCCTAGCTGCGAACAGCCGACCATTAGGGAGTGAGCCACGTTATTTCCATCACCGATATACGCCACTTTGACTCCTTTTAATATCCCTTTTGCTTCTTTAATGGTCAATAAATCAGCAAGTGCCTGACATGGGTGTGAGTAATCAGTCAATCCGTTGATAACAGGAATGGACGCATATTTTGCAAGTTCCTCTACCTTCTCATGTTCAAAGGTCCGAATCATAATGCCATCTACGTAACCAGACAATACCTGCGCTGTATCACTAATGGCTTCTCCTCTGCCAATTTGCAAATCGGTTGAGCTGAGGAAGAGCGCATGTCCCCCTAGCTGCGTCATTCCCGCTTCAAACGACACACGGGTTCTAGTTGAAGATTTTTCAAAGATCATCGCTAACGTTTTCCCTTTGAATAAATCTTGATATGGCTTCTGTTTCATTTCTTCCGCTTTTTCAATTAAGCAAGCAATGTCATTGATAGAGAAATCTTTTAACGATAAAAAGTCTTTTCCATATAATGAAAGTTTCACGTCAACTTGACTCATGCCGTCACTCCCTTTTTATATAATTCATGAAGAGATACTGGTGACACATCTCCATCTTTCCCTTGAATGCTTGAGCTGTTTCATATTCGGTTAGTACTTGAACACCTTGTGTGAGGGCTTTTACACTGCTCTTTTGCCTCTTTATCATCCCCTAAATGAATGTGAAGGGATTTGAGGAAGGTTCAGTTCATCAAAAAGCTGATAGAATAAATCACGATCTTCTAAAGCATCTAGTGTGTCAAAGGACGTCGGCTTTTTCTAAACCTTCTGCAGCGTTGATCGCTGTTTGATCGCTTCTACAACGTTTAAAATATGCTCTATTATAATTGGCTCAAAATATAAGCGATCGACAATCTCATAGTCAGTACTTACTGTTTCTGGATTGTTGTTCATCATGATTGTTTCAAATCCATGCTTCTGCAGGGTGAGAACCCCATGAACCGCACTATAATCAAACTCGACCCCTTGCCCAATTCGCGAACCGGACCATATCCAATGATCAATGCACGCTGCTTTGTTTTCTGTTGATGCTCTCTATTACTTTTCCAAAATACGGGGAATAGAAGTAATTCGTTTTCGCATCGAATTCCGCAGCACATGTATCGACTATTTAAAATGAAGCGGCAAAGTCATATGCTTGAACACATGTAAGAAAAATAGATCATTTTTCGTCATTTGATGAATCGTTCAACCGTTTCTTGTCTGAAAAGAAGCCATGACAGCGAAAAAACGACGATCGTCTAGTGTTTTGATTAATTCAACCAATTGTTCAGTCGATTGTTCTTTCAGTTCTGGAAAAAATTTAAATAACCTTTCATGCTTGTGTGTCACCCCAAATTGAATAATTAATTATATAAATGCGTTTTTATGCGTTCTGGTGTAAAAAAATTACACCGTCACCTTTTCATTTGCTAAAACTTGAATAATCGCTTTTATCGCTTGATCCAACTCTGCTTTCTTCACATTTAGAGGAGGTAATAATCGAATAACATTTGGACCAGCTGGAAGTACGAGCAAACCTTGCTCTCTAAGAGCTGTGATGTAATCACCGACTGGCTGATGACACTCGATCCCTGCCATTAATCCTTTTCCTCGTACTTCTTTTACGCTGTTCAACTGTTTGACATCTTGCAGTTTTGTTAAAAGGTAAGCACCCTTTTCTTTGACTGCTGAAAGAAAGTCTTCTTTGAATATTACATCAAGAGTTGCGTTCACAGCTGACATGGCGAGCATATTTCCACCAAATGTTGTTCCGTGTGAACCTGGTGAGAATGCGTCTCCTAAAACTTTTTTTCCTATAACCGCACCGACTGGGAAGCCATTTCCTAGTCCTTTTGCTGCTGAGATAATATCAGGATCAAGTCCCGCTTGCTCGTATGCAAATGCTGTGCCTGTGCGTCCAATGCCCGTTTGGATTTCATCTACGATGAGAAGTGCTTGATGCTTTTCACAAAACGCTTGAACTGCTTTTAGAAATTCTGTTGTAGCTGGATTCACTCCCCCCTCACCTTGTACAACTTCCAGCATGACTGCGGCAACATCCTCGACTTCACACGCTGATATGGCTTCAGGGTCATTAAACGGTACATAATGAAAGCCTTTTAGCATCGGTCCAAAACCGGTTTTGATTTTATCTTGACCTGTGGCAGCCATACCAGCATACGTACGCCCATGGAAAGAGTGCAAAAATGTCAGAATATTTGTTTTCCCTGTGGCTTTACGCGCTAATTTTATGGCACCTTCATTTGCCTCAGCCCCGCTATTGCAGAAAAATACGAGATCCCCTGAACTGTTTGCTGCCAGCTTTTCCGCTGCTTTTTCTTGAAGTCCATTTTCAAATAGGTTCGATACATGCCAGACTTGATCAAGCTGTTCCTTGATGGCTTGATTCACCTTTGAATGATTGTGACCTAAATTTGTGACCGCAATGCCTTGAATAAAGTCTAAATACTTTTTCCCATTTGTATCGACTGCCCAAGAACCTGCTGCCTCTTTAATTTCAACATTCCACCGGCCATATGTTTGAAAGAGATGACTCATAGGACCGCCTCCTTTTGTTTCACAATTCGTGTTCCTTTAAAGGTTTCCCCTGTCAATATACTGCCTTTTCCATTTACGATCATGACTTCATCCACATCTCCTGATAAAGCACTTAAAGCTGATTGTACTTTTGGAATCATTCCCCCGGAAATAATTCCTTCATCAATGAGTGCTAAAGCTTCTTGTTCTATGACGACGTCTAGCAGCTTACCATTTTTTAATATGCCTTCAACATCTGTGACAAACATAAGCTTATCGGCTTTCATGGCTCCTGCGACAGCTGATGCTACTAAATCGGCATTCACATTTAAGGTTTGGCACTCTTCCGTCATAGATAGCGGTGCAATGACCGGAATGAATTGTTTATCCATTAATGCTTCTGCCATCTCAGGATTGACTTCTTTGATTTCACCAACATACCCGTACACGTCTTGATTGAGAAAATCGGCTACAAGCATCTGTCCATCTTTTCCAGATACGCCGACAGACGAAATGTCATGCTTTGCTAACTCTGAAACGAAGTATTTATTGATCGTTCCCGAGAGGACCATTTCGGCTACCTCTAACACAGGCTTCGTTGTTTTACGCTGTCCATCAACAAATTCCGTTTTCACTTCTAATTTTTGCAGCATGTTGGTGATTTCAGGACCTCCTCCATGTACGATCGCTAGTTTAAATCCAGCAGCTTGAAGTGAGCAGACATTTTCATAAAAGGTTTCTGAAAGCTCTCGAATGACACTACCTCCACACTTGAACACGATCGTTTTATCCATGACTCTCCCCTTCATTATGTGCGATAGCTCGCATTAATTTTCACGTAATCATAGGTAAGGTCACAGCCCCATGCTGCCGCTTCACCTTCCCCTTCATTCATTTGAATCAAAATCGTGATTTCATCCTGCTCTAGATACACTTTTGCTTCCTCTTCTGAGAAAGGCTGCGGTTCATTCTGTTTAAACAGACATTGTCCGCCTAAATAGACTTCAACCTCTTCGGGTGAAACGGAAGCTGCGCTATGACCGATCGCTCCGATGATCCGGCCCCAGTTTGCGTCTGTTCCATATACGGCTGTTTTCACAAGACTTGAACCAACGATTTTTTTCGCAATGATGCCTGCTTCTAAGTTATTTTTAGCGCCAACGACTTTTGCTTCGATTAATTTGGTTGCCCCTTCTCCATCTCTTGCAATCTCTTTCGCTAAATCCTCACAAGCTAGTTTTAAGCCTTCTTTAAACAATGGCCATTCTGGATGCTCTTCATTCAGCACATCATTTTTTGCCATTCCATTTGCCATCACAAGTACCATATCATTTGTCGATGTTTCTCCATCGACAGTAATTTGATTAAAGGTCACGTCTGTAATGTCACGAAGCGCATTTTGTAAGGCTTCCTGTTCGACATTTGCATCTGTTGTGAGAAAGCCAAGCATGGTAGCCATGTTCGGATGAATCATGCCAGAGCCTTTCGCTGCGCCAGAAATCAGGATGTTTTGGCCGTCTATCGTAAGGGTGTATGTTGTATTTTTAATGACCGTATCAGTCGTTAAAATCGCCTCTTCAAAATGGCCCTTTTCTGCTTTTGCTTCTTTCAGCTGAGTGATGCCTTTTTTGATTTTATCCATATCCAGACATTCTCCGATGACACCAGTAGAAGAAACAGCAATGTAATCAGGCGCTATCCCTAACATGTCTGCACAGGCTGCCTGCATCTCGTATGCATCCTTCAATCCCTGCTCACCGGTACATGCATTGGCGATAGCACTATTGACAATCACACCTTTTAATTGCCCTATCTTCTTCAAGCTTTTTTGTGTAACTTGTAGAGGCGCAGCTTGAAAGTGACTTTGTGTGTATACAGCTGCACTCGCTGCTGGTACTTCACTAACGATCAAGCCCAGGTCTTTTTTAGAATAGCGTAATCCAATGTGAATCCCCTTTGCTTCAAAGCCTTTTGGTGATGATACGTCCCCGTCTATTTTGATAATGCTTTTTTCATTTAATTCGATCATGTTTGTTGTCTCCCCTGTTCTTATGGATAAAGAGGTGTCATTGTGAGACCCGCCTCTTCATGTAAGCCTTTGATGATGTTGAAGTTTTGAACCGCTTGGCCGGCCGCGCCTTTCATTAGATTGTCTATGACGGACACGATGGTCAATCTACCTGTTCGCTCATCTAAATGAAAGCCAATGTCACAGAAGTTACTGCCATATACTTCTTTTGTTTGTGGATACACTCCATGATCTCTGACTCTTACAAAATAGGAATCTTCATAAAAGCCGTTCATACGCTTCATCAATTCTTCTTTTGTGACATCTGATTTCAATTGTGTATACATCGTCGCCATAATTCCTCTTGTCATCGGGACAAGATGCGTTGAAAATGTGATGTTCGCCGTTTGCGGATTCCATTCTCTTAATACTTGTTCTATTTCAGGTGTATGCTGATGTTCATTCACCTTATATATTTTAAAGTTGTCGTTTAGTTCTGAAAAATGCGTTCCAAGTGAAGCAGAACGTCCGGCACCGGACACCCCTGTTTTCGCATCGATGATGATCATGGATTCATCGACTAGATTTTGTTTTATTAGCGGTGCTAAGCCAAGAAGAACTGCAGTAGGAAAGCAGCCTGGGTTTGCAATGACTTCCGCCTGCTCAATTGTTTCCCGATTCAATTCAGATAAACCGTACACAGCTTGTTGAATGGATGCTTCATCTGCTGCCCTTCGTTTATACCAAGCTTCGTACGTTGCTCCATCTTGAATACGCAAGTCACCTGATAAATCAATGATCGGCACCCCTTGATTCATGAGCTTTGGCGTGAGTTCACTTGATACGCCTGCTGGTGTCGCTAAAAACACAGCATCTGTTTCTGGCACGATGGCAGCCGGATCAATCGCTTTTAATGTTTGATCTTCAATGTTTGTCAGATGCGGATAAGATTGAATGTATGATTGCCCAGCACCACTTGATGAATACAATATACATTCCTCCACATGTGGATGGTGTCTTAAGATACGAATTAATTCCACACCACCGTAACCTGTAGCACCTATAATACCTATTTTCAACGTGAATACACCTTCTTGATCTTTGTGAAATTATTTAACATTATAACATGTATAAAAATTAATTCAATTGTATATTTAATATTTGTTTTTGTTTTTTTTCATCAAAAAATCCTCATATCTTTGTGAGACATGAGGATTTATCTTTCGTTTTTGATATTGATGTCCATGAGCTCACTGCATAAATATAATAAGGAGCTTGCATAAAAAATGAAATGAACGGTAAACAATCAACATCCATTCCGCCAAGCATAATGGCGATGAATGAATAAAGTACTGTCCAAAAATGGTAGTGTCCGACTTCTTTCATTCTTTTCTTCTCAGTTGTCAGTTCGGTGACGAGCAGTTTCTCCCCGTGCTTTTGAAACCACCAAGTGAAAGCTAATCATATATACACTTGCTCTACTTCTGTTATATGTGGAAAAAGTAACAGAAGAAAAGCCATTCCAAACGAAAGAATCATTAAAAAGAGACGCCTGTCGGTTTTTCAGGGAGTTTCCCTAATCATAAATGAATCAACGCACCACTTAAACCAAACAGACCGTGGCAAGACCAAACTGTGAATAACTTGATCCAACAAAAGAATCTTCCCATTTTCTTTTCATTATAGATACTCCGTTCTATAAAAATTACATCTATTATTTCAAGCCATTCTTTTCCCTTACCTTAATTTTCCACAAAAAAAACCTGGTACGAGTCAAACTCATATCAGGCGTTCTTCATATCAGGTTATTGAATTCCAAGAGCGATTTTTGCGTATCTTGACATTTTGTCACGTGTCCAAGGCGGATTCCATACGATGTGAACTTCTGTTTCTTTCACATCAGGCAGGTCACTTAATGCTTTTTTGACTTCATCTACGATAATTGGTGCAAGAGGACATCCCATTGATGTTAAGGTCATCGTGATATCTGCTTTTCCATTCTCATCTAAATTGACATCATAGACAAGTCCAAGGTTGACGATGTCAACATTTAACTCAGGATCAATCACCTGTTCTAGGGCGCCTAAAATATTTTCTTTCATTGCTTCATCCATGATATCCACTCCTTTTTCCACTAGTATAACGTACTTTCTCTTTTGGCTAAATATTTGTGCTTTTCAGATGTGTGTCAAACCAGTCAATTGTTTCAAACATCGCTTGTCTGGTGACCTTATGGCCTGCTTGTTCATCTATGATAAAACGAATCAGGTGCGGGTCTTGCTCATATTGGGTTGCCGCTAACTCGTCATATAGTGCTTTTGCGTGGCGATAAGGGACAACAGGATCGTTTTCCGCATGCCAGAATAAAAGTGGTCTTTTGTTTAATCGATCCGTTTGCAGCGTTAAATCATAAGGACGAAGGGCGTTTAATTGCTGATGCACCTTTTCGTCCGTGATGTCTTTCATCAGACCTTTATGACGCATGTCCATAATTTGCGCCTTAAAAAAAGTGGTATATTTCGGACTGCCCATCAGGCTGACAGCCGCCTTGATCCAATCATGCTTAGCAAGTGCGCCAAAGGTGGTGATGCCTCCCATGGATGTACCAGCAACGCCTATTAGGTCCGCTTCAATCAAATTTTTTTCTTGAAAACGGGTTTTGAGTATGTCGATTTCACGAATTTCATTCAGGACAATTTCCCAAAATTTCGATGCCAATTCCTCTAAGCTAAGATTTTCTGATCTTACACCATGATAAGCACAGTCTGGCAAAATGACTCTCATACCTTTTTCCGCCAAATGAAAGGCGAAGTGTAAGTTGTGCTCGCGTGCACTTGTAAACCCATGAATAAAAAATACAAGTGGCAGCAGTTTGTCTTTATTTTCAGCTTTTACGATATGTAAAAATGGAATATCGTGTTCAATTTGCTCATCAATGCTGATCACAGCCTATGAATCCTCCTTATCATTCCCGTCTTTGTTTATTTTAACATGTAGACAATGAAGATGTGATAAAGATACACTATAGATAGAGGCGCCGCACTAATGGCCTCCTATCACTTACAGATCAAAGGAGATTTTATGGAGACTAAACCTTATTTAATCGCACTTGACCTGGATGGCACGTTATTAAAAGATGATAAAACCATTTCTGCGCATACACTTGACGTCATTCAAAAAGTGAAAGACAGCGGGCATCATGTATGTATATCAACAGGCCGACCATTTCGTTCCAGCTCTCCTTATTATCAACAATTACAACTTGATTCACCGATTGTGAACTTTAACGGAGCGTTTGTCCATCATCCTCTTGATGAAAAATGGGGTAGATTTCACACATCACTTAATCTTCAAGTCGTCAAACAGCTTGTGGATATTAGTGAAGAGTATAAAGTTCACAATGTGTTAGCTGAAGTGTTAGATGATTTGTATTTCCATTATCATGATGAAAAGCTCATTGATATATTTAATATGAATGCAAACAAAGTAACCGTTGGAGACCTTAGGGACAATCTTGGAGAGAATGTGACGAGTGTCTTAATTCATGCAAAAGAAGAAGATGTCGGAGCCATTCGGAGCTATTTAACAGATGTTCATGCAGAGGTAATTGATCACAGACGATGGGCTGCTCCGTGGCACGTGATCGAAATCATTAAAACAGGCATGAACAAAGCCGTCGGACTGCAAAAAATCAGTGATTATTATGGCGTTCCGCAAGAACGGATTGTGGCATTTGGAGATGAAGACAATGATTTAGAAATGCTTGAATTTGCTGGATGCGGCGTTGCGATGGGAAACGGGATTGATGCAGTAAAACGTGTCTCAAATGAAATCACAGATACGAATGAACATGATGGAATTGCAAAATTCCTAACGAATTACTTCTCGCTTTAATTTTTCCATTCATACATAGCCGAAGGAAGCGGGCATACTACCGTTAGACAGGTTGACCTGTCAGCTTGTGTAAAGGGGCGGATTCCGAATGGGTAAAAGAAGCAAATCGAAACGCTTTATACAACAAGGTAAAGATTCAGTCAGTCTACATGACTCGCGTTTTCCTTATCGTTCTACACTTGAAGAAGTTGCAGACAGACGAGATATGAAGACTGATGCTTCTGGAGGTTCATTGTGAGAAACGAACTTTTTGACCAAGCCAAATCATTTACTGAAGAAGCCCTTACTTCTTCATTTTCATCTGGGTTAGAGCGTCAACAGGCTGTAAAGCGAGCAAAAAATGCCGTATCATCTGCATTTGCCAACTCGACAGATGCAGAAAGAAACCAGTTGCATACCTTCCAAGACCTGCTTGATGATCTTTAACGTAAAAAAGCTGTCCTCTATCTGGTCAAGGACAGCTTTTTTATTCTCATCAAGCAACACGGTTATTTTACTTGGAACGTTGTCTTTTCTGTGATTTGCTTCAGCCCTTCTGCTTTTCCTTTAAACGTTACATCCACTTCATACATTCCAGGCTTCACACCGTTTGACCAAGTATCTTGAAAATCATACGTTTCATCTCTCTTAAGCACAAAAGATTGGATGGCCTGTGTGAACATACGATCTTTCGAGTAACGATATTGTTCATTCCCGTTTTCGTCATACACACTTAGCTCGAATATCTGGCTTGTGTTAAATGTAAATTCAATATCTCGATCTAATTCATTTTTCAGTGACATGTTAAATTGAACCGAAGAACCTTTTTGGACGGGGTCTACTGTGAGTACAACTGTTTTTTCTCCCATTTGACCGGATACCTCCTTGTCTGGTTCGTTCTTTTTTTGTTGTCCCCAAGCTGCTAAAGCAAATAGAACGAAAAGAAGCACAAAACCTTTTTTCATCTTATAACCACCTTTTAATCTCGTCTGAAAAATCCAAGAATATTGGTTGTTTGAACAATATTTGTAAAGGCCTTTGGATCAACTTCCTTTATAATTTGTTCAAGTTCATACAGCTCATACCTCGTAATGACAATCACCATCATTTCTTTTTGCTCGTTGGTAAATGCGCCTTTGGCAGGTACTGTCGTAATGCCTCTTACCATTTTTCCATAAATAGCTTCTTTGATCTCATCAGCTTTCTTTGTCACAATCATCGCCGTCAGCTTCTCATGTCTTGTATGGATGGCATCAATGACCCTTGTGGTCACATATAATGTGACAAGCGTATATAATGCTTTCTCCCAACCTTGTAATAATCCTGCTGTAAAAATGATAATTCCGTTTAAAATAAAGAAATATGTCCCTACTGGCTTATCCTTCCATTTTGCTAAGATCATTGCAAGGATGTCGAGGCCGCCTGTTGATGCTCCGTATTTCAGCGTCATCCCAATACCAAGTGCAGAAATGACACCGCCAAACACAGCATTTAACAAAATATCCTCAGAAACGCTCGTCTCTGGTAAAATACCGAGGAAAATGGTTGTCAGTGCAACACTGATAATGCTATACAAAGTGAAGGAGCGGCCAACTTTCTTCCAGCCTAAAATCCCAACTGGAATATTTAATATAAATAATAGGATCCCTGTTGATAAATAAAATGGCGCATATTGATCAATGAAACTGGATAACAGCTGGGCGATCCCTGTAAAACCGCTCGCATAAACGTCAGCTGGGATTAAGAATAAATTCAGTCCAATCGCATTAAGTAATGCACCAATGACGACGACAATGAGTTTTTTTGCTTCTCCAATAAACATATTGTCATTCCTCCACTTACCATTCTCTCAATGGTTTTCCCTAAAATTTAGAATTTGAACACGAAAAGATGATTTCTATGATATAGTTAGTCTAAAAAAGATGTTAATATGGCTAATTTCTTTTAGAAAGAAGGGATTTTGATGACTGTTCATATCATAGCAGACAGTGCTGCTGATCTGCCTCTTTCTTATTATGATGAACATAACATGACACTCATTCCGCTGCGTGTGCTACTTGGCGAGCAGGAATTTGAGGATTTGATCACCATTGAACCTAAACAAGTATTTGATGCGATGAGACAAGGCGCAAGTCCAAAAACGTCACAGGCTTCACCAAACCGGATCAAGGAAGCCTTTGTTTCTGTCGCACAAACCCATACATCTGCCATTTATGTCGCCTTTTCATCAGAGCTTTCAGGTACATACCAAACAGCTGTGATGATGGCAAACGAAGTGAAGGAAGAATACCCAGATTTCGATCTGCGAATCATTGATTCTAAATGTGCTTCACTTGGCTACGGACTTGCTGTCAAACATGCTCAATCACTTGCCATTGACGGTACAATACAAGAAATTGAAACGTCTGTAAAGCATTTTTGTGAATCTTTACAACATATTTTTACTGTAGACGATTTATCGTATTTAGCAAGAGGCGGAAGAATCAGTAAAGCGTCCGCATTTGTTGGTGGTCTATTAAGCATTAAACCCATTTTACATGTAGAGGATGGAAAACTGATTCCGCTTGAAAAAATTCGTGGACGTAAAAAACTGCTAAGACGCATTATCGAGCTGATGAAAGAGCGCGGAACGGACTGGTCAAACCAAACAGTTGGCATTAGCCATGGTGATGATCCTGCACTTGCGGAAGAAATGAAACAATTAATTGAAACAGAATTTCATCCAAATGAAATAGATATTCATATCATCGGTGCAGCTGTTGGGTCCCATTCAGGCCCTGGAACGCTTGCGATCTTTTTTACAGGCAAACAATAAAAAACACCCTTCCCCAACATCACGGGAAGGGTGATTTTCTTATGAAAGCTTAAATCGATGAACAGTTTCATTTAGCCTAGTCGTCATACTCATTAGCTCTTCTACCTGTTTGTTCATTTGATGGAACGATTGTAGCTGTTCATTGGCTGAGGCAGAAATTTCTTCGCTGCCTGCTGCTGTTTCTTCTACAACGGAACTAATATTTTCAATTGAATGCAGCACTTGGCCACCAAGCTCTGTCGATTGAATAATTTGTTCATTTAAAAATGCCATTTCTTGTTTAATATGCTGTGCTTTTGTTTCTATATTTTCAAAGGAGTGTGAGGTTTTGTCCATCGCATCCTGCTGTTGAAGAGAGAGTTTCACTCCTTCTTGTACAGTTTGACTAATGGACTGAATGCCTCTTTCAATATGACCGACCATGTCAAAGATTTGTCTTGTTGCCCTAGACGATTCATCTGCAAGCTTACGAATTTCATCTGCTACAACAGCAAAGCCTTTTCCAGCTTCTCCTGCTCTTGCCGCTTCAATCGCCGCATTTAGCGAGAGGAGGTTTGTCTGGCCCGCAATGTCAGAGACCGTTTTGGCCATTGCAGAGATTCCACTTGCGTATTGAGTAAATTCTCCTGCTGACTGCTCAATTTGTCTTGTTGCATGTGTATTTTTTTCAATCACTACTTTTGTTTCTGTTAACGTGTGCTTTCCGCTTTCCACTGCTTCAATAGCATCCTCTGTACTGCGGATGACTGTATGTGATCTCTCCGAATTTTTACGTCCATGCTGATCCATTTTCTCAATTAAACGAACGCTATACTGAAGATCCTCAGAAATGGCTTGTGAACCGTTTGCCATCTCGTCTGTGGATACAGACACTTGATTCGCTGATTCCATCAGCTTTTTGTTTTCATCGTCTAACTGGATCGAAAATGTCTCCACTTGACTTGATACATTGCTAATTTCTTTAATGAGACTTATGAGCTGATCTGTCATTTGATTGAATGATTCATTTAAGCCGCCAATTTCATCTTTACGCTGGGTGTTCATCCGCTCGACAGCCAGGTTTCCTTCTGCTATCTGCTTTGCTCGGTAAGAGAGTGATTTGATTGGTGTCACAATGGATCTCGTTAAACCAATATTCAAAAAGACGGCAATGACCATCAGTGTAAGAGCTGCGACTGATGCGCTTGTGATAATCCACTGCACGTTTTCTGCTGTATTCACTAAATTTTGTTCATACGCTTCTTGAGCTCTTTTATTCATCGTATGTACGTCGTTTAAGACACCATCAATTCTTGCTGCTACAAGTCTTGCATCGGATGCATTTTTTTCACCAATGGCATTGTTCGCTTCTTTGGTCCACGTATCAAACTTTGAATTTAGCCTCGTTAATGCTTCTTTATTCATTTTCCCTGCATTTTTGTTTAACGTTTGCACATTCTTTTTTGCTGTAGAAATATCGTTTTGAACATCCTCGAGCTGTTCATCTGAGAGTGTCAACGAATAGTTGGTCATAGCTTGTTCGACACTTTCAAAGCTTGCTTTCGTTTTTTGTACGTTCAGTAAGGTTTGAACTTCTGTTTCGTTTGATGATTGAATCTTTGTCATGCTAATAATGATAAAAGCGATGACACCAACCGCTAAAAGAAGTGAGATCAGTGAGTTGAGCAAAATTTTGACATTTAAGCTCATGATGATGCCCCCTCTTCTTTCAGAAGCGTCTGCTTCAGTCCATTTATTTTTTTGGTCAATTTTTCAGCATCTTTGAGCACTCGAATTCTTGCCATATCGATTCCGTCATTGCTTAAATCATAGACAATGTGACCGCTTTTAATTTGATTGTTCTTTACAAGCTCTTCGCTGAATTGATAGACCACTTCATCGACTTTTTTGACCATGGATGAAATGACGGCTTTTTCAGCTGTATAGTATTGATCACTGTCCACACCGATTGCATATTTGCCCTGTGATTGCGTTTCTTTTAATACACCAACACCCGTATAGCCTGCTACCGCATATAAAACGTCTGCTTTCTTTTTGATCATTTCTTTGGCTATTTTACTGCCTTTGCCTGCGTCACTAAACGTACCTGCATAGGTGGATAATATCTTGATTTTCGGGTTCACAAATTTTGCGCCTTTTTGAAATCCTTTTTCAAAACGGTGGATCACATCTGCATCGACGCCGCCAACAAAACCAATGACATCACTTTTCGTTGTCATGGCAGCAAGTGCTCCAGCTAAATAGCTTCCTTGCTCTTCTCTAAATGTCACTGAGGTGATATTTTTCAGTTCAGATACGGCATCAATCAGCAAGAATTGCTTCTTTGGATATTTTTTTGCTACTTTTTCTAATTCCTCTTGGCCGCTGAAGCCTATACCAATGACGAGGTCATTGCCATCTTTTACGAGCTCTGTCAGCCCTTTTTCATATGTATCAGTTTCTGCAATTTCTCTATAATCAAATTCAATGCCAAGCCCGTCACGTGCTTTTTCTAATCCTTTAAATGATGAATCGTTAAATGATTGATCACCAAGACCACCATCTGTCAGCATAACACCAATCCGCTTCACATTTGATTTCGGTGGTCCTCCCTGTTGATTGCTGCATGAGGCGAGCACTATAACCATGGCTGCCATCAGAAGTAATGAAATCTTCACTTTCATCCAAAAACACACTCCTTTTATCATCCTTACTCCTTTCTTATCGGATTTGAGGAGCGTTATTTCAATGATAAAAAGAGGTTCTTCACTGAAAAACCCTATTATTTATAACAAAAATAAAAAAAGTGAGGAAATGCTCACTTTTTCTCGTATGTCCAGCCTTCTTTTTGGTAGGCTTGATCATTTTTCATCAGATGACCTAATGCTCGTTTAAAGGCAGCTTTGCTCATTTGAAATCTTTCTCGGATATCTTCTGGGTCACTTTTGTCCCAGTAAGGCATGGCGCCATTCCGGCTTCTTAGATAGGTCAAAATTTCTTCTGAATCGATAGATAACGCATCTTGTTTTCTAGGAAGAAGGGAGACATTCACAGTTCCATCTTCCTTCACCGCAATCACGCGGCCTGTAACGGTCGATCCCAATCTTGGTTCTTCCTTTCGTTCTGTACGGTGGATAAATCCTCTCACCCCTGTGTCTGTCAACATAAAGGAACCTGTTGCAATTAAGCGATAAATCGTCCCCGTAATTTCTTTGTTCATGAAGGTATCCGGCGCCTCAGTAAACAATTCGCTGATCACATCTTCAGTGGCTGGCTTTGCGAACATTCTACCGTAGCTTGTGACTTTTAGCATACAGTATAGTTTGTCTCCCTTTTTTGGCCATGCTTCCTCAAAAGGCGGAAGATGTTCTGTTGCAACAAGTGCATCCTTTGACAAACCAACATCGACAAATGCACCCATGTCTTCTACAACGTCTACGACTTCTACCCAACCGTATGTATATGCATTGATTTTAGGTATTTTCATCGTAGCTGCCAGTCTTTCACCATGATCTACATATAAGTAGACTTCTACTTCATCTCGATCTTCAATATCCTCTGTCATCTCACTGCGGTGTAAGAGGACAGAATCTTTACCATCTGTTAAAAAATAGCCGTACTCCATCTCTTTATCTATTTGCAAGGTCAATTGCTCACCTGGTCTCATGTTCTCTTCCTTCCTATCTACCCATTAAAGAGCGTTCGTTCATCATTTGATTCACTTTATTCTACTATACTTCTTTCAACATGAACATCTCTAGTTCTGTTAGCTAAAGTGGACAAACTGCACTCGATTTATACCCCATGCAACTCAACTCTTTGATTTGTCTGTTCAATAAAATTTCTTCTTCACCTATTTGCATGATAAGATAGACGCAATATCTACAAATGGAGGTCATGCGTTATGGCAAAAGAAAGTTCATTTGATATCGTATCGAAGGTAGAGCTCCCTGAGGTGCAAAACGCCATTCAAGCAGCGCTTAAAGAAATCAAAAACCGCTATGATTTTAAAGGGAGTAAAAGTGATATTTCACTCGAAAAAGAAGAGCTCTCTCTCATCTCTGATGATGACTTTAAGCTTGAACAGCTAAAAGATGTGCTTGTGACCAAGCTGATTAAACGAAATGTACCAACTAAAAACATTGACTACGGAAAAACCGAGCATGCCCTAGGCGGGACAGTCCGTCAGCGCGCCAAGCTGATTAGCGGCATCGATAAAGACAATGCCAAAAAGATCCATGCACTCATTAAGCAGTCTGGCCTTAAAGTAAAATCTCAATTACAGGATGACCAAGTGCGCGTCACAGGAAAAAATAAAGATGATTTACAAGCGGTCATGTCACTCATGCGAAAAGCTGATTTGCCGATTGATGTCCAATTTATAAATTTTCGATAAATTTCAAATTTTCCATTGATTATTTCCGATTTTTTCGATACAGTTGATGGAAGTTCAATTCATTGACATGTTCATAGCGTTTTCTTATCAAGAGAGGCAGAGGGACTGGCCCTGTGAAGCCTCAGCAACCGGTGTAGTAGAAATAGATGTTTCTATGACCAAGGTGCTAAATCCAGCAAGCAACTGCTTGGAAGATAAGGAGAAGAATTTCGATACAGCCAAAAGTCTTCTTCTTATCAGAAGGCTTTTTTGTTTTTTTGTTACATAGAAATAAGGAGGAACACAATGGGCCTATTACAAGACTTACAAAATCGCGTACTGATTGCGGATGGAGCAATGGGAACACTTTTATATTCTTATGGCATTGACCGCTGCTTTGAAGAATTAAATTTATCAAGAGAAGGAGAAGTGAAAAGAGTTCACGAGGCGTATGTTCAGGCTGGAGCTGACATCATCCAAACGAACACGTACGGTGCGAATTATATTAAATTATCCCGCTACGGCTTAGAGGAAGAAACGAAACGCATCAATACAAAAGCGGTACAAATTGCTAAGGCAGCTGCTCGCTCTGCTTATGTACTTGGAACGATTGGCGGCATTCTAACGTTTAACAAAAATGCGTACTCTTTAGATGAGATTAAACGAAGCTTTAGAGAACAGCTGTATATCCTATTAAATGAGCAGCCTGACGGATTATTGCTTGAAACGTATTATGACCTTGATGAGGCAAAGGCCGTTCTCCAGATTGCACGTAAAGAAACGACTCTTCCGATTGTCATGAACGTCTCCATGCACGAGCAAGGTTTTCTGCAGGACGGTACACCGCTAAAAGACGGTTTATCTGAATTATCCTCTCTTGGCGCTGATGTCGTTGGCATCAACTGCAGGCTGGGCCCTTATCATATGATTCAGGCACTCGAAAGCGTACCACTTTTAGAAAATTCCCATTTATCTGTCTATCCTAACAGCAGTCTCCCATCCCTTGAAGAAGGCAGACTTGTTTATGATACAGATAATGATTATTTCCGAAATAGTGCACTAGCGTTTAGAAATCAAGGTGCGCGCATCATCGGCGGCTGCTGTGGAACGACGCCTCAACATATTAGCGCCATGGCAAAAGCGGTCAAAGATTTAGGACCGATCACAGAAAAAGAAGTGAAAGTTTTAAAAGAGGAAATCATTTCGATTCAAGACCAGCGCACAGAGCCAGGCCTTGACGAGCTGGCTGTTAAAAAACGATCGATTATCGTAGAACTGGACCCGCCAAAGAAGCTGAACTTTGAAAAATTCCTTGTCGCAGCGAACGAATTAAAGAGTGCAGGCATTGATGCCCTGACGTTAGCTGATAATTCTCTTGCTACCCCGCGCATTAGCAATGTGGCTTGCGGCGCTTTATTGAAACAGCAGCTTGATATACGCTCACTTGTCCATATTACATGTCGTGATCGTAATTTAATCGGACTCCAATCCCATTTGATGGGACTTGATACACTTGGATTAACCGATATTTTAGCGATCACAGGCGACCCGTCTAAAATTGGTGATTTCCCAGGTGCAACGTCTGTTTATGATTTAACTTCCTTTGATTTGATCCGTCTGATCAAACAATTTAACGATGGACTTTCTTTCTCTGGGAAGCCTCTTGGCAAAAAAACCAATTTTTCAGTGGCAGGCGCATTTAACCCAAATGTGCGCCATATTGATAAGGCCGTCAAACGGCTTGAGAAAAAAATAGAATATGGTGCTGATTATTTCATCTCACAGCCTGTTTATTCCGAGGAACAGCTTGTAAAAATTCATGAGGAAAGCCGTCATTTGGATAAACCGATTTATATCGGCATTATGCCTTTAACAAGCAGCCGAAATGCAGAGTTTATTCATCATGAAATTCCGGGCATCAAGCTGTCTGACTCGATTCGTGAGATTATGGCAAAGGCAGGAGAAGATAAGGAAAAGCAGCGAACAGAAGGCTTAGCGATTGCCCGATCTTTATTAGATACAGCCTGCGAATTGTTTAATGGCATCTATTTAATTACCCCTTTCCTTCGATCAGATTTAACAGCAGAACTCACGACCTACATCCATCAGAAAGAAAAGGAGTCAAACACACATGTCAACTATCACTGAACAGCTCAAGAAACGCATCCTCGTCCTTGATGGTGCTATGGGTACAATGATTCAAAATGCCAATCTCACAGCAGAGGACTTTGGCGGAGAAGAATATGAGGGCTGTAACGAGTATTTGAATATGACAGCCCCTCACGTCATCTCCACGATCCACCGTGAATATCTTGAGGCCAGTGCGGATTTCATTGAAACGAATACGTTCGGCGCGACAAAGCTCGTCCTTGATGAATACGAACTTGGTCATCTCGCCTATGAACTCAATGTACGAGCTGCTCAGCTTGCAAAGGATGAAGCAGATCGTTTCTCCACACCGGAGTGGCCTCGTTTTGTTGTAGGCGCAATGGGGCCTACAACAAAAACATTATCTGTGACAGGCGGCGCAACTTTTGAAGAGCTCGTCGCAAACTATGAGGAGCAAGCCCGTGCTCTTATTGATGGCAAATGTGATGCCCTTCTTTTAGAAACAAGCCAAGACATGCTGAATGTAAAAGCAGGGTTTAAAGGTATTCAGGAAGCCTTTCACGCTACCGGTAATCAATTACCACTCATGGTGTCAGGTACGATTGAACCAATGGGCACCACTCTTGCTGGTCAAGATATTGAAGCCTTTTATATCTCACTTGAGCATATGAAACCAATCAGCGTTGGCCTAAACTGTGCAACTGGTCCAGAATTTATGACAGACCATATCCGCACACTCTCCTCCATCGCAAAGTCGGCTGTCAGCTGCTACCCAAACGCTGGTCTCCCGGATGAAGATGGTCAATACCACGAATCCCCTGCTTCTCTTGCTAAAAAAATCGCCGCATTTGCAAAGGAAGGCTGGTTAAATATCGTTGGGGGCTGCTGCGGAACAACACCAGCTCATATTCAGGCATTGTCAGATGAAGTGCGCTCGCTTCAGCCGCGAAGCATGTCTCAGGAATCCTCTCCTCATACCGTATCAGGAATTGAGCCACTCATTTACGAAGAAGCCATGCGCCCGCTTTTTGTAGGAGAGCGGACAAATGTTATTGGTTCTCGCAAATTCAAACGATTGATTGCTGAACAAAAGTTTGAAGAGGCGTCCGAAATAGCTCGTGCTCAGGTGAAAAATGGCGCTCACGTCATTGATGTGTGTCTAGCAGATCCAGACCGTGATGAGGCAGCAGATATGGAAGGCTTTTTAAAAGAAGCCATGAAAAAGGTCAAAGCCCCTTTTGTCATTGATTCAACTGATAAACATGTGATTGAAAAAGCGCTCACCTATTCTCAAGGGAAAGCCATCATCAATTCCATTAACCTAGAGGATGGAGAAAAGCGGTTTGAAGAGATTCTTCCGCTTGTAAAACTATATGGCGGCGCACTTGTTGTTGGAACAATCGATGAAACCGGGATGGCTGTGACAGCAGAACGGAAGCTTGAGATTGCTGTTCGTTCCCATGACCTGCTAACGAAGAAATACGGAATTCCTGCAAGTGACATTCTCTTTGACCCCCTTGTCTTTCCAGTAGGCACTGGAGACGAGCAGTATATTGGCGCTGCTGAAGAAACGATCAAAGGCATTCAACTGATCAAAGAAACACTGCCTGAATGTCTCACGATTTTAGGCATCAGTAACGTATCTTTCGGTCTCCCGCCTGTTGGCAGAGAAATCTTAAATACCGTCTATTTATATCATTGCGTCCAAGCAGGACTTGACTATGCGATCGTCAATACTGAAAAGCTTGAACGATTCGCTTCGATTCCAAAGGAAGAAATCAAGCTAGCTGAAACTTTGCTTTATAAAACGAATGATCAAACACTTGCTGAATTCACTCAATTTTATCGCGGGAAAAAGAAAACAGAGAAAAAACCAAAGGTCTCCTTATCACTTGATGAGAGGCTGGCGCTATACGTCGTAGAAGGAACAAAAGAAGGGCTAATCGATGATCTATCCCTTGCCTTAGATCAATTGGAATCACCTCTTCATATCATCAATGGACCATTAATGCAGGGAATGGCGGAGGTTGGACGTCTTTTTAATCAAAACGAATTGATTGTGGCTGAAGTGCTTCAATCTGCAGAGGTGATGAAAGCATCCGTTTCATATCTTGAGCAATTTATGGATAAGCAGCATGCAAGCGGAAAGGGAAAAATTCTTCTTGCGACAGTTAAAGGAGATGTTCATGATATCGGGAAAAACCTTGTTGACATCATTTTGAGCAATAATGGTTTTCAAGTGGTCGATCTCGGGATCAAAGTAACACCTCAAACATTGATCGAAGCAGCACAAAAGGAAAAGCCAGATATGATTGGATTATCAGGATTACTTGTCAAGTCAGCACAGCAAATGGTGCTAACCGCTCAAGATTTACAAAAAGCGAACATCTCTGTTCCTATTTTGGTCGGCGGTGCTGCGCTTTCACGGAAATTTACGAAAATGAAAATTTCGCCTCATTATGATGGACCCGTTCTTTATGCAAAAGATGCCATGGACGGCCTATCATTAGCCAATGAGTTAAAAGCGAATCCCATTCAATTTCAAAGCAAGTCCTCAGCGGAACAAGAGTCACTCACTAAGGAGAAAGAAGTGAAACAGCCGAAAGCCGTCATCGAATTACTAGAAAAACGAGCAACATTGCCAGAGGCTCCGGTTTTTACGCCTGAGAATACGAAACGCCATTATGTGCGGGATATTGATTTGCATCATATGATACCTTATGTGAATGAGCAAATGCTCATCGGTCATCACCTCGGCTTAAAAGGAAAGGTCAAAAAATTATTGGCTGAACAGCATCCAAAAGCATTGGAGTTAAAACAACTTGTCAACGATCTTCTTCAGGAAGGCAGAGAGAAAAATTGGTTCGCGCCTGCATTTGTTTATCAATTCTTCCCTGCCAGTTCAAACGGGAATGATCTGCATATTTATAATCCAGAAGCACCTGAGCACATCATTGAAACGTTTCAGTTTCCAAGACAGGAGAAGCTCCCATACCGCTCCATTTCAGATTATGTGCGGAAAAACGAAGAAAATGAGAAAGATTATATCGCCTTATTTGCCGTCACATCTGGTGCTCGCATACGTGAAGTTGCCCAGCAATTTAAGCAAGAAGGTGATTATTTAAAAATGCATGCTGTTCAGGCTCTGGCGCTTGAGCTTGCAGAAGGGTTAGCGGAAAGAACCCACCAAGTGATTCGTGACAAATGGGGCTTCCCTGATCCAGTCGATTTCACAATGGAAAAGCGGTTCCAGGCCAAATATCAAGGGCAGCGCTATTCCTTTGGCTATCCAGCTTGTCCAAATCTTGAAGATCAAGAAAAGCTTTTCAAGCTGCTTCAGCCTGAAAAAATCGGCATTCATCTGACAGAAGGCTTCATGATGGAACCCGAAGCATCCGTTTCAGCGATCGTCGTTTCTCATCCAGAAGCTCGATATTTTAATGTTCATTAAAGCAGGACCTCCGTTACTGGAGGTTTTTTTGATAAATAGTGGAGTAAATATAAATTTTTACTTTTATTTAGCTATATTACAAATGACAGTACTTCACTTGAAAGGAGATGTTTGTCATGTTCAAAAAGAAGATAGGGTTCTTATGCTTACCGGCCTCTTCATCGCTACACCTCTCTTTCAATCACCTGCAGAAGCAAAGTAAAGCATCTACGAAACAAACAAAATATTAAATGGAAAAATTGGAACACCTTTACCCTGACTGTGATTATGCGAACAATGATACGATGGAAAAAGCTCAATTCTTACAGCATTCTCTTCATCTCAACAAAACGTATTTATACCATGAGGATAGCATCTCTTCTATGGAGGAAAAGAAAAGCAGAACGATCCGGCGCTTCTCTATTTCCTTGTCTCTCAGGCATTTTCTTACAAAGCAAAAAAGCTGTAGACACTTGATGTCTACAGTCTTTCTTTTACTTCTCGCAGGCTGATGAGAGAACATGAGCGAGTGCATTCGTGACCTTCCCGTGCTCTGACGCATGCGGACGGTCATCTCCATCCTTATAGCCATAATCAATCATTCGATTACGGTTTAAGCAAAGCTTTGTCAACTGAGGCTGGAATAGATCAAATAATTCAAAACGATCCTTCAACTGCGGGAATTGCTCTTGATAAAGCTGAATTTCTTCCGCAAGCAATCGCCAAAGCGTCTCTTCATCTAACAGCTGATGATTGTCTAGCACATTTGATACGTAACGCAGGTTACAAATAAACAGTCCTGTAAAGATAAATTGTACAAGACCTTCCGGCGGCTCACTGCGCAGCACTTCTTTTAAATCATCTTCTAGAGATGCTAATTCAGGCAGCGGCTGATCACTAATATTCACATCATCAACGAAATCTTTTATCGCCAAACGATGCGGCTGGTGATCTTTTAACACAAGAATCGTATTTTGCCCGTGCGGTGAAAAGACCGTTCCGTATTGGTACATAAAGTGCAGCAGTGGCGGCATGACGACATGGAAGAATGACGACATCCATTCTTTTGCTGTGAGACCCGATTTTTCAATGAGCTGTTTAATATACGGCTCTCCTTCATGATCTTCATAAGTAAATGCCGCAAGTGTAACAGGGCTCTCCCCTTCATCTAAGTACGTATAAATGCTTTCTCTAAAAATCACACCGAGCATTTCAAGGTATTGATACGGCGCACCAGGCAGTTTGCTGTAGTATGGATGATCGACATTGATACTTGCATTTTCACCTGGTAAAATCACGCGGCATACGTCAGATAAAAATGAGTCTTGATCGGCAATCCCTTTAATATGAGTTGTAATACGAGGAGCGATGACTGTTCGTTCTGACGGAAGTCCTCGGTACACAAGTGTATTTAAAATACTCATTGGCAATTTAATATGATGCTTGCCTTTATTTGAAATATTTGTAAAGGTTCTGATCGACTGCTGAGGAATATATTGATCAAGCCCCTCTCCTAAATACACAATGCGGCTCATGGCCAAATCTTCGGGGAAATGCTGAATAATCATATGCGTCCACTGCCATTTATGAACGGGCATCATATAATAATCAGCAGCATTCAACCCTTCATCCTTTAACACGCGTTGAAATTGACGAATGGTCACTTCATCTAATTCTTTTGCTATCACTTGTTCATAGCTTTCATGTTCAATCGCATGGAATGTGGCAAGCTCGCGGTGCACAGCAATCCAAGACAACTGCACACTTTCTTGCATTTCAGGTGCACAGGTTAAGTAATCATCGTAACTGAATCCAATGCGCCCTTTGTTATACACAATCCAAGGATGTCCTGTCATCTCCCCTTCAATCCATGCGTAATCGGTATCTGTCAGTTCATCCGCACGAAGTGCCTTTTTGGACAGCAAATGAACATCTGCCAGCAGGGTATGGTGAAGCTCTTTAATCAGATGGCCTGTTGTGTCAGAAGACATTGGTATGAGCGGCTGGATGTCTAGTAAAAACACAATGGCATTGACATCCTTCGTCCATTTTCCGTCTTGACAGCACTCTATCGATTCAGCAACCGTATCATAACTATCAAACAAACGAGGTTTTGCGAGATAGCGATACTTCTTATGTTCATGAATGATTAACTCATATTTGGCGATACCATCCTTTCCTTCTAGCTGAACAGGATGAAGCATGTCCTCATACATGTATTCAGACAGCATTTTTGCCACCATTCGCTGGTTTGCCTTTTTCCAAGCAGCAGGATTTACTGCTTTTTTCAATTCATCTTGTACATTCATCGCTTCATCTCCCTTAACCTTTCATTTCTTCAAATGTGTTTGCGTTCTTGTGTGTACCAAATGTCTGGAAGACGTGTTTTTGGTAGAGTGGATACACGGTTTGACGAGCAAGTTCATTGATAATGACACTATTCCGATAAGCCCCAAGTCCTAAATCTGGTGCCCCGATCCCATGTGTATGAAGCTCTGCATTTTGCACAAAAATATCATTTTCACCCATTGTGTTTGTTTTCAAGCGATATTCACGTTCGACTTGGAATCTTCCTTGATCATCCCATTGAATATGATGGGCAATTGGAGCAATAAACGGCGGCAATACCGATTGATAGCCCGTCGCTAAGACAACAATATCCGTCTCATGTGTAAAGGATTCCTCTTTTACCCATTGAGAGCAGGAAAGTGACAAGCCACCCGCTGTTTCCTCAATCAAGTGAACCTCTGTCATCGCTTGCAGCACTGTGTTCAATTGTTCTCCGCAAGCAGAACGTTCATAAAGCAAGTGATAAATATCACGGATCATTGCAGAACTGATCCCTTTATACAGTAAGTCTTGCTGCTTTAATAATGCATCTTTTTTTGATTGCGGAAGCTCATAAAAGAAATCAATATAATCTGGAGAGAAATATTCAAGACCAAGGTTCGAATATTCCATTGGGAAAAATCCTTTAGAACGAGTAAACCAGTGAATATCCTTCCCCTCATCATCTGATAAAATGTCATAAAACACTTCTGCCGCACTTTGACCAGAGCCGACGACCGTTACAGATTTTCCTTTGAAACAACCTTCTTTTTTTCGTTTTAAATACTCCGATGAATGAAACACCTTGTCTCCTAAAGCTGGCTGGAGCGATGTTGGTATGGCTGGCTGTGTACCAATTCCTAAGACGAGATGCTTACTTTCAAATACCTCTACTGTTTGATCTTTCACATGACGGACATGGACTTCATATCGCTTTTCCCCTGATTTCCCGATCAATGAGACAGATTCGACCTTCATACCAAACCTGCAAGAGTCTAATTGGTCAGCGACCCAGCGGCAATAATGACTGTATTCCTTACGCGGGATATGAAAGTCCTCTAAGAAGTAAAATGAATACAAACGGTTTTGCTCCTGTAAATAGTTGAGAAAGCTGTATTTGCTTTTCACATCTGCCATGCTGACAAGGTCCGCTAAAAATGGGACTTGCAGTGTGGTCCCTTCAATCAGCATACCGGGATGCCAGTGAAATGCTTCACTTCTTTCAAAAAACAAGGCGTCAATTTCATTTACTTCTTCAGATAAAGCGGCAAGCCCGAGGTTAAACGGGCCAATACCAATCCCAATTACATCCACTTCATTATTTTGCTTGTTGAACCGCATCATGGTTATACTTCCTTTCAAATCGATCTCGATCACAAAACATCAAAAGACCTGTTTTATCCGGCAAATTCACTGGCTTTATCCGCTCGAAGCCGCATTTTTCAAAAACATGGATCATTTTTTCATTGCGAATATCGGGTTCAGCAACGATTTTTTCTGTTCGTTTGTTCTGTTCAAATTGAAATGCTGTCATTGCCTGTAGCAAAGGAGCGGCATACCCTTTTCCAATATAATCCGGCTCCCCTATTAAAAGGTGAATTCCTTGATCATGCAAAGAAGGCTGATAATACGATTCAATCACATCGCCTTTCACATTGTACGCCTCAAAATAACTCATTGGAGTCCCGTCAATCGTTCCTAAATAAAGGGTTTGATGCGGATCATGAATCGCCTGGTAAAAATGCTTTTCAAAAGCAGGAAACGGAATATTCAAATGCCAAAACGGATGAACGTACTCTTCTTGCATCCACTTGTGGACAAGCCGGACGTCCCTTTCATATTCAGCGCGAATGAACCTAATACGATGTTTCATCCAATTAGAGCCTCCTTATGAAAGAAAAGTGGATTCAACACAGATGTGTATCGAGACTGTGTTTCCAGCGAACCCGTCAGCTCATCCATATCTTCAAATCTTGTTAGCAAATTCGCTTTTGAAGGTAGTTCCTTTGAGCGGAGCAGGCTGTTTGTTAGGTCAGAAGCACCATATTTTTCTTCATGAGCAAGCAGTGTGTCTTTAACAAGTGCCAGCAAGTCTTCTTCCTTTGCCAGCCCTTCTGTTCCAAAACCATTAATCAGACCAAATAAATGATTAAAGAAGAAATAGTAACGGAGTCTCTCGACTGCTACATCATCTGCACAAATGGTT
Organism: Bacillus stratosphericus; assembly: GCF_020524495.1. GTDB lineage: Bacteria > Bacillota > Bacilli > Bacillales > Bacillaceae > Bacillus > Bacillus stratosphericus_B. Next base: position 31,023 of record NZ_JAIVLB010000013.1, on the reverse strand, counting down.
TCACTTCTGACGCTCAAGTTTTGGACAAGATTTGCGAGTAGATTCTTTTTAGATTCACTATAATAGTAGCCTTGGTTGTCACGATAATAGAATGTGTCTGGGTAACCAGCCTTCAGCTGCACCACAGCATTTTGCTGATGGGCTTCCAGCGCAAGACCATACGTTTCAAACAACCAAAGCATCGGCTCTAACGAAATAGTTAAATAGTGTCTAAACCAATCTTGGCTGACTGCCTCTGTTGATCTACCTTCTGCATCTGCTAGTTCATGAATGATCCCTGCTAAGCGTGATTTTCCTCCATACGCATGATCCTGACATAACCCAGCGATTAAGCTGGCCTCTTTTTCATGATGCAAAAATGGATTTTGACGAATGACCACCTCAAAGCCAGATTCCGTCTCATCTCCTTGAATAGATAGATACGCAGGATCTTCAATCACCCGAAATCCAGAGAATCTGTCATATAAAGAAACGCCCAATTCTGTTTTTAATATGCGAGACATCTCCACCCCACGATCAAGTTCCTTTTGTTTGTTGACGCGCAAGGAGTTCGTAATTTTCACAGGGACAGAGAATTTGAGCATGTAAGCAGAATCCTTTTGATAGACGGTTCTAAAGGAAGAGGTCGCTGTGTATTCAGATCCTAGAGGTCCTAGATACGTCAATCTCCCGTCCTCCACATAACGCTTTACAAACACCTTCTCCATAACCACTTTGACTTGGAGTGGATGGATCGGAATAAGCACATATTCTCCGCTTTCTGTTAGTGTATGCAGCCTCTCTTTTTCATCCGGCATCTGGCGTAAGAGCTCCTCTAGCATGAGGTTTGCCGCAGACTGTGAAATAGAAGAATCCTGAAGCACAATAGAATGATGTGCTTTAAAGTAATGAAGCTGGAAAGATCCTTTAAGCTCAGGAGAATAAATCTCTTCCTCCGCTTCTGTCATTCCTTGTCTACTTTTTGGTGTAGGGTGCGTTAAATGTCCAAGGAGTAGTGACTGCTCCGCCTCGATATACTCAAAATCAGCTTGAGAAAGAGCAGCTTGATCACGTTCTCTCGCCTTTAAGAATCGTTCAATATTCCGGCAGCTTAAAATGATGCGAAGCATGAACTCATCCTCTGTATCTGTGCGGCCATATTCAATGAGAAGTTCCTTTGAACATAAAGCAACAAGTGTTGTGTAATCGACTATCGTTCCCTTTTGTTCACTGCCTTGCGGGCGAAATCGAATCGGAAAATCAAATAGATGACGTCCTACAGATGAAAAATATCGAATCGGAATCACGAGTTCAAGATCTTGCTTTGCTAATTTTGCCACGAATACAAGTGAGCCGTCTAATTTGGTCTCTTTTTTTGCAGATCGATCGATTCCTGTTTCACGTAAAAAACAGTTTAAAAAGCTTTGCATGGTTGCATTTTCAGCCATTTGTTTATATTGACTCAACGTAGTACCCTCCCGGATTGAATATGAGCGATCCCGATATCGACGATGTCAGAAAGGATTTCTTCTATATGTGTGATGGTCGTTCTCGGATTTAACAAAGTGAATTTTAAGCATGTATGACCATTTACCACTGTTTTTGCGACGACAGCAGTACCTGTTTGGAATAATGTCCGATGAATGATCTTATTGATGTCATCCGCTCGCTTTTCATCCATAAATCGAAACACAACTGCATTAATTTCTGGCTCAGGATTGATCACTTCAAGATAATCATTCTGCTCAATGAGAGCAACCACATCCTGCGCAAAATGGATCGTATGGTCAATGATGTCACCAAACCCTTCTTCCCCAATCAGACGAAGAGAGAGAAGTAATTTCAGTGCGTCAAAACGGCGCGTCGTTTGTACAGATTTATTGACGAGATGAAGAATTCCTTCCAGCTCATCTTCCTTTGGATTGAGATAATCTGCATGATAATCAATCAATCCAAAATGTCTTTTATCCTTTAGCAAAAATGCCCCGCAGGAGATCGGTTGATAAAATTGTTTATGAAAGTCGATCGTCATTGAATCAGCAAGTTCAATGCCGTCTAGTTTACCTCGGTAGGTTTGGCTTAACACAAGGGCGCCGCCATATGCAGCATCTGCATGAATCCACAAACCGTATGGCTTGGCGATGTCATACACATCTCGAACAGGATCAATACTGCCAAAATCAGTTGTTCCGCAAGTCGCCACTACTGCAAATGGCAGCAGGTCATGTTCCTTTAGTTGATTGAGCTTCTGCTTTAAATCGTTCAGGTCCATTCGATGATGCTTATCCGTCTCAACAAGCACGACTGCCTGTTCCCCTAGACCTAGCTGGGATGCTGATTTCTTCACAGTGAAATGAGCATTCTTAGAGCAGAGAATCCGCATACGGTGAGCTTCGCTTGGTAAACCTTTCTGCTGAACATTCCATTGCCATGTGTTTTCGCAAAATGCATCTCTCGCAAGAAGCAGCCCCATATAGTTAGATTGGGTTCCCCCACTCGTAAACGTCCCATCTGCTACATCTCCATAAGAAAACTTCTTACATAGCCACTGAAGGATGTCCTCCTCAACCAAAGAGGCAATGCCACTTTGGTCAAAGGAATCCATTGATTGGTTAAAGGAACTCACCAACACCTCTGCAGCAAGTGCAGGGATAAGAGGTGGGCAATGAAGATGCGCCAAGCATTTAGGATGTGATACATCAATTAAATGTGGCAAAAGGTGTTCTTTTATATCTTGAAAGACAGATTCAATGGGTTCTCCAGACGGTTGAAATTGAAGTAATGATTCGACACTAGCCGCTAATTTCCCAGGCAATATTCCGCTGTACGGTCCTTTGTCTTTTTGCCACTCAGCAAGTAAGATGTCGATTGATGTATGGAGAGCTGCTTGGAAGGATTCCCTCCCAATCTGGCTTTGATTAATAAATAATGAATCAACAGAAGACTTAGTTGACTGCATCGTAAACTGCCTCTTTAAAAATCGCGATGACTTTTTCAAGCTGTTCTTCTTTCATGATCAATGGCGGTAAGAATCGAATCACACTGCCGAAACGGCCTCCTGTCTCAACAATTAAGCCTTTATCGAAGCAATTCTTTTGAATAAGGCTGGCTAGCTCTGGATACGCTGGATAACTTCCGTCCACATCCTGTTTCTCATTTGGATTGACTACTTCAACGCCGATCATTAAACCTCTTCCTCGCACATCACCGAGAGCAGGTACTTGTTTTTGGATGTCTTTTAGGCTATCCTGCATACGCTCACCCAACTCTTCCACATGATCAAGAAGATTTGTTTCTTTTATAAATTTAAGCGTAGCGGTTCCAGCAGCCATCGCCATTTGATTTCCTCTAAATGTGCCAATATGTGCACCTGGATTCCATTGATCCAAGTCTTTGTCATAAATGACAACTGAAAGCGGCAGACTCCCTCCAATTGCTTTTGACAATACAATGACGTCTGGCACAATGCCTGCATGTTCAAAGGCAAACATCTTACCTGTTCGGCCAATGCCTGATTGAACCTCGTCGATAATGAGCGGAATTCCTTTTTCTTGTGTGATTCGTCTCATTTCTTTCATCCATTCAATGGATGCTGGTATGGAGCCGCCCTCGCCTTGCACGGCTTCAAAAATCATTCCTGCTGGTGGAAGAATACCACTTTCAGGGTCATTTAATACACGCTCAATATAGGAGCTGGAAATGCGGTGCGAATCTTTACCGCCAATCCCAAATGGACAGCGGTATTCATATGGATAAGGTAGGAAGTGAACATCTGGCATTAATCCTTGCACTCTTTCCTTTGGAGACAAATTCCCGCTTAATGACATCGTGCCGTGTGTCGCACCATGATAAGCCCCATGAAAAGAGAGAATCGAACGATTTCCTGTCGCTGTTTTGACTAATTTAATCGCTGCTTCTATTGCATCACCGCCAGTTGGTCCACAAAATTGAATTTTCGCTCTTTTTGCAAACTCCTCCGGCAGGCTAGAAAAAATCTCATTCACAAATTCTTCTTTAATTTCTGAGGTTATGTCCAACGTATGCAATGGCCTTTTTTCACGAAGCATACGTTCAATAGCGTCTATCACAACCGGATGATTGTGACCAAGTGCAAGTGTTCCTGCACCTGCTAGACAGTCATAAAACTCTCTGCCATCCGCATCTGTCACGATCATACCTTCGGCTTTGTGCATGGCTAATGGGAATCGTCTAGGGTAAGACCTTGCATTAGATTCTCTTTGAATTTGCTGCTCTAAAAACTGCTGGTTTTTAGAAATGGTTTTGATGGACATAATAAAACACTCCCTCAATTGATAAAGATTATCATTTTCATTTACTATACTAGAGGATGTGAGATATAAAAGTCAATTATATTCAAAAAGATAATCCGAAAAGCATATGAATGCAATATTCTCTTTTTTACGATTATTTTCGCTTATCTTTCACAAACATCTACTGTCATAAGGAAATGAATCGATTGATGCCAATACTTTTGAAAAAATTACAAATCAATCTTCCCGGTTCTTTTGTTCTACTGGTCACTGAGTACTTGTTTTAGACAGAGAATCTGGATGAAATGAATGAGAAAAACAAAGAAATATAGTAATTTTTATGGACAGTCATTTGTCTTTGTGACATATAGTGCTATTTTAAAAAGCGACGGATTCACAAGAGATACGATGTATGTCACCATCGGAATGAACTTGTTAAACGGTGCCGGTCATTTTTGGTCCGTTTGGCTTCCCAGTATTAAGTGCGATGGTTGTTGCCCTTTTAACATCATTTACTCGGTTCATAGGATTCATGACCATGATCTTTATGTTTCGCCACCAAATGGGGTTTCGCTTTTCAGTGAAATGAATGTTTCATATTCAGCGGACACATTTGAAACAACTGATAAAAATCGGAATTTTCTTCTGCTGGAGAGCAACTTTCTTATAACGGCTCCCAAATGATCATACGCTGTATATTATTCGATTCTGCCTCCACAGATGTATGAAAAGCTTATATTGGGCCATTGCTTTATCTTTGACGCATTTACTTGCTTTTTTCACTACCAACAGCGATATCTTTCAATTGCCGTCACACTGCTCCTATTGACGATTATATTAGAACCTGGACGTTCTTTTAATATGGTCATCATCAACTCCTTAGGGGCAGGTGATGACGAAGTTTCCAGTGTAATGGCGATGGTTTCAATTTGGGGAATCGGCCTTCTGATTGCTTATATTTTAGGTTTTCAGCTTGAGCTAGAACTGATTGGGGTTTGAATTTCTTTTATCGTGGATGGATGAATGGGGAAGAGGCATCTTCATGTATTGGTGATGGCGTCTAAAGGTATGGACGGAGCATCGCTTCCACATAAAAAGGACTGCGGGTGCAGTCCTTTTAAATTTTTGACATTGGGTTAAAATGATCTTTATTTTAGCCCTTTGTTTCATTACATCATATTTTCTAAAATAAGTGCTTTTTCCTGTTTTGAAATAAATGCTCGCTGCGTAAAGACGCGATACTCATTTTCTCTTGTTTTATCTAAAATGGCCTTATAAAAATGAGCAGCTGCTTTTACTGGCACACGTGAATAAAGAGGGAATTCATGAAGATGGTCAAAAAATTCCTCATAGTACGCCTCTGCCTCAAAGGCAATATATTCCCATACGTGCTGGAATGCTTGATTGACGACCCCTTCTTGCAATTCTTTCTCTGTATACCCAAATTGATTCATCACTTGTTTTGGCAAATAAATGCGATCTCTTTTAGCCTTATCCTCGCCAATATCACGAAGGATATTGGTCAGTTGCATGCCAATACCTAGCGAAATCGCTGCTTCTTTTAGCTGTTCCTTTTTACGCGGCGCAATGAACGGAAGCAGCATTAATCCAACTGTACTTGCGACATGATAGGAATAGATGAGTAGTTCATCTAACGTTTCATACCTTTGTTGCTCTAAATCCATTTCCTGTCCTCGCAGCAGGTCGCGGAACGGAGCTTCATCCATAGGGAACTCTTGAAATGTATGCTCTAGCGCCACCCACATTGGATCATTACGGTCTACCTCACCATGTAAGAAACGATCAAACGCCTGCTGAAAGGAAGCTAGCTCCTCCTTTGGTGAAGGAGACTCATCTACAATGTCATCCGCTCTTCGGCAAAAGGAATAAACGGCCCAGACAGCCTGTCTTTTCTTTTTAGGCAGCATGGAAAAGGCACGGTAAAACGTTTTAGAATGTGTTTGTATGGTCTCCTCACATACTTTCAATGCTGTTTGTACATCAACCACTTAGCTTCACTTCCCTTCTGTCGTTCAAATCCTTTAGTAGCACAGAAGCCATGAGCTTCGCACTTTGCATCACGATGGGTACCCCTCCGCCAGGGTGGATGGAGGCACCTACCGCATAAAGATTGTCTGTCTCTGCCACCTTCACTTGCGGGCGAAAGACACCTGATTGGAACAAATTAGGCGCAAGCCCAAAGCTCCCCCCCTCAAACAATCCCTCTCGCATTGAATCCTCAGGTGTTCTTACTTTTTTCCACACAATCGACTCTCTCAATTTCGGAAAGCCTCTTTTCTCAAGACGATCTATCATTTGATCAACAAAGTCTGTCTCCTCTGCCCAGTTGATATGATCTCCTGATGGAACAGGAATCAGCATATAAAGGACACTACAACCTTCTGGAGCAAGAGATGGATCAATGATTGATGGATGAAATGTATAAAAAGATGGATCTTGAGGGACCGTTTTCGTTTGAAAAACCGCTTTCATATGCTGATCAAAGTGTTCTCCCATAAAAAATTGATGAACAGGTGCTTGATGGTACACCTTGTTTAATCCTAGATATACTATCACGCAGCCACAGGATGGAACGTATTTACGCCGGTCTTGTTCATGTAAACCAAGCTGTTTTAGCGCCGCTGGATAATCTCCATTTATGACAAACGCATCGGCTGCTATATGTTCATCATTTACTTTTGCCCTAACAGCCCGTTTCCCCTCAAACTCCAATTGCACTACTTCTTCATTTCGTCTTACATGCACCCCCATCTCTAGTAGTCGTTTCTCCAATATATCAACTAAACTGGCATATCCGCCTTTTAAATAGTAAATTCCGTGTGCAAGCTCACTATATGAAACAAGCGAATAAATCGCAGATGCTTCATACGGGTTTCCACCGACATAGAGGGTTTGAAGTGCGTATGCATCTCGCAAGCGTTCATCTGAGAAGTATTTTTTTAGAGCACTTTGAACCGTTCGGTATGCTTTTAATTTCATCAAAATCTTCATGTTTGCTTTTGTAAAAAATGTACGTTTTTCATGAAACGATTTTTCTAAAAAAGCTTGCTGCCCTTCTTGAAACTGATCCGTCATTTCTTCCATAAATTTCAGAAACCCTTGATCTTCCTTTGGAAACACACGTCTGATTTCTTCAAGCTGACGAAGCCCCTCAAAGTATTTCGTATAGGAGGTTCCATCCTGATATTGAATCGTGTACAGCGGATCAAGCTGCAACAGATCAAGAGATGTTTCGTCAATTCCTACCTCATGTAAAATCCCTTTTAACATATCAGGAAGCAGGACAATAGTCGGACCTTCATCTACTTTAAATCCTTTCTCACGTACAAAAGCAAGTCTCCCTCCAAGCCGTTCATTTTTTTCGACAAGGGTAACATCATGTCGAGCTTGTTTTAAATAAAGCGCTGAGATCATTCCGCCAATACCGCCACCTGCGATCAATATATGTTTTATCATGAGGCGCTCCCCTTTTCGTGATGTGGTATCATTTTGCGCATATGTTTCTCTTTTGAAAGAATAGCATTTGTCGTGATTCGTGCTGATTCTAAAATAGTTGGCAGCCCGCTTCCTGGGTGTGTTCCCCCTCCAACAAGCCAGCAGTTCTTCAATTCATCAAATTCATTATGCGGCCTTAGCACCATCATCTGCGAAAGCTGGTGACCGAGGTTAAATGTTGACCCTTCATACACGTAAAGATCTTCCTCCCAATGTTTCGGAGTGATCATCCTCTCGACTTCTATATGCTGTCTAATATTTTTAAAGCCACTTTTTCGCTCCAGCGTATCTAGCACAAGTTCTCTGAATTCATCTTGATGCGCTTCCCAGTCAATACCACTTTGATTATTGGCAACTGGTGCTAAAACGTAAAGAGCTGACTTTCCTTTTGGCGCAAGCGAGTCATCTGTCACACTTGCATTTTGAATATATATAGACGGGTCATCTGGCAGCTCATACGTTTTGGTAATTCCTTTGACGAATTTTACGTAATCATCCGAAAAAACGATCGTATGATGCGGCTCGTCATACATTGTATCTAATCCTAAATACAGCATAAAGGTGGAGCAAGAGAATTTTTTCTTTTTCAATTTCTTCTCGCTATATTTCTTTAAAAGACCTGGCTCTACAAGCTTCGTCATCACATGAGCAAAGTCTCCATTTACGACAACCTCATCTGCCTGTATTTCTCCCCCAGATTCTAAGCGAATGCCCTTCACTTTTTTGCCTTCAGTCAGCAACTTTTCGACTCCAGATGACAGATGAATGCTTGCTGCAGATTCAACAGCCGCCTTTGCCATCGCTTCTGACAGCTGATTCACACCGCCCTTGGGGTGAAAAACGCCTGTATCATGCTCCATAAACGAAAGGATTGAGAACGCACCTGGGCATTCCCAAGGTGACATTCCTAAATACTTTGATTGAAACGTAAATGCATATTTCACCGATTCATGCGAGAAATAGTCTGATAGCACATCATATAAGCTCTTATTTAATGAAAGCTGTGGAAGTGCTCTGATGACCTTCGGACGCAAGTAATGATGAAAACGGTCCATTTTACTTTGTAAAATTGGTTTAAATCGGTCCATTTTTCGCTTTGTCTCGTTCATAAATCGTAAATAACCATCTCCCTGACCAGGTGCAAAGGCTTCTAACCGTTTGTACATTTCGTCTCGATCTCGAATTATATCAAGCTTCTCGTCTTGAAAGATCAATCTATACATTTCTTTTAATTCAATAACATCAATATAGTCATAAAGATTTTTGCCAGCAAAGGTGAACAGCTCCTCTGCAATATGAATCATGCTGAGAAAGGTAGGACCTGTATCAAACGTGAAATCACCAAGTTGAAACTTAGAGTTACGTCCGCCAACAAAGGGCTGTTTTTCATATACAAGAACGTCATGTCCTTTGCTTTGTAGCATCATAGCTGCCGCAAGGCCTCCTGGTCCTGCTCCGATCACAATGATTTTCATTATCCTTTTTCCTCCAAATTAATTCACTTTAAGTTCATTATAAAAATGAGGAATGTTAGATCAACTTTTGATGTAATCTAAAACTCATGTTATGAGCCGACTCCCTTTCAACAAGTGCAAGAAAGCCGACTCTTTGTTATGCGTCTATATCAATTCGATATGTTTCAAACCAATGATGAATCTGCGCCAGATGGGCGATCAGTTGCGGACCCTTCATTAATTGGCCATACCAAGGAACTTGAAAGGAAGCTCCTTCCGTTTCAATCAGCCGTTTCAATTGTTGTGGATCTAAAAACTCGTGAAGCACAGAATCCTTTTGTGCAAGGCAATCTGTTAACATCTCTTTTACTGCCTGGGTATAGTCTGGATGATGTGTTTTTGGGTAAGGACTTTTCTTGCGATATAGCACTTCATTCGGTAAAATTTCCTCTAATGCTTTTCTTAAAACCCCTTTTTCTCGATTTCCATGCATTTTCATTTCCCAAGGAATATTCCATACATATTCGACAAGGCGATGATCTGCAAATGGGACACGCACCTCAAGGCTTGCACCCATACTCATTCGATCTTTTCGATCAAGCAGCGTCGTCATAAACCAAATCATATTTAAGTAAAAAAGTTCTCTTCGGGCTTTATCTATGCCAGTTTCTCCATCTAAAAGAGGTGTTTCTGCCACGGTTTCTTCGTATTTGCTTTGTGTATATTCCTTCAATGATAGTTTCTTTTGCCACGATTTTTGAAGAAGCTGCGTACGGGCTTCAGTCGATCTCATCCACGGAAATCCATTCGTTTCATTTGCCATGTGAAACCACGGATAGCCTCCAAAAATTTCATCAGCACATTCACCTGACAAGCCGACAACGAAATCTTTTTTGATTTCTCGGCTGAACCAAAGTAAGGAAGAATCAATATCTGCCATACCCGGTAAATCTCGAACTTCAACAGCTTCCTTCAAATAAGAAGCAAGCTCTTTTTGACCGATGACACAGCTGTGATGCCTCGTTTGAAATGCTTTGGTCATGTGATCAATCCATGGGCCGTCAGCATTCGGCTGGAATTGACTGGCCTCAAAAAATTGATCATTTTCTTCGTAGTCAATGGAATACGTATGAAGTGGTGCTTTCCCTATTTTTTCAAAGTGCTTTGCGACGATAGCGGTAATGGCACTAGAATCGACTCCACCAGATAGAAATGTACAAACAGGCACATCAGAGACGAGCTGCCTTGTGACGGCATCTGTAAAGAGATACTTGACATGCTGAGCGGTGTCATCCAGTGAATCTGTATGCTGCTTGCTTTTGACATTCCAATACCTCCACACGCGCAGGCCATCTTTTGAAAAGGTCAAAGCATGGGCAGGTCTCAGCTCTTTCACACCTTTAAATACCCCTTGCCCAGGTGTTCTAGACGGCCCTAAACCAAAAATCTCCGATAGCCCCTCACGATCTACTTTAGCTTTCATATCAGAATGAGCAAGGAGTGCTTTGATCTCAGAACCAAACAAAAAGGAATGATGACGTTCTGTATAAAAAAATGGCTTGACGCCGAGCCGGTCTCTACCTGCAAACAATAATTCCCTCTCACTATCCCAAACCACAAATGCAAAAATACCATTAAAATGGGTTACACACTCTTCCTTCCATTCTGTGTAGGCGTGAAGTAGAACCTCTGTATCAGAATGTCCAAGAAAGCGATGTCCCCTTTTTAATAATTCCTTTCTTATATCTTCTGTGTTATAGAGCTCTCCATTGTATACAATCGTATACGCATGGTTTTGATGAGTATACGTCATCGGCTGCTTTCCGCCTTCTACGTCTACAACCGCTAACCTTTTATGCCCGAAAAGAACATGCTCACTTTTCCACGTATTTGTATCATCTGGCCCTCTTTTAGATAAAGTCTCTGTCATTTGATTAATTACATGATCCTGTTGGATGAGCTGCTTTTTAAAGTCTGCCCAGCCTGTTATTCCACACATCATCATCAGCTCCCATCCGTTTTTCATCAAGTCTTCTCATTTAGCCTTTCTTAGTTTATGCATCGTCTCCTTGATAGTTGATTTGTCCTTTTTTCCCGGCGTATAGGACAAGCATCATTTGGTAAGAAAAAGAAGCTTTCGCCAATGGAGAAACGAATGATCATCTTCGGCACTGTAGCCAACGATGGTGTAATGGGGTATTTACTCATTGAAAACGGACAGTTGATGGAGATAAAAAGTGGTGAAATGATTCATTATACAACGTCTCTTACCGAAGGGTGGCTTGACTTGCTCTTTTTTGTACCTGAAAATGTCTTATATCAAATCATTGAGAACGTAGCACAGCTTGGCTTTTCCGCCTACGATAGTGTCTTCTCCTCCTTTCATCCTTTTCATTGCGTATCTTTCTTTCAGTTTTAGGCAGATACACAATCGCTTGCACTTCAGTGTCACCATGAGTCCGCCGCCGTTTTGAATGGACTACACCGGTCGATTTCTCAGTTTGATGTCACATTAAAAAGAAGACAAAAGGGCACTGCTTCATAAAAGCAATGCCCTTTTTATATTAAAAGATATGAAAACCGATCGGCAGTCGTAAGCCGAGAAGTATGGTCACAATGACGATCACGATAAAGCCAATAAAAACTCCTGTCACCGATTTTCCTTTTTTCTTTCGTACAAGGATCAATTCCATTAAGCCGATCACAAGGATACCAAGTACCATTTTCCCGATATACTCGCCCTGGAATCCTGGAATTTTCATTCCTGTACGAACATACAGTTCTGCGCCTGTTGCGATAATGAGCAAGTAAAATACTCGCACGATCATATGGACAATTTTAGAACCTTTGTCATTTTTACCCACTAAAGCAAAGGCCACAAAGAATAAAATAATACCTAGCACCCACGCTGTAATATGTAAATGTGTTCCCATCTGTTATTTCCCCCTTTATCATAACAAGTACCTTCTCATCGTACCATGAAATAAGTTGGACACAAAGCGACAATCCTGTGTCAACATGCACTTTATTTGACGCGATTTGATAACGTTCCAATCGGTTCAATGGTGATTTCAATATGATCACCTGAAGCCAAAAACTTTGGTGGTTCAAAGCCTTTGCCGACCCCCGACGGTGTACCCGTTGCAATGATGTCACCTGCTTCTAGCGTCATCCCTTTTGAAAGCGTTGAGACAATGTCCTCAATTGGGAAGATCATTGATTCTGTACTGGCTGACTGACGTACCTCTCCGTTTACCTTTGTTTCCACATGCAGCGTGCCATGATCCTCAACCACTGACTTATGGATAATATAAGGGCCTATTGGACAGGATGTATCTAAGCTTTTGCCGATAAAGAATTGTTTATGTTTTTTCTGCAAATCTCTTGCCGTCACATCATTTAAAATGGTGTAACCGAAGATATAATCGTGTACCTTTTCAGGCGGAATATTCTTCCCTGATTTGCCCATGACGATGGCAAGCTCCCCTTCATAATCCAATTCACTTGTCACATCTTTATGAAGAAGGATGTCCGCTTCGTGTCCAATCACAGAGGTAGGTGCCTTTGTAAAGATCATCACGTCCTCAGGTATATCTGCTGCACTTCCCATTTCCATGACATGATCTTGATAGTTCTTTCCGACACACATGACGTTTTTAGATGGCTTCGGAATCGGCGCATGGAGTTTCACATCCGAAAGCGGATAAACATAAGAGCCGCGGTTTTCCTCTTTCTTCTCAGCCCAATCAAGTAGCTGTCTGACGTGGTCCACAAACTTGTCCCCCATGTTGATGCATTCAGATAAAGAGTTTGGCAGCGTCTCAAGCTCAAATAGTTTGGCTTCTGCCTTTTTGATGTCCATCACCCATTCATCATCAATGGCTACCCCAATAAAAATACTGTTATGTATCTCACCTGTAAAAAACTTCATGTCTTCCCCTCACAATCTTCATTTCGCTAAGTTATGATGTCTCATTTTATTTCTCTACAAAATAAAAAAAACCCTTTTTTTATCATACTCTCTTTTAAAAAGGGTTTCAAAAATGATGACCTGATGTTAGCGGTAGCGTCGATACTCCCACATATTCCCTTGATCCCATTTTCGATCAACATTTCCTCTGTTTCGGGAATGATGCTTCTTCCTCCCGCATCCTCGGCAATAGTGACTTCGTCTGTGGTAATGAGAACGTTTAGATCGATGGCTGCGGTGTGACTTTCGGCAGCTTTTCTTATGATGAGATCTGTATTTGCTCCGGCATGATTTTTTCGGTTCACTCTTTTTGCTCCGGCATGATTTTCTACTTTTACATGATTTTTCACTCTTCACGCTTTTCTTTGAACAGCGGCTTTTTTTAGAGCGATAGCTTTTGTGGCTTTTTTTGCTCCGGTGTGACTTTCGGCAGCCACATCCACCAAAGAACCAATGACAGCACTTTGAATGACGAGAACGTGATGATTTGTGTGAATGTCTCGATTCTGGTTCACGATCTAAGTGATGGTCACGTCCCTCACTTCTAAGTGAATCAACTGCATGTTCAATATGTGAATGATCAAATGTGCTCACGAACATTTCCCCTCCCTAGTCTTTGCTTTGACAAAACAAACAGACAAAGCTGTTTATCTTCTCTGCTTTATGTTACGAGAATCGGTAGACAAGTGTTCTTGGCGAATGCCTCTTTCTTGGAAAACTCCATGAATACCTATCAGCGGGTACAGGACATTCCTTCATTTTCATATAGTAAAGAAGAACATAGGAGGTTGATGCACGCATGACCACAGAACCTTTAAAACAACTTGATATCTGGATTCATCCAAAGGATCTTATTGAATTACGAAAGGACGTATGGAACGATGAGCCTGTGGAAGCGATTCTTAAAACCGGTCACACCAAATCATATGTTTATGCTTCTTATCGAGGATCACACATTAGAAAGCTCAAGAAAAAGTCCTATCAAATTCAATATAGAAAACCAAAGCAAAGACAAGGCGAAGCCATTTTTCACTTGAATGCAGAGTATAATGACCCTTCTATTATTCGAAACAGGCTATCCTTTTATTTTTTTGAACAGATAGGCGTGCTAAGCCCTGCAGCTTCTCATGTGTTTCTGACCATAAATGGAAGAAAAGAAGGCATTTATTTGAAAATAGAATCCGTCGATGAGCTATTTCTTCAAAAACGACAGCTAGTTGGCGGAGGCATCTACTATGCAGTGGATGACGATGCTAACTTCTCCCTTTTGAGTTCGTTTGATAAAAAGCCAAAAAAACATCTTCTTCTTGGTTACGAGAAAAAAGTGGGGACATCCAAACATGACGAACAACTAAGCGAATTTATTTACTTTCTGAATACTGCAACAGACGAAGTGTTTGCGAAACACATTGAGCAGTACCTGGATGTCACACAATATTTCCTTTGGCTGATTGGTGTCGTATGCACCCAAAATTTTGATGGTTTTGTTCATAACTATGCCCTTTATGTGAATGACCAAGGGAAGATCCAAGTGCTTCCTTGGGATTATGATGCGACATGGGGCCGGGACATTCATGGAGAAGAAATGGCGTTCGATTATATTCCAGTGAGCGGCTTTAATACATTGACAGCTAGATTACTAGATATTCCTTCATTTAAGAAAGCCTATTATACTCTTTTTCAGCACGTACTAGATGCACATTTTTCTGAAGAACCCCTTTGTCCCATGATTGAGAAATGGCATGCCTCCATTGAACAACGATTGGCCGATGATCCGTATATGAAAGATCGAAAAAAGATACTGCAGTCAGAGCGAGGGCTAATTCGGCAGTATATCCACAAAAGACGACGTTATTTACAAGATGAGATAAGAAAAGAGATAGCTGGCATGTAAGAATGCTTTCGAATTTTGTCACTTTATTACTCATATTGACGAAACAGCTTTTTTTATAGAAAAATAAGGTATAATAACCATATAATTCTATTTGATAAAAAATTGTGAGAGTTGGCGTCTGTTATGATCAATTATGAAATTGAACAAAAAAGATTACATTTGATTAAGACTGCAAAAAAATTCGGTATGAATGCCGAAGAAACTATCAGGTGCAGTCAAGAGCTTGACACACTCTTAAATAAAGGCATCAAATACACCTCTAAAGAATGCTCGAAAAAAGGGTAAACCATACACCTAATTCCTCTTATCAAAAGCTTTCAAAAAGACAATCACACATTAAAAGACCCATCATAAGCTATGGTGAAACGCCCAAAATCAAAGTGCCCTAATTTATAAAGGATGTGCACCGCTATGCCGTCTATTGTTGGCGCCTTTAAAGTAAATGCCGTCGGAACGAGCGGAGTCGTTCATGTTGGAGACTGCATCACCATTTCTCCAAATAGTCAGGTTAAAACGTTTGCTGGCGCAGGCAGTTTTAACACTGGTGATCAATTGCGCATTAGCAACTATAAAAGTGTGACAAATACGTACGACAGTGATGTCATTGATCAGCCGCTTGTTGGTAACTTGTAAGGAGTGAGAATCTGTTGAACTTCTATATTAATCAAGCGATACAAATTAATTATTTACGTGTGGAGGCTGTGAGTAACTCATCTGTTCTGCAAATCGGGAGTGCTGGGTCCATCAAGGCACTTTCAAACCTGTATAACACAGGTAGCTATGTAGAAGCAGCACCTGAGGCAGCAGGCACTCAAGGAATTGTAGAATCACAAGGTCCACCTTTTGTACCGCTTCAGTCACCAACAACTTAAGTTCATCTGCAATCCCCGGAGGTGTATGTAAATGTATGACTATCAAGGCAATGCTTCACAAATGTATGGCATCATTCAAAAGCAAACACAACAAATCATGATTCTTGAAAAAAAGCTTAACGAGCTTCAGGAGGAAATGCAAATGATCAAAGATAAACCGACAACCAATATTGAGCGAATTGATTATCAATTTGATCAACTGAAAATCGTGCGGCTGGAAGGCACATTAAATATTGGCCTCAATCCATCAGATCCAAATAGTGTTCAAAATTTTGAAGTGGGCCAAACAACTACCCCGGGTATTGGAATGATGCAGCAAGAAATGGCTGATCAATTTTTCAATCAAACACGCCAGCTTGTCGATGCATTTTTAAATGAAGAAGCACCAGAACTTCTTGAGGAGCTAGAACAGCGATATGAAGGCACACTTGATGATAGTAACAAACACCATATTATAGAGGACATTCGAAAGCAAATTGATAGCAGAATTAAGTATTATGCGGGACAGCTGCCACAACAGGAAGATATGACCCCGCTGCAGCGCTCAGAACAAATCGCTGAATATGTGAAGCATGATGTCAAACGAGCGATTGAGCACTTTTTAGCCCATATTCCAAGTGAAATGAAAGGAGAGGAAAACGGATGAATTTCACAGTCGTCAACCGCAACATCGAGACCGGAAGCATTAAAATAGTCGGGGTGTCGTCCTCTTCTCTATTTATCATCGGGGATACAGACCATGTACAATTATCCTCGATTTTTGATACACCGCCAGAATCACTTATTATTGGCCCGTTTGTTCCTCTAGCACCTCGATAATGATTAAGCGCACATCTCAAGTGAAGTTCACGAAGGTGAATTCTATCGGGATTTCGAGTATTGTTCAAATTGGTGATACACAGGAGCTATGCCCGAAGGTCAAGGTGTTAGCTGTTCAACGAACGATTAGCTTGTTTTATGGCAATGAAGGCGAAAATTTAAACACAAAAGAATTTGAAGTGTATTATCAGCCAATTCCATTGATGCTGCCTGAACGATCAGTCAGAACGGCGTTTTACCATGAAAAGCCGTTAATTAAAGTTTCTTCGATACATGTAGAAGGGGTGTCGTCCTCTTCTATATATCAAATCGGCTCTACGCATGGAATAAATGGCGTTGCGCGAGTGAGGCATATTCGACAGTTAATTAGCAGCAATGACAGTCCAACAAACTCACAAGTGGACCTACCTGAGCATATGATGGTGATATGACTTCTAATAAAGGATGTCGATTATGCCAGCAATTGTCGGGCCCATTTACATTAACTCTATTTCTGGGGGCGTTGTAAACGTCGGTGACTCATTTTACCTTTCGCCTAAAAGTTCGTCAAAATCTGCTTTAGGCTCTGGAGCAGGGAATACCGGAGATTTCTTAATATTAAATAATGGCATTAGCGCCACCAACTATGTGGATCCTGACTTAAATGATCAGAATATGGTAGGCAATGCATAAAGCGACTCCTCTATTCCCATTTCATTTGGAGGAGCGCTTTTTTATGCTTATTTCTTTCTGCGTTGTCTTGATTTTTTTGTTTTGACCAGCTTGCTTTCCGGCTGTTTGCGAATCCATTTGATGTACGGAACAAACGTTTTATCTTGTCTTAGCACATCAAGCGTGTTCAAACGTGCGGCAAGCTCCTGGTTTGTATAGAGGGCATGAACTTATTTATGGCAAGGGATGTACAGGAAGGCAGTAAGTAAAATGCCCCATCTTCTTCTCTTGACGTTAAGTGATGTTCCGTGAGCAGAACCTCTTGTCTTCCGCACATTTCACATAATCACCCTGACATCACCTCTACATTTACATTAATTCCATTGATACCGTCGTCCCTTTCCCACTTGGATCTGCTGGGTGGACAATCAGTTTCTTCGGCAGTCTCATCTTCAATTCTTCCACATGGCTGATCACACCAACCGCTAAATTTTGAGACTGTAGCTTTTCTAATGCAGTAATAACCGTATCTAATAAATCTTGATCGAGTGTACCGAATCCCTCATCAAGGAAAAAGAATTGCAGGGGGAACTCACCTCTTAGCTGGATTTGCGTTGAAAGGGCAAGTGCAAGCGCTAATGACGTCAGGAAGGTTTCCCCGCCAGACAAGCTGGACACCGGACGTCTTACGCCCCCATTGGCATCATCACGCATCACAAAGCCGCCTTCTGAGTCGACTTCAATCGCATACCTTTGTCTTGTCAAAATGCCAAGTCGAGCTGATGCTTCACGGCTCACACTGTCTAACTGTTCTTCTGCTAGGAACTCAACAAAACTATTCCCTTTAAAAACGGTTTGCAGTTTATCTAGCCGGTCAATTTCTTGCTGCAATTTTTCCAACCGCTCATGAATGCTTGCAAAGCGCTGATGATTTTCTTCAATCACACGCAGGTGCTCATGTGCAGACCCACTTATCACTGTCGCTTCTTCCAGATCCTTTTCTGCCGCTTCTTTTCTTAACTGAATGTCTGTCCACTGATCTTCATCTAGCGATTCATCTTTCAACAATTCAGAAATTCGCTTTAAATTTGCTGCACATTGCTTTCTTTTATCCTCAAATTCTTCAATTTCCTGTTTGGCAGTATAACGTACAGCTCGATCCATTAAAGCAGGCTCAACTTCCTGTGGCTTATGAAAATCAGAGGACTCTGTTTCTTTTTGCCACGCTGCCTCAGCTTCTTGTTTTCGATGCTTAGCCTCTTGAAGTTGACGCTCACTGCTTGAAAAATGGCTCTGCGTTTCACGAAACAATTGCTGCACATCCTTTAATTGCTGATATGACTGCTGTTCTTTTTCATTCAAACAGGTGAGATATTGTTCAACCTCGTTCAGTTCCTCAGAAATAGATGAGGCTTTTAAAGGATATCGCCCTAAATCTGTTTCATACTGATGAATGAGCTGCTTTTGACTTTCTAGTTGATGTGCTAGTTTATCGAGCTCCTTCTCTAAAGTGTATATGGTTGTTTGCAGTTGCTCTTTTACCTGCTGTTTTTCTTCTAAAAATGAAATACTTTTCTCAATACGCTCTTTATAGCCTTCCGCTTGTTGATCCTTTTCATCTATTCGCTTTTGCATTTCTTGCACATGGCTCAATATAAAGTCCGGGAAAGCCTGTTCAAATTGTGTTATTTGCTCTGAAAGCTCAGATTGAAGCTCTTTAATCAGCACCTCTAATTCTTGGATACGCTGCTGTTCAAATTTCAATTGATCTTCTACTTTGCTCATCTCGGCCGCTTGATCATGGGTTTCATCCATTAGACGAGCTCGTTTGCTTTCAGTTCCTAGAATATCTTGTTTCATCCGTTTCCACTCTTGAATCATATGATGCAAGGACTGCGGATGTTGCACTGCTTCTGACGCTGCGGCTACTTCTGGACTAGGGGCTTTTTGAGATAAAAAGGAGAACTGCTTCATTAATTGATTGGCGTGCGTTTCTAGTAGCTGCTTTGCTACATAGATGTCTCTAGCATATTCCTCTGCTACCTTCAGCTCTTTGTCCATCCTCTGTATCACTTCATCGATTTGGACAACGGTTTCCTCATGATCATTGACTATCGCAACCTTTGGATCATGATGAATTGCCCCACAAACGGGACATGGCTCACCATCTACTAGCTCTGCCGCTAATTCTATTCTTAATTCTGCCGCTCTTACAGCATCACGTTGTGTTAATTTTTCGAGCTTCTGATTTTGTTCTCTTTTGCTCCATTCTGTAAGAGCTCGTTCAAATTCACATACATAAAAATAGAGTTGTTCAATCGCTTGAAACGATTGGTCTATTTTTTCATGATGATTTTTTTGCTGTTTTTGAAGCTTTTCATATGCTTCTGCAGTTTGTAAGGATTGCTTTTTTAGGTCCTCGAGCTTTTGTTCTTCCTTTTGAACGCCCAGTTTGATTGTTTGAACATTTTCACTTAAACGCAATGCCTCCTGTATTCTTTTCCGCTCTTTGACAGAGACTTGCAATTGCTCTAGTTCGCTCTTTAGCTGTGTTTGTTTCGTAAGAGCACGCTCTAATAGAGATTGGAGCTTCTCTGCTTCTGCTTTTTTTTGTATCAATTGCTGCGCTTTTTCATTTTCTTGCTGCTCTAGTCCTGTCTTTTCTTGAAGAGCCTTGTCTTTTTTCCGTTCGATTTCCTTTAACTGAATCAGCTGCTCTTTCTTTTGGAGAAGCTCTGGCTCAGTCTCAATTTTCTTTTGCCGTGCTTGCTCATACTCCTGCGTCATTTGATCATAGATCGTTCGTTGATGAAGTAAATGCTTTTCTGCTTCCTGCTTCTCTTTTGACGCTTGAGAAAGCTGCTTTTCAGCCTTCGTTAATGCATCAGCATATGGCTTTAATGTCTCTGCCTGCTCCGCAATACTGAGTTGTATTTTTTTCTCTTCCATCGTTGGTGCTAACAGGTTGAGCTTGTTTTGTTCAGTTTCATATGCCTCTTGTTCCCTTTGATACTGCCATATCGCTTGTGACTTTGTAAAAGCAGTTAATGCTTTGTCCCGCGCTCGTTTTTTCTCATGAAAAATGGCTTTTGCCTGCTCAGCCACTTTCTTTGCTTTCGCTAGCGCTTCTGGTCCAGCTTCCCCTAATCCATTGAGTTCAGCCAATCGCTCATTTTTCTGTCCATACTGATTCTGGGCTTTTGCCCTCAAACGCTTGACGAGCTGATCACCATACTTCTCTAAATTAAACAAGCGCTGAAGCATTTGGCGTCTCTCGGCTCCTTTCAATGAAAGGAATTCTGCAAACTTCCCTTGGGGTAACACAACCGCTCTTGTAAAATCATCAATTGTTAAACCAAGTAATTCTTCTATTTTACGATTGACCTCATTCGCTTTATCTGCAAGAACTGTCTGCGTATCACCGATTTCAATCAGTCGACATAATGTTGTTCTGACCTTCATTTCATCTGCCCGCTTGAAAGCCCGTTCAACTTTATAAGAAATGTGATGCTCCTTTTGCAAAGCGAATGTAAAGGAAACAGACAGCTTTTCTTCAGCTTGGTTCAAAATACCATGTGTATTATTTAACGCACGTTCGACTTTGCCATAGAGTGCTAGTGTCATGGCATCTAATATGGATGACTTTCCGCTTCCTGTTGGTCCAAAAATGCCAAACACACCTGCATCACATAAGGAGCTAAAGTCAATGGTTTGCTCTTCTCTGAAGCTATGAAGTCCTTTAATGGTTAGCGTGATCGGCTTCAAGTCGCTTCCTCCTCTTACATGTCATTGGCAAGCTCTAAAAACAGCTTGACTGTTTTTTCATCAGGCAGCGCGCCACCTGTCTGGCGTTCATAAAATGTAACGAACCGTTCTTCGATCGAGAGCTTTTCCTGTTGTTTGTGTTTTTCAATTTGCTGTAGTTCTTTGAACTTTGGTCTAATGTGAACAAAACCATTATGCTGCTTTCGGAGTTGATGGATCTCTTCAATTGACAGTTGATCTGTTAAATGAATCTCTAAATCAATCCAAGCATGAATATCCCGTTTTTCATCTAACCACTCGTGTACTTGACTCAGTCCCTCAGTCGCCTTCCACTTCACAAGTGGTTTACCACTTGATAAAAATACTTCCTTCCAGCTTGCTTTCTCATTAGGCTTTGCATCCACAATGGTGACTGATTTGGAATAGCCTGATTCTGAAAAGCTATAGGCAAGGGGCGATCCAGAATAGCGGGCAATCGTTTTCGCACGTTTGATTGTTTGCGGACGATGCAAATGACCAAGTGCGACATAGCAAGCGGCTTCAGGCAGACTTTCAGCCGCAACGGTATATGCACCTCCTACTTCAATCGGTCTTTCTGAATCTGTTTGACTTCCTCCTGCCACATAAATATGGCTTGTTGCCATATTGACCGTATCAGCCTGGAATTGAGTGCTTAAATGTTCAAACGCTTGTTGTATTTTCAGATTATAATGATCACGAAGCCGTTTCTCTTCAAATGTTTCAGCCAGCACCTCGTTTAGCCTAGACTCGGACGGATAAGCAAGTGCTGCAATAGATAGACGTTCACTTGAAGAAGGAACATCGACGCGGATAATGTCATTTGTCGGATATCCAATTAAATGAATCCCCTGTTCCGTTGTTAAAGGAGATGCGGCTGATAAACGATCTGGATTATCATGATTGCCTGAGATCACCACAACCTGACGCTTGCCTTTATCAGATAATGCTGACAGACTTTCATAAAAAAGCTGTTCTGCTCGAGCAGGTGGATTGACTGTATCAAAGGCATCACCAGCCATCACAATGACACCAATTTGTTCGTCCTTGACGATTTGATACAATTCATCTAAAAACTCAGCTTGTTCGTCAAGCCGGCTTCTTCCTTCAAGGGTTTTCCCTAAATGCCAATCCGCTGTATGTAGAATTCTCATGTAATTCACCTCTCATTCCGATACATTTATAAGAAAATCTCTACATTTCCATCAAAGAAATAGAGAATTTTCTCCTCTAATGACCTGTTTGTTAAACGTTCTACCGCTTTTGCATATAACGCTATTTGTGTTTCATAGCGTTTTTTCAAAATGGGTTTAGCTGCCTCAAGTCCACCTGCATACCTTCCCTGTACTCTATCTGTTTTATAATCAAGTAAATAAAGCTTTCCATCTACTTCAAACAAACAATCAATCATTCCTTGAATCAGCACAGGTTCATCCTCTGCATCAATATGGCTGTATACCTCTTTGACAGGTAAAACCATACTAAACGACACTTCTCGTTTCACCCAGTCCGCTTTCTTCAGTTTTTGACCAATTGAAGTAGAAAAGAAGGCAGTAATTCCTTCTCGATCCATTGACTGGATTTGCTCGTCTGTTAGTAAGTCTCGCTCTTTTAAAGAATCGAGCAGTTCTTGTATACGAGATTCATCATAGATCTCATCTGAAGGAAGCGGAATGTGCTGCATCACCGTATGCATTGCTGTACCTTGTTCTGCGGCAGTGAGTGTTTTTTTCTTCATAAAAGCCGGCCGGTCATACAATGTCGCACGAGCTTTTCGAATAGAAGAAGGCACACTGTATTCATCCTGTATTTCTTTCATCCTTTTCATCTCTGAAACAGACTGCTTTGTACTCACTTGAGAGGCCGCTAAATAGGGGTATTGCCATGAAAGTCTAGCTGCTACCTCCTGCTCATAGTTACCATGTCCTTCAACAGGCAGACCTTCCATTAATGCTTGTACCACTTCGTCTTGCTCCTTCTTTTCAGATGACACATCTTCTTTTAGAAGATCTGAGGCTTGAGTAAATGAGATGTTGAATGATGATGGATGTTTGAGAACAACGTCGCCTGCTTCTTCTAAAATAGTTAACATCGCTTGATGACGGATGAGGGCAGGCCCAATAAAATCCAAGTATGTTTTGGCTTGATATCGTTCAAAATCAGGGAGGAGCCACTCTTCTCTATTTGCGGCATTTTGCCATTTACTTAATGCTTTCACCTGATTTTTAACGGAACCGACCAAGAATAACTTTTCCTTGGCTCTTGTAAGCGCCACGTATAAAACCCTTAGCTCTTCAGATAGTAACTCTTTTCTCATCTTTTTTTTCATCGCAACAAGCGGTAATGTCGCATAACTTATTCTCAGCTCTGGATGAATATATTTGCTTCCAAAGCCTAGTTCTTTATCAAGCAAGTAGGACTGATTTAAGTCCATCATATTAAAGTTCCTGCCGAGCCCTGCGGTAAAGACGACTGGAAACTCTAAGCCTTTACTGCTATGGATGGTCATCATGCGGACAACATCCTCTGTTTCACTGGACGTTTTCGCCGCTCCTAGATCATCTCCCCGCTCTTGCATTCTTTCGATAAACCGAAGAAACCGAAACAGCCCTCTAAATGCAGCCTTTTCATACTGCTTTGCTCGATCATAAAGAGCACGGAGATTCGCTTTTCTCTGCTTCCCCCCTGGCATCCCACCAACAAAATCTACATATTGTGTGTCGCGATACACTTCCCAAATCAATTCTGCTACCGAATGATTCATAGAGAAATCACGCCACTTACGCATCAGGCGGAAGAATTGCTCTAGTTTTTTGCATGTAGGGTGATCAGATTGTGTCACACTCATGAATGCCTTCACAGCATCATAATAAGTTCTTTTTTTATCAGTTGTTCTAATAAGTGCCATTTCATTTTCGTCTAAATGAACAATAGGTGATCTTAAAACAGCTGCAAGTGGGATATCCTGATATGGATTATCGATCACTTTTAACAGGGAAAGAATCACTGACACTTCTATTGCTTCGAAATAACCAGAGGAAAGATTCGCATAAACAGGGATTCCCTGCTTCTTCAATTCCTCCATCATTTGCGGAGCCCATGGCATGGACCGAAGCAAAATCACGATATCTCGATACTGCAAGTTGCGGGTCATTTGCTGTTTTGCATCGTACACTTGAAAAGGCTGTTCAACCATTTCTTTTATTTTCCTAGCAATGACTCTCGCCTCAAATTGTACGGTCTCTAGTTCTTCTCGTTCTTCATTGCTTTCTGCTTCGTGTTGATCTAGGTGTACAAGGAGCATTTCTGTCGCTGTGTCTTCGCTTTCAGGATAACTCGCTCCAAGCTTTAATTCAGCTTGTTCATCATATTCAATTTCTCCAACTGTTTCTCCCATCAGCTGTTTGAACAGAAAGTTTGTACTGTCTAAAACATTAGATCGGCTGCGGAAGTTTTTATTTAAGTCAATTCTTTTACCTGTTTCGTTGCCATCTGCTTTAAAGTGTTTATATTTGTTTAAAAAGAGCATCGGCTCAGCAAGTCTAAAGCGATAAATAGACTGCTTGACATCACCAACCATAAAAAGGTTGCCTTCTGAAGGATTTTCCCCTTTAGACAGAAGCTTTAAAATCGTTTCTTGTACAAGGTTCGTATCCTGATACTCATCGACAAGCACTTCTTCAAATTGCTGTTGATAGTATTTAGCCGCTTCTGTTTCGATCAAATTACCTTCCGCATCCTGCTTAGCTAAAATGCGTAAACAATAATGCTCTAAATCCGAAAAATCCACAATTGACTTTTCTTGTTTTGTTCTTTCGAAACGCTCTCCGAACTGGATGACAAGCTCCACAAGTGTTTCCACAACTGGCTTCATTTCAGCCAAACTTTTTAGATGCTGGACAGGACTTCGCATAAAGTATTCATCTTTTAGCTTTTCTAATTGTTTTTTTGCTTGATTGCGTGCATCTGTGGCTTTTTCTAACAGAATAGGGTCATATTCATCCCCTTTGCACGTCTTTAGCCTTTTAAAATTGATGTTCGGCAAGATCTCATAAAGCTTCTCAAAATCTTCTTCATGTCTCATGAGTTGATTCACTTGCTCTAAATCATCTATAAAACTCTCTGCTCTCGGTGCTGAACCACCCGGCTCTTTTGATAATGCAAGAGCTTGTTCAAGCAGCTCCTGACAACTCCTTAAAACGAGAGAAATATCCTCTTTTATATATGGATAAAACGGTAATTCTTCTACTTTTGTTTGTGCATCCACATCATAAAGAGACAGGAATGCCCGCAACCATTGCTCCGGAGAAGGATGAGACCTAGAAAACTCATAAACCCGTTTCACGAGCCATTGCAGGTCTAAGTCATGGCGATCTGACGTGTAACGATCAACTAGTTCAAAGAATGATGGCTTTCCAGCCTTATACTCATCCTCAAATAGCTCATCTAACACTTCATCTCCTACTAATTCTCCTTCTGTTTGATCGACCAAACGAAAGCCTGGATCAAGGTCAATCTCATAGTAAAAGGTGCGAAGAACTTGCAAACAAAATGAGTGCAAGGTAGAAATATTGGCACGATTCATAAGTGACAGTTGTCTTCTCATATGAAGCGACCCGGGATTTTTGGATAATTCTTTTTCAAGTGCTTCAGTGATCCGATGCTTCATTTCTGCCGCAGATGCATTCGTAAAAGTCACAACGAGCAGCCGGTCCACATCAACTGGCTGCTCAGGCCGAGTCATTTTTCGAATCAGCCGCTCAACCAAGACAGCCGTTTTACCTGATCCTGCTGCCGCAGCAACAAGGATATCTTGTCCTTCTGAAACGATGGCTTCCCATTGGTCATCCGTCCATGTACTGTTATTTGGTTTTGGAATTTGCATACTGATCCCCTTCTTTTTTGATCCGATCTATCATGACATCATCTTTCTCAGAAGTGAGCACCCTAAATTCATTATCCTCTATTGATTCATCAAACTGACAAATAGACTTGAATGAACAAAAGCGGCAAGCAGTTTGATCCTTCAATTTATATGGATTAATGTCTACCTCACCATTCGTAATTCTTTCTCCTGCCTCTTCAAAAGTGCGCCGAACGTGTTTTGTGAGTATGTGAAACTGCTCTTCATTTAAAACCGCCGAATCAGATCGAAACGACCCATCCTTTTTCAAACCGGCTTGAATGACTTGTGATTTTCCTGATTCAAGCGTCTGATCCATCAGTTTCACTGCCTCTACATCTTCGAGCAATAGACCCTTCATTTTAAATTTCTTGAATATTTCCTGCTCAATTTCATCCTCTGCTAGCGGAATTGGAGCTTGAATGAGAGGATCGTGAAGATGGAAGTACAAAATTCCTGCAGGTGTCGCCTCCATACCAAGCCACTTTTTAGAATAAGTAATCGTCAGGTCTAAGTAAGTGAGCATTTGCAAGGCCAAACCGTAATACACTTCTGCTAGGTCAAGCCCTTTCTCACTCGACTTGTAGTCGACAATTCTCAAAAGCAGTCCTTTAGAACCCTCTGCTTTATCCACTCGGTCAATTCTCCCAACAAGCTCCATCGTGCAGCCATTTTTCAATTGAAAAGTAAACGGAGGCAGAGGACCTTGACCTCCAAACCCTAACTCAAGTCCAACTGGAGAAAATCCACTCACTTTGGCATGTTCACTTAATATAGAAGAGACTCGCACAAGAATTTTTTGGAGCTTTTCTTTAATATAAGCATGCCGATTCGAGCTTAATAAAATTTCCTTTTGAAGTCGAGGAGCAAGCTGTTCAATCGCATGCCTTGAGTAGGTGACACAATCTTTCTTCGTTAAGTTTTTCCAATCTCTTTTTTGTTCAATGAGTATATCTGAAATATATTTTAAAGCTGAGTGAAACAACTGACCGATATCAGGTGCTTCCAATTTATAAAATTGTCGATCCTTTAGCTTTAATCCGTGGGAAGCAAAGTGGGAAAATGCACACGAATTGAATTCCTCCATCCTTGAAACACTGCCTTGAATATGATCACCGTAAAGCTCTTTTGTCACATGTTGTTTTAACCGCTTCGCTCTATTTGTAAAAAACAAACTTGACATAATTTTTTTTGATACGTCGCGAGAGGATGACGTCATTAAATTATTATATACACTCCACCATACGTCACTGATGGGATATTGATTGAGCCATTGCTGTAGCTGCGAGACGGTATAGGATAATGAGACATGTTCATTCGCTACACATTTTAATTGATCCTGATCATCCAGTTGTTCTGGATCTAAAACATAAAGAGCCTGCTGGTGATTTGGCATAAGTTCTTGGCAATACTTAATTAAGGTCGAAGGCAATAGCGAGCGTCCTTCCGCATCTGCCACTGAATAAGATAGATACAGGTGATGTGAAGGGCTTGATAAAGCTTGATAAATTAAAAATTGCTCATCTAGCAGCCGTTCCTTGCCTGTCTCTGCCAGCTCTGCTCCTGCACGCTTTAGCCATTCGCGATCATCCTCAGACAATACACTTTCATCAGAAGGTCGAGCAGGAACAACTCCATCATTTACGCCAATGATAAACGTGCACTTTACTTGATACATCCTCGATAAATCCATACTTCCGATAAATACTTGATCGAGTGAAGGCGGAATCAAAGCGAATTTTAGAGATTCTAGTCCTGTATCAATCATCTGTTGAAATAAAGGAAAAGATAGCTCTTCTTCTCCAAGCATTTCAACAAATTCATCCATTAATTGAATAACAGCATCCCATACTTGTCCATGCTGCAATGCTTCTGCTAATCTACCCGCTTCTTCAGACTCTAGCCTGGCCTTTTCAAGCTTCTCTGGCACTTGTACTTCCTCGAGAAATAAATAAATGTCCTCCACCATGTCCTTCACCTTTTGCGCCTTTTTCAACCTTTTTTGTAATTGAAAAAGGGGGGGAACAATCCACCCTTTTACGTCATTCAGCATTTGTTCCATTTCAATTTCTTGATCTGTTTGTCCAAAATCTCCATCTAATGATTGGAATCTTCGATAATGGAAATGGGAGCCATTTGTCCAGCGCTCTCCTTTTACACCGTATGCAATACAATAGTTTTCAAGCTGATCTGCCTGTTCTCTCGCTATGTGTTTGGATAGGTCCTGCGGGAATAGATACTCTGTTTTCATACAGCGAAACACGGCTTCATACTGCCAGTTCCCTTTGATAACATCCAAGCTCGAACGAATCAATTCAATGAGCGGATGGTATTGCATAGATTCATTTCCATCAATAAAGAAAGGAATATTGTAATCTCGAAAAACCTCTTTTAATGTATCTTTATAGTCGTCTACATGCCTTGCAGCAATGGAAATATCACGTAACCTGAACCCTTTCTCTCTCACTAATTCAAGAATGTCCCTCGCTATTCCCTCAATTTCAGCTCGTTTATTTGCACTTTTAGACACTGTCATTTGAGTTGTTTTTTCTTGATATGGCTGTAGCGGCCTCTGCTCATATTGGCTTTCTAAATAAGCAAGGTC
Source organism: Bacillus stratosphericus (assembly GCF_020524495.1). Classification (GTDB taxonomy): domain Bacteria; phylum Bacillota; class Bacilli; order Bacillales; family Bacillaceae; genus Bacillus; species Bacillus stratosphericus_B. The sequence goes on along the minus strand of NZ_JAIVLB010000013.1, from coordinate 2,306 downwards.
TTGGGTAAGAAGATGTCGTTTATTTCTTTCCAATACCTTCTCAGAAATAGCCGCTCCACACTCTTTAGCAAGCTGATAGAGTTGAAAATACGTTTTACCTGTCATGCGAAATAAATCAAGTTCATTTGGCTGCGTGTCATGATATGAACGATCTACTGTGAGAGCAGCGGTTATTTTTGATGCATGTAACAGGAGCTGCTCAATGACGACGAGCTGCTGCGGCGTAAATTGATAAAAACCATCTATATAAATGTGCGCTGTTTTTAGTTCTTCAGATAAAGGGATTTGCTTTGCCAAAAGTGTCAAATAGTCTTCTGAGTGCACATACTCATCTTGTAAATACTGCTCCATCTGCTGGTAAAGTATATGTAAATCATGTAGTTTTTCTGCTGCCCGTCTTTCTTCTGTGTACGCTGATTGCATGCTGGACGCTGTAATTTTTTCAATATCCTCCGGCATCATGCAGTACCTTTTGAATTCAGCCATCGTCTTTTCTATTTGCTCAACAAATCCCAGCTTCTCACTCGCCTTTTTGAATACCTTAAACTTTTCTTTCTGCTCTTCAATCACTTTTCTTAAAAGCATTTGAATCCCCGAGCTTGTGACAAATTGCCGGTTCGCTCCACCAGTCTGCTGTAAAATAGACCAAGCAAGACGCGTAAAACTAAATACTTTGGCCCTGATCATACCGCCAGCTTCAGACGTTTTTGCAAGCTCATATTCCATTAAAAATGTCATTTGATCCGGTACTAAAAAAATGATTGGCGAACCCAACGGATCAAGCCGAAGTTGTTCTTTGATCTCCTCTAAGATTGTAGTCGTTTTTCCACTCCCCGATCTGCCTGCTAAAAACTGAATCTCCACGTTCCACAACACCTTTCTTATGTAATTATATTCTAGCGAAAATAAAGGTAAATAGCGATTTTCATATCACCTTCCCCATTCTCCTTTGTTAAAAGAAATAGGCACCTTTCCCAGCTCTTTTTCATATCATAAACCATCATGATCTAAAAGGAGGCTGACAATATCATGTATTACGGTTATTATGACTACTCACCATATGACATTCGCCAAAACACAAGGATCATTTCAGACCTTGAAAAAGCAATCAATGGCGAATATTCTGCGATCCAATGCTACGAAAAACTTGCCCTAAAAGCACACAATCCTGAAGCGAAAAAAATCATTCAAGAAATACGTCAGGATGAAGTCAGACACTATCAAATATTCTCAAGGCTATACTATTCTTTAACTGGTAAAAACCACAAACCAAGCGTCGCAGAACCTTGTCCAGATCAATTTAGAGAAGGTCTTCTTTTCGCATTCAAAGACGAACAAAAAACAGTCGATTTTTACTTAACGGTATCAGACTATGTCCAAGATCAAGGAACAAAAGAGTTAATGAGACGCATCGCTCAAGACGAACAGCAGCATGCTGTGTGGTTTCTATATCTTTTAACGCACCATGTTTCTTAGATAATCCTATTTTAATTGGAGATCGTATGTTCCGTCAAAAAATGAAAATATCTTTTCTTTCATTCAATATGTGAAATAAAGGGCTCTCATCAACGAAGCCTGTCTTCTCTTTCACTTTTTCTAACATCTCCTCTGCCATAATTAGCAGTAGGAGTTTTTTTCAAAGCAGTTTCAGTTCATGATTTGATTCCTTACTGGCCAGCACAAGTCAACATTGCTTCACAACTGTTTCTCGGTGCAACCATCGGTTCAAAAATGAATAAACAAATGTTTGTCAGGCTAAAGAACACCTTGATTGTGGCCGTTGTTAGCTCAGCCGGTCTGATTGCTGCGACTGTTCTCAGTTCAATTGCGACTGCTGAGATGACTGGTATTTTTATTATTACAGCCATTCTTGCTTTCTCACCTAGTGGAATTGCAGAAATGGCGACAACAGCGGTCACGCTTCACGGGGATTCCATCTTTGTTGTGGCTGTACAAGTCGTCAGAATTATTCTTGTGATCGCCATGCTGCCACCGTTTTTTCGGTTTTTAAACCATTTATTGGTAAAAAGACAGACTGATGATAAAGCGGCAAAATAAAAAAGAGGTGCCCTGTGAAGTGCACCCCAAATATTAGACACAGTCTAACATTTGGAGGTGCTTTTCTTTGGCTAAATTTACAATTGAAGATAAAACCAAAGCGGTAAAACGATACCTCATTGACCGTGGGAGCTTGCTTAGAATTGCAAAACAGATTGGCGTGAACAAAAGTATACTTCAATATTGGGTCAGAAAGTATCAATATCATGGCGAAAAAGCTTTTTCAAAGTCATATACAAATTATCCAG
>NZ_JAIVLB010000012.1 GCF_020524495.1 Bacillus stratosphericus | reverse complement strand
ACTACTTCTAATTGATTTCTTCTCTCTTCTTCACGTTTCGATAACATGTTCATCCCCCGCAGAATTGTGTTATTACCCTTATTATACAAAAAAGCTTGTAGACTTTGTCTACAAGCTGAAACCTCCTTTTTTTGAAAAGGAGGTTTTCATGTTGAGAAGAGGAAAAAACGGGTACACTCTTGGTATTACAATCCTCCCTTGTTGTCAAAAGATATAGGTGTTTTTCTGGCGCAAATTTGATTGTATCAAGGTTTGTTCTCTAGTAGAATATGGGGTGCTTTATTTGATTTTTAGTGCAGGGGGTGCGAATCGTGCTTCAACTACTTTTATCCAATGCGTTCACCATGGTTTTAATCATTTTAGTGATTAACATTGTCTATGTCTCTTTTTCCACCATGCGTTTGATTTTAACAATGAAAGGCAGACGGTACGTAGCTGCTTTTGCTGGTACAGTCGAAATGCTCATTTATGTCATTGGTTTAAGTATCGTACTCGATAACTTAGATCAAGTACAAAATGTCATTGCATATGCAATAGGTTATGGGATTGGGATCATTGTCGGGATGAAAATTGAAGAGAAGCTGGCACTTGGCTACATTACTGTGAATGTGATTACAAAAGAATTGGATCTAGATCTCCCAAGACAATTGAGAGAAAAGGGATATGGTGTCACCAACTGGGTAGTAGGCGGTCTTGAAGGAGACCGGACAGCGATGCAAATTTTAACACCGAGAAAATATGAACTGCAATTATATGAAACGATTAAAACGCTTGATTCAAAGGCGTTTATTATCTCATATGAGCCCAAATCGATTCATGGCGGCTTCTGGGTGAAGGCTGTGAAGAAAAGGAGAATTAAAGAATGACCGCAAAACCAAAGAAGAAGAGATTCTATGTAGAAGACAACATGACGATTGATCAAGTGTTGTCCCAGATGGCAGAGGAAGGCTACTCGCCTGTCCGTCGAATGGAGGAGCCGATCTTTCAGGAAAAGAAGAAAAATGGGTCGATTCAGATCATTCCGATTGGGAAAAAAATCGTATTTGAAGGAAAAATAGTCTAAATCCGAACATTAAAACGACGACTTCATAGATTGTTCGATAAATCCGTTGACATCATGAACATCCGTTGTTAAGATAAACATGAAATCAAAACACGAACCTCATATAATCTTGGGAATATGGCCCATAAGTTTCTACCCAGTTACCATAAATGACTGGACTATGCAGGATAGTGAACAAAACTGACATGGCTTTTTAAAAGCGAACAGCGCTTACCATGGCCCGGTTTGTGTTGCTTCCTAACAATGCAATACAAATCGGGTCTTTTTGTTCGGCGTTTGACAAGCTGCTTAGGTTTGGGGAGCGTGTCAAACGATACAAAATCGAATATCAGCTTAAAGGTGGGGACAAAATGAAGCCGCTTGTAGGTGTCATCATGGGAAGTACATCTGATTGGGAAACAATGAAAAATGCGTGCGATATCTTAGAGGAACTAGACATTCTGTATGAAAAACAGGTAGTATCCGCACATCGGACACCTGATTTAATGTTTGAATATGCGACTGAAGCAAGAGGTAAAGGACTAAAAGTCATTATTGCCGGTGCTGGAGGCGCAGCACATTTACCGGGGATGGTCGCAGCAAAAACGACACTGCCGGTCATTGGTGTGCCCGTTCAATCAAAGGCACTGAATGGGCTGGATTCCTTATTATCCATCGTTCAAATGCCAGGCGGTGTGCCAGTTGCCTCAGTGGCTATTGGCAAAGCCGGTGCAACAAATGCTGGCCTCTTAGCCGCACAAATGATCTCAGCATTTGATGAAACAATTGCAGCTCGTCTTGAAGAAAGAAGAGAACAAACAAAACAGACTGTACTAGAAAGCAGTGATCAGCTTGGCTAAGCAGACCATTTTTCCAAACGCAACCATTGGTATTATCGGCGGAGGACAGCTTGGCAGATACATGGCCGTTAGCGCAAAGCAAATGGGGTACTGGGCAGCTGCCCTAGACCCAGTCACACAATCTCCATGTGGACAGGTTGCTGATACAGAAATCACAGCAGCATATAGTGATCTTGAAGCGATTCGAAAGCTAGCAGAAATCAGCGATGTGGTGACTTATGAGTTTGAAAATATTGATTATGATGCACTCAATCAACTGAAGGAAGAGGCCTATTTACCACAAGGAAGCGAAATTCTTCTTTTAACTCAAAACCGTGAAACCGAGAAAAAAGGGATTGTAGACGCAGGCTGTGAAGTAGCACCTTATCGCATCATTCATGATGAAAAGGAGCTAGAAGACGCAGCGAACGTGCTTGGATTGCCCGCCGTGCTGAAAACATGCCGGGGCGGTTACGACGGAAAAGGACAGTACGTGATCAAAGAGAAGGGTCAGCTTCAAGAAGCAGCCGCATTGCTCTCGCATGGAACATGTATTTTAGAAAGCTGGGTCCCATTTCAAATGGAACTGTCCGTTATCGTCACGCGTTCTGTTCATGGGGAAATTGCGGTATTCCCAGTCGCTGAGAACATTCATAAGCACAATATTTTATTCCAAAGCATCGTGCCTGCAAGGGTAGATGACAGCATTCAGGAGAAGGCGAAGGAGCTGGCAACGAAACTTGCTGAAAAGCTGGGGTTAGTCGGTACGCTTGCTGTAGAACTGTTCCTGACAAACGAAGGAAAGCTACTAGTCAATGAACTGGCACCACGCCCGCATAATTCGGGTCATTATACACTCGATTTATGTGAGACCAGTCAGTTTGAACAGCACATTCGTGCGATATGTGGGTTGCCACTTGGCGGTACAGCCCTTTTATCAGAGGGCATGATGGTGAACTTACTGGGCGATGAAGTGGACATCCCAAAAGAGCATCCTGAGCTTTTAAAGGAAGCGAAGCTCTATCTATATGGAAAGCATGAAGTGAAAGCCGGCCGCAAAATGGGGCATATGACGTTTATGAAAAAGCTCGAAGATGAATGGATGATAAACATCACAAAGATATGGACTGAAAGAGATGGAGGAAACGGGAAATGATCGAACGTTACGCACGACCAGAAATGTCAGCAATCTGGACAGAGGAAAACAAATTTAACGCATGGCTTGAAGTAGAAATTCTCGCTTGTGAAGCTTGGGCAGAACTTGGCATTATTCCGAAAGAAGACGTTGTGACGATGCGCAAGAATGCAAGCTTTGATATTGGACGTATTTTAGAGATCGAACAAGACACGCGCCACGACGTGGTTGCCTTTACGCGTGCTGTATCTGAATCTCTAGGAGAAGAAAGAAAGTGGGTTCATTACGGATTAACATCTACAGACGTGGTGGATACGGCGCTTTCATATCTATTAAAACAGGCGAACGATATCTTGCTCGAGGACATTGAGAGATTTGTTGATATATTAAAAGAAAAAGCAAAAGAGCACAAATATACCGTCATGATGGGCCGTACACACGGTGTACATGCTGAACCGACAACATTTGGCCTGAAGCTTGCTCTTTGGTACGAAGAAATGAAGCGTAACTTAGAACGTTTTAAACATGCAAAAGCTGGCATCGAATACGGCAAAATCTCTGGTGCTGTTGGCACATATGCGAACATCGACCCGTTTGTTGAGCAATATGTATGTGAGAAACTTGGCATCAAAGCTGCACCAATTTCAACCCAAACCTTGCAGCGTGATCGTCATGCAGATTACATGGCAACTCTTGCTTTAGTCGCCACAAGCATTGAGAAATTTGCTGTTGAAATTCGTGGTCTTCAAAAGAGTGAAACACGTGAAGTAGAAGAGTTCTTTGCAAAAGGACAAAAAGGATCATCCGCTATGCCGCATAAACGGAACCCAATCGGCTCTGAAAATATGTCTGGAATTGCCCGTGTCATCCGTGGTTACATGCTGACAGCCTATGAAAATGTACCGCTTTGGCATGAGCGTGATATTTCTCATTCATCTGCTGAACGCATCATCTTACCAGATGCAACGATTGCACTAAACTATATGCTGGATCGTTTCTCCAACATTGTGAAGAACTTGACGGTCTTCCCTGAGAATATGAAACGCAACATGGATCGCACACTTGGCTTGATCTACTCTCAGCGTGTCCTTCTCGCGTTAATTGATACAGGCATGGCACGTGAAGAAGCGTATGATACTGTTCAGCCAAAGGCGATGGAAGCATGGGAAAAGCAAGTGCCATTCCGTTCTTTAGTAGAAGCAGAAGAGAAAATCACATCACGCCTAACACCTGAACAAATCGCTGACTGCTTCAATTACAACTATCACTTGAAAAATGTCGATATGATTTTCGAGCGTCTAGGTCTTGTGTAAGAAATGGACCGCCTGCTAGTTAGGTGGCCAATCTTGAAAATTGCCAATATTCAAATTAGGAGGCCGATCTGAATGACTGTGAAACAAGAACTTCTCTACGAAGGCAAAGCGAAAAAAATCTATCAGACCGATGACGAGCATATTTTATATGTTGAATATAAAGATTCAGCCACAGCATTTAACGGTGAAAAGAAAGCGGAAATCGAAGGCAAAGGTCGACTGAACAATGAAATTTCAAGCTTAATCTTTCAAATGCTGCATGAGAAAGGGATCAACAATCACTTTTTAAAACGCCTCTCTGAAACAGAACAGCTCATTCAAAAGGTCCAAATTGTACCGCTTGAAGTGGTTGTACGAAACGTTGTGGCAGGCAGTATGTCAAAACGCCTCGGCATTCCAGAGGGAACGAAACTGGAAAAGCCATTAATCGAGTTTTACTACAAGGATGATGCACTCGGTGATCCGCTCATTACAGAAGATCATATTTGCATATTACATGCAGCGGCACCTGAGCAGGTGGAGGAAATGAAACAGATCACAAGACAAGTGAATGAAGAGTTAAAACAAATCTTCTCAGATTGCCATGTAAATTTAATTGATTTCAAGCTTGAATTCGGTATAAATCACGAGAATCGTATTTTGCTAGCTGATGAGATTTCTCCTGATACGTGCAGGCTTTGGGACAAAGACACAAACGAAAAGCTTGATAAAGACGTGTTCAGACGAAACCTGGGTGGCTTAACGAATGCATACGAAGAAATTTTCAAAAGACTTGGAGGCCATAAACATGTATAAAGTGAAAATTTTTGTCAGCTTAAAAGAGAGCGTTCTTGATCCACAAGGAAGTGCCGTGCAGCATGCTTTGCACAGCATGTCCTATCAGGAAGTAAAGGATGTCCGTATCGGGAAATACATGGAGCTTGTCATTGAAAAATCAGATCGTGATTTAGACACAGTGGTAAAAGAAATGTGTGAAAAATTACTTGCCAACACGGTAATTGAAGATTACCGCTATGAGGTGGAGGAGGTTATCGCACAGTGAAGTTTGCAGTGATCGTTTTGCCTGGCTCTAACTGTGATATCGATATGTACCATGCGATTCAAAATGAGTTAGATGAACAAGTTGAATATGTATGGCACGACGAAACGAGCCTTGACGGATTTGACGGTATACTCGTACCAGGCGGTTTCTCTTATGGGGATTACTTAAGATGCGGTGCAATTGCTCGTTTCTCTAACATCATGCCGGCTGTGAAGAAAGCAGCTGAGGAAGGAAAGCCTGTTCTGGGTGTTTGTAACGGGTTTCAAATTCTTCAGGAGCTTGGCATTCTTCCAGGTGCGATGAGACGAAATAAAGACCTGAAATTTATCTGCCGTCCAGTTGAACTCATTGTAGAGAACAACGATACGCAATTTACAAGCGGCTATCAAAAAGGCGAATTCATTACTATTCCTGTTGCACACGGTGAAGGCAACTTCTACTGTGACGAAGATACATTAACGAAGCTCATTGAACAAGGCCAAATCGCTTTCACTTATGGAGATGATATTAACGGTAGTACAAATCGAATTGCAGGTATAACGAATGAGCAGGGCAATGTACTCGGCATGATGCCGCACCCTGAGCGCGCGGTTGATTCATTACTAGGCAGCCCAGACGGACTTAAGTTGTTTCAATCTATCGTGAAAAATTGGAGGGACACTCATGTCACTACTGCTTGAACCAAGTCACAAGCAAATTAAAGAAGAGAAATTGTATCAGCAAATGGGATTGAGTGATGAAGAATTCGCTTTAATCGAATCTATTATTGGCAGGCTGCCGAACTACACAGAAACAGGTATCTTTTCTGTTATGTGGTCTGAGCATTGCAGTTATAAAAACTCAAAGCCTGTTTTAAGCAAGTTCCCGACAAAAGGAGAACATGTTCTTCAAGGTCCTGGGGAAGGCGCTGGAATCGTTGATATTGGAGACAACCAAGCCGTTGTATTTAAAATCGAATCACATAACCATCCTTCTGCGATTGAACCGTATCAAGGAGCAGCAACAGGTGTCGGCGGGATTATCCGTGATGTATTCTCTATGGGTGCGCGTCCAATTGCTGTATTAAACTCTCTTCGTTTTGGTGAACTGACTTCACCGCGCGTGAAGTACTTGTTTGAAGAAGTAGTGGCAGGAATCGCAGGTTATGGAAACTGTATCGGTATTCCAACAGTCGGCGGAGAGGTTCATTTTGATCAAAGTTATGAAGGCAACCCGCTCGTCAACGCGATGTGTGTTGGATTAATCAACCATGAGGACATCAAAAAAGGGCAGGCCAAAGGTGTTGGCAATACGGTCATGTACGTAGGTGCCAAAACTGGACGTGACGGGATTCACGGCGCCACATTTGCCTCTGAAGAATTTTCTGATGAATCAGAAGAAAAGCGTTCAGCTGTTCAAGTAGGAGATCCGTTCATGGAAAAGCTATTGCTTGAAGCGTGCCTTGAAGTCATTAAAAATGATGCGCTCGTTGGCATTCAAGATATGGGAGCAGCTGGTTTAACAAGCTCAAGTGCGGAAATGGCAAGTAAAGCAGGTTCTGGTATTGAGATGAACCTAGACCTCATTCCGCAGCGTGAAACTGGCATGTCTGCATACGAAATGATGCTGTCTGAATCTCAAGAGAGAATGCTTTTGGTCATTGAAAAAGGCCGTGAGCAAGAAATTATCGATATCTTTGAAAAATATGATCTTGAAGCTATCTCAGTCGGTCATGTGACAGACGATAAAATGCTTCGTTTAATCCATCAAGGTGAAGTGGTTTGTGAGCTTCCTGTTGATGCACTTGCAGAAGAAGCACCGGTTTATCACAAGCCGTCAAGTGAGCCTGCATACTATCGTGAGTTCTTAGAAACAAAAGTCGAAGCACCTGACATGACAGATGCAGCAGATACGTTAAAACAGCTCCTTCAGCAGCCCACGATTGCAAGTAAAGAATGGGTCTATGATCAATACGACTACATGGTTCGGACAAATACAGTCGTTGCACCGGGCTCTGATGCAGGTGTTCTAAGAATTCGTGGAACGAAAAAAGCCCTTGCGATGACAACAGATTGTAACGCACGTTATCTCTATCTTGACCCAGAGGTCGGCGGTAAGATTGCAGTGGCAGAAGCAGCACGTAACATTGTCTGCTCAGGCGCTCGTCCTCTTGCAGTGACAGATAACCTGAACTTCGGTAACCCTGAGAAACCAGAAATCTTCTGGCAGATTGAAAAGTCTGCTGACGGTATTAGCGAAGCTTGCCGCACATTAAGCACGCCGGTGATCGGTGGTAACGTCTCTTTATACAATGAATCAAATGGAACAGCCATTTACCCAACACCAGTCATTGGAATGGTTGGTTTGGTTGAAGATACAGCTCATATTACGACTCAATCGTTTCAGCAGGAAGGCGATGTGATTTTCGTCATTGGTGAAACGAAGGAAGAATTTGCAGGCAGTGAGCTTCAAAAAATGACAGAAGGCCGTATCTACGGAAAAGCGCCAGAAATTGATTTGGATGTAGAACTTGCACGTCAAGAAGCCCTTCTAGCAGCGATTCAAAACGGACTTGTTCAATCAGCACATGATGTGTCTGAAGGCGGTCTTGGTGTAGCACTTGCTGAAAGTACGTTTGGAACAGACGGTCTTGGCGCCGATATCCAGATCGATCTAAACAGTGCAGCATCATTATTCAGTGAATCGCAGTCACGTTTTGTCGTAACAGTTAAACCAGAAAACCGTGAAGCATTTGCTGCGGCTGTGAAAGATGCGAAAGAAGTCGGAACGGTCACAAATGATGGTGTATTGGCCGTCAAAAATCAAGAAGGACAACAATGGATTCATGCAGCGGTCAACGAACTTGAACGTGCATGGAAAGGAGCGATCCCATGCTTGCTGAAATCAGAGGCTTAAACGAAGAGTGTGGTGTCTTTGGGGTTTGGGGGCACAAAGAAGCCCCGCAAATCACATATTACGGATTGCATAGTCTTCAGCACCGAGGACAAGAAGGTGCGGGAATCATTGCAACAGATGGTGAAAACCTGACGTCACACAAAGGCCTTGGACTGATTACGGAAGTGTTCCAAAATGGTGAGCTAAAGGATTTAACGGGAAAAGGTGCGATCGGACACGTTCGGTATGCGACAGCAGGCGGAGGCGGCTTTGAAAATGTGCAGCCCCTCTTCTTCCGCTCGCAAAATAACGGCAGTCTTGCCCTTGCTCATAATGGGAACTTAGTGAATGCAACGCAATTAAAGCAGCAGCTAGAGAACCAGGGAAGCATTTTCCAAACTTCCTCTGATACCGAAGTGCTGGCTCACTTAATCAAGCGCAGTGGGTATGTTGATTTGAAGGATCAAATCAAAAATGCTCTGTCTATGCTTAAAGGAGCATATGCTTTCTTAATTATGACGGAAACAGAAATGATCGTGGCGCTTGATCCGAATGGCTTACGTCCACTTTCACTTGGTGTGCTTGGAGACGCTTATGTTGTTGCTTCTGAAACATGTGCATTTGACGTCGTCGGCGCAACGTATTTAAGAGATGTGGAGCCTGGTGAAATGCTGATCATGAATGATGAAGGGTTGAAATCTGAGCGCTTCTCTATGAACATTAACCGTAGCATGTGTAGCTTGGAATATATTTATTTCTCAAGACCTGACAGCAACATCAACGGCATCAACGTGCATAGTGCGAGAAAGAATCTTGGCAAGAAGCTTGCAGAAGAAGCGCATGTGGAAGCAGACGTCGTGACAGGTGTACCAGATTCCAGTATTTCTGCAGCGATTGGCTATGCCGAAGCGACAGGCATTCCATATGAGCTTGGTTTAATTAAAAACCGTTATGTCGGCCGGACATTTATTCAGCCGTCTCAATCATTGCGTGAGCAGGGCGTGCGAATGAAGCTGTCTGCTGTGCGCGGGGTTGTCGAAGGAAAGCGTGTCGTCATGGTGGATGATTCCATCGTACGCGGAACAACAAGCCGCCGAATTGTCACGATGCTAAGAGAAGCGGGGGCAACTGAAGTACATGTACGCATTAGTTCACCGCCAATTTCTCATCCGTGTTTTTATGGAATTGATACGTCCACACACGAAGAGCTAATTGCCTCTTCTCATTCAGTTGAAGAAATTAGACAGGAAATCGGTGCAGACTCCATTGCATTTTTATCTGTAGACGGTTTAATGGACGGGATTGGAAGAAAGTATGATGATCCGCAGCGTGGTCAATGCTTAGCATGCTTTACTGGAAAATACCCGACTGAAATTTATGAAGACACTGTCCTTCCGCATGTGAAGGAAACAGTCCTGACGAAATAATCGAATAATGGAGCAGCAGTCAAGATGATTTGATATGCTGCTCTTTCATTCTGCCGACAATAAATGGAAGTTAAGCAGCTAAAAGGAGTGAATGGGATGTCAGAAGCATATAAAAACGCCGGTGTCGACATCGAAGCAGGATACGAAGCCGTCAAACGAATGAAAACACACGTAGAACGTACAAAAAGAGCAGGAGTAATGGGCGTTCTAGGCGGCTTTGGCGGTATGTTTGATTTATCTGAGCTGCCATACAAAAAGCCCGTCCTTATCTCAGGAACAGATGGTGTTGGCACGAAATTAAAGCTTGCTTTTTTAATGGATAAGCACGATACAATCGGCGTAGATGCAGTTGCTATGTGTGTTAACGATGTGCTTGCACAAGGGGCAGAGCCGCTTTTTTTCTTAGATTACTTAGCAGTCGGAAAAGCAGATCCTTTGAAAATTGAATCGATTGTCAAAGGTGTGGCTGATGGATGCGAGCAATCTGGTTCAGCACTTGTCGGCGGAGAGACAGCAGAAATGCCGGGTCTTTACTCAGAAGAAGAATATGATATTGCTGGTTTTTCTGTAGGAGTCGTTGAAAAGAATGAAATCGTAACAGGAGACAGCATCAAAGAGGGACATTTGTTGATCGGACTCAGTTCAAGTGGGATTCATAGTAATGGCTACTCTCTTGTACGCCAAGTATTGCTCGAAGACGCCGGTCTTGACCTTCATCAAATATATGAGCCTTTTACAAGACCGCTTGGAGAAGAGCTTCTTGAACCGACGAAAATCTATGTAAAGCCAGTTCTCAAACAAGTGAAAGCCGGCAAGGTTGACGGCATGGCACATGTGACAGGCGGTGGCTTTATTGAGAATTTACCACGTATGCTGCCGGAAGGGCTTGGCATTGAGATTGATAACGGCTCATGGCCAGTACCACCTATTTTCTCTTTTATTCAGGAAAAAGGACAATTGAAGGTAGAAGAGATGTTCAACGTGTTTAATATGGGTATCGGCTTTGTCTTAGCAGTAAAAGAGGATCATTTAGTGGATGTCATCAGTGGACTTGAACAAGACGGGGAGAAAGCATTTCTGATCGGACGAGTTCAAAAAGGAGAAGGCGTCACTTTCGGCGGTGGAAGTCTCTCATGAAGAAGTTTGCGATCTTCGCCTCTGGAAGCGGGACAAATTTTCAAGCCATTATTGATACGTTAAAAGAAGAGCAGTGGCAGGCAGAGGCCGCCATAGTGATTTGTGATAAAGCGGGTGCGAAGGTGCTGAAGCGGGCAGAGAAAGAGGGCATTCCGTCCTTTGCTTTTACGCCTAAAGATTTTCCTAGTAAAGCGGCTTTTGAACAAACCATTATTGAACAGCTTAAGCTGCATGAAGTGGAATGGATTTTCCTCGCTGGGTATATGAGACTGATTGGGCCGACATTACTCAAAGCATTCAGAGGGAAAATCGTAAATATTCACCCTTCCTTACTTCCAGCATTCCCAGGGCTTGATGCCATTGGGCAAGCCTATCAAGCAGGGGTCAAAGTGGCAGGAATCACCGTTCATTATGTCGATGAGGGCATGGATACCGGACCAATTATTGAACAAGCTGCAATTCATATTGAACAAGGGGAAGACCTTGAATCGATTGAAAAAAGAATGCACGAACTAGAACACACACTATATCCAAAAGTGATCAAATCACTTTTAGAATTATCTTAGATGAGGTGACAAAGGCATGACGATCAAACGCGCATTAATCAGTGTTTCAGACAAAATGAATCTTGTACCTTTTGTGAAAGAATTAACAGAACTTGGCGTTGAAGTGATTTCAACTGGAGGTACACACAAGCTTCTTCAAGAGAACGGTATTGAAGTCATTGGGATTTCTGAAGTGACTGGATTCCCAGAAATCATGGACGGACGACTCAAAACACTTCACCCAACCATTCATGGTGGTCTATTAGCAGTGAGAGAAAACGATGAGCACATGGCACAGATTGAAAAGCACGGCATTCAGCCGATTGATCTTGTTGTCGTGAATCTATATCCATTCAAAGAGACGATCTCAAAAGACGATGTGACGTATGAAGAAGCGATTGAAAACATTGATATTGGGGGGCCGGGAATGCTTCGTGCTGCATCTAAAAATCATCAAGACGTGACTGTCATTGTGGATCCTCGTGATTATGATGCAGTGGTTCAGCAAATCAAAGAAGGCGGCGTGTCGCTTAAGAAAAAACGTGAGCTTGCGGCAAAGGTATTCCGTCATACAGCTGCTTACGATGCCCTCATTGCGGATTATTTAACGAACTATGTTGGCGAAACGGAGCCAGAACAGTTCACTGTCACGTTTGAGAAAAAACAATCCCTTCGTTATGGAGAAAACCCGCATCAAGCGGCTACTTTCTATGAAAATGCGCTTCCAAGCAAAGGGTCTTTGGCAACAGCGACGCAATTACATGGAAAAGAACTTTCCTACAACAATATCAAAGATGCCGATTCAGCTCTTCAAATCGTACGTGAATTCTCGGAGCCAGCAGCTGTTGCTGTGAAGCATATGAACCCATGTGGTGCTGGTACAGGGGAAAACATTGCAGAGGCATTTGACCGTGCATTCAAAGCAGATGAAACATCTATTTTCGGCGGCATTGTTGCGCTTAACCGTGAAGTAGACAAACAAACGGCTGAAGTTTTGCATACGATTTTCTTAGAAATTATCATTGCTCCTTCATTTAGCCAAGAAGCGCTTAACGTGTTAACAGCGAAAAAGAACCTTCGTTTATTAACACTAGATGTAGAAGCGGATCTCGAGAAAAAAGAAAAGCAGCTGACGAGTGTCCATGGCGGACTACTCGTTCAGGATATCGACACTTATGGCTTAGATGAAGCAACGATCTCTATTCCAACGAAAAGAGAACCAACTGAAGATGAATGGAAAGACTTAAAGCTCGCCTGGAAAGTCGTCAAGCATGTCAAATCAAACGCCATTGTCCTTGCGAAGGATCAAATGACAGCAGGTATCGGCGCTGGTCAAATGAACCGTGTCGGCTCGGCTAACATTGCGATTGAGCAAGCAGGTGAAAAGGCAAAAGGAAGCGCACTAGGCTCTGATGCTTTCTTCCCAATGGGCGATACAGTAGAAGCTGCTGCAAAGGCAGGTGTAACAGCGATTATTCAGCCAGGCGGATCGATTCGTGATGAAGAATCGATTTTAAAGGCAGATGAATACGGCATCGCCATGGTCTTCACTGGCGTTAGACATTTCAAACATTAAGGGGATGACAGTGTGAACATATTAATTATCGGCAGAGGCGGAAGAGAGCATACCATCGCATGGAAAGTGAATCAAAGTGCGCTTGTCAGCCAAGTATTTGTCGCACCTGGCAATGATGGAATGACAGGTGTCGCAAGCCTTGTACCGATCGACGAAGGTGATCATGAGGCGTTAATTCATTTTGCAAAAGAAAACGATATCGGCTTAACGATTGTCGGACCAGAGGTTCCTTTAATTGCAGGTGTGGTCGATGCATTTAAAGAAGCAGGTCTAAAGGTATTTGGACCAAATGCAAAAGCTGCGGTCATTGAAGGGTCAAAGGAATTTGCAAAAGATTTAATGGAAAATTACGATATCCCGACAGCCGCATATACAACCTTCACAGCGTTTGAAGAGGCGAAGGCATATGTAGAAGAAAAGGGCGCACCGATTGTCATTAAAGCAGACGGTCTCGCAGCAGGAAAAGGTGTGACAGTTGCCATGACACTTAAAGAGGCCATTGACTGTCTGCATGACTTTTTAGAGGATGAAAAATTTGGGGATGCGAGTGCATCTGTTGTCATTGAAGAATTTTTAACAGGAGAAGAGTTTTCACTGATGGCCTTTGTCAATGGAGAAAAGGTGTACCCGATGGTGATCGCGCAGGATCACAAACGTGCATTTGAAGATGACAAAGGACCGAACACTGGCGGCATGGGGGCTTATTCTCCGGTTCCACAAATTTCAGATGAAGTGGTGCAAAAAGCAGTTGAAGAAGTGGTAAAGCCGGCGGCTCGTGCGATGGTGCAGGAAGAACGTCCGTTTACAGGCATTTTATATGCAGGCTTAATGCTGACACCAGAAGGCTCGAAGGTCATTGAATTCAATGCACGCTTTGGCGACCCTGAAACGCAGGTTGTGCTCCCTCGTCTTGAATCGGATTTAGTTCAAGTATTCCTCGATATTCTTGATGGAAAAGATGTGGACTTACAGTGGAAAGACACAGCCGCTGTCAGTGTGGTTCTTGCATCAGAGGGGTACCCAGAGGACTATGCAAAAGGCACGCCGATCGGTGCTTTGCAAACAACTGTTTCTGATGTGGTGACCTTCCATGCAGGCACGAAAAAGGAAAACGATCAATTCGTGACAAATGGCGGTCGTGTAGCAAATGTCACTGCATTTGATGACACATTTGAAGCGGCAAGATCAAGAGTATATGA
This sequence comes from Bacillus stratosphericus, assembly GCF_020524495.1. Lineage (GTDB taxonomy): Bacteria > Bacillota > Bacilli > Bacillales > Bacillaceae > Bacillus > Bacillus stratosphericus_B. The sequence continues at coordinate 67,690 of NZ_JAIVLB010000012.1, read as the reverse complement.
AGCGGTTGAAGACATCATTCAACCAGGTCTATTTTATCGCCGTGATATTGGCTCCCGTGCGCTGAAGGCTGCGGGGAAATCCGTTTAATCAAAACACCTTTCTATCTGATGAGATGGAAAGGTGTTTTTTCTTCTTTTGAACATGAGAAGGGATGCCGGCGGAATATGAAGAAGTAGTAGTAGTATGGGATCACGAATGTATGAGGAGGAAACATGGTTATTAAAGCATATATCATTGGTGTATTAGTCATGCTTATTTTATTTCTGATAGCCACAAATAACGTCATGTTGTTTGCAATTAAGCACAATAAAATGAAAAAAGCCTTAGCCATTAGTTATATGATCATTTCGATTCTTTCTGGTGTCGCAATTGCTTCATTTTTAATTTGGAGGTTTTTTATTAGCTGATTCATAAGAGAGGAATGAGTGTATGGTGCAATTGAAGGAACTTGCAAACGAGCGTTTTTCTGCCTTAATCTGTATTGATTCATTTAATCAAAGAATTCGTTTGGACGACTATAGCGGCAGGGTACGGGATGTCATTCAGTCAGTTCTTCAGGAGGCTGAGGGTTGCAGGGCTTCTAAGGTGATTGTGAAAGTAAGGCGTGAGCATGTGCCTCTTTTTTTAGAAAAAGGCTTTCGGCTTGAAGGGGTGTTTTCTCATTATTTCCTTGGAAGCGATGCGTACGGAATGTCGCTCTTTCTCACAGAGGATCGGATGAACAGTCCGTATTGGCTGAAGGAAGATGAAATCGTGGCGTCCATTCAAGGACAGCCTATCAAAAAAGATCAGGGCACGTGGCAGGATGAGTATGTGATGAGGAAAGCCGATGCGAAGGATATCCACAAGCTGGCAAAGCTCTATGATACGGTCTTTGAGACGTACCCCACCCCGATGAACGAGGCGGATTACATCCAAAAGGTGATGGAGGAAGGGACTGTTTTTTATGCCGTTGAACATGATGGTGACATTGTGAGTGCAGCATCCGCTGAAATCAATGCGCCGTATGGACATGCGGAATTAACAGATTGTGCAACCCTTCCATCATACAGAAAACTAGGATTCATGCATCATTTGATTCTATCACTCGAAAAAGAGCTTCAATCCATGCATATCTATGTCTTTTATTCGCTTGCGCGGGCACTGTCCTATGGGATGAATCAAGTATTTTATCAGCTTGGGTATACGTATACCGGTCGCTTCCAAAACAACTGCTATATTTTTGACAAAATTGAGGATATGAATCTATGGGTCAAAACGCCAAATGAATCATGAAATGGTTCTCATCTGATCAAGCAGACCAGATAGGCGGTAAGCCATGATACTCAGCTGCAGCTTCATCCGATCATCAGTGGATTTGAGGCTGCAGCCTGTTCTCGTTTCAATTTGTTTCAAGCGATAGCTCAATGTATGCCGGTGAATAAACAATTCTCCCGCAGATTTTTGAATATTTTCATTGTGTGCCAAATACACTTCGAGTGTATGGATCAGATCAGCTCCTTGTTTTCTTGTATAAAGCAAAGGGCTTAACAGCTCCACATAAAAGTCATGCAAATTCATTCCTGCTTCGTTCATTTCAAGGAGCATGCCATATAAGCCGAGCTTTTGATAATGAATGATGCTTTCATCTGTTTTTAAGAGTGGAAGAAGCCTTGCTGCATACTGGGCTTCTTTCGCGCTTTTTGCAAAGAGACTGATCTGATCATAGGCTTTTCCAATACCAATCAAAATCGGATGGACGGGGAAAAAATAAGACCAAGTATTCCGGCACTCCTCTGCTGCGCTATACCAATCTGTTTCTTGAAACGTTTTTTTTCCTGCGGGTGTCAGGACAAAAATGGAATCAAGCCTCGCCTTTAGTAAAAAGGGAATATGTCTGCGTTCAAATATCGATGTGAGCAATTGAGAGAGGCGCTGCACCATTTGGTGATCGAGCTGTGTATGCTGATGCTGAAATTGAAAGTAGATCACGACCTGTTCATCACTCATATCATATTGCAGCTTTGTTGCTTGTTCGATGACATAGCTTTCTTCTGTATATTGCTGCTGTAATATATCATCTAACAAATGTCCTTGCATTTGGTTTTCTGTATCTTGTATGGCTTTTTGTTTCAGCCATTCAATCGCATACACCGCCCCCGCATGCTCGATCGCAATCGCATCGAGATGATGCCATGCCGCCTTTTTCTTTAAAGACACAATAAACCCAAAAATATCACCCATCGCAATGACAGGACACGCAGCCAATACAAATTCTCCATATGTGTCATAAACGAGTCGCCCTTTCTCCTCTGCCTGCTTGAGCAGTGGCGTGGTTTCAATTGGTTCACAATCTGTTACAAAGCCAAAAGCAGGAGAATACGTCACTTGATCCTTTACAAGATGAGTAGCTATTTGATGTAAAAACATATCAAGCACCACGATGTTCGCCGCAGTTAAATGTGCCAGCTCATCCGTAATTTGCGTCACATTTTTATTGCTCACATTTAAATGGGTCAGTCTTTGATGAATCGCTGAAGAATATTTGAGTTGATGGAGCTGACTGCTGACGATTTGCTCTAGGATTGCTTTTGTAATGTCTGAGAAATTGACATGTGAAGGAATCTCAATGAGCGGGATGTCACTGCTTTTGGACGCTTCAATGATTGTTGCTGGAATCTCCGTTAAGTACACGCCTTTATAAATCGCAATGGCTGATAGACGATGAGATTGAATCAATTCTTCAAGCCGAACGCGTCTCTCTTTATTTTCCGCAAGCTCGAAACCGGTTGTGACAAGTAGTTCCCCTTCTGAAAGCCTGGATGTATCTTCGATGATTTCCACAATGGTTACCCACTGAATGAGGCGATCCAGCCCATTTTCTCCAGCAAGCAGTTTTGTTTCCTTCATGATATCGAGCGAGAGTGCATCTTTGACGAGAATCGCCATAGACTCATGACCTCCTTTTGAACAATCTTATACACGATGTATAAAAAATGTCTATGAAATTTGGGCATGTGGCGAATAGAGGATGACTGCCCTTTTGATTAAGCTAATCTTATAACAAGTATACAAAATTTTCTTGCGATTCATGAAAAAGAAAGATGCAGCTGCTGACAAGAGAGGGAGGAATGAAAACGTGGAAACCCGGGAGTACTTAATCAAACCAATGTTGAATCAGAATTATCCTGTGGCTGTGAAAGGAGAGGGGATTTATTTATATGATCGGGACGGAAAAAAATATGTAGATGGATCATCAGGGGCAGTCACGGCCAGTATTGGACATGGCATACGAGACATCATTGAGGCCATGACAGAGCAAGCGGAAAAAGTGAGTTTTACGTATAGGTCACAATTTACAAATGAACCAGCGGAAGAGCTTGCCTATGAATTGAGTACGCTTTGCCCTGGCAATCTGAACTGGTCTTTCTTTGTAGGAAGCGGATCAGAGGCAACGGAGACAGCGATGAAGATTGCGATCCAGCATTGGCAGGAGCAGGGGAAGACGGAAAAGAATCACATCATATCAAGGTGGATGAGTTATCACGGCATCACACTTGGTGCGCTGTCGATGTCAGGTCATATTGCCAGGAGAGAGCGCTTTGAACCACTGCTTGAAAAACACCCAGTGCTGTCACCACCATATAGCTACAGATCATGGCTGCCGAAAGAAGAAAGCAAGCAGGTCGAGTGGTATGTCCAGGAATTTAAAACTGTCATCCAGCGTATAGGAAAAGAGAGGATTGCTGCCTTTATGGCAGAGCCCATTGTTGGAGCGGCGGGAGCTGCACTTGTGCCCCCAGACGGGTATTTTGAAGCGATGAAGCGAGTCTGTGAGGAAAACGACATTTTAATGATTGCAGATGAGGTCATGACAGGCTTTGGACGAACAGGGAAAATGTTTGCTATGGAACACTGGGGTGTCGAACCAGATATCATGGTTCTCGGTAAAGGAATGAGTGCCGGTTATTCACCGATTGCGGCAACTGTTTCAGCGGATCATGTGATTGCACCGATTCTCAGTGGCTCAGGCTCTGTTATGGCAGGTCACACGTATAGTGCCAATCCGCTTTCAGCAGCCGTCTCACTGGCTGTTCTTCGATATATGAAAAAGCATCAGCTTCCTGAACGAGCGGATCTGTCAGGTCGATATTTAATGAATGCCTTAAAGGATTTGCAAACAAACAGTTTCATTATTGGAGATGTGAGAGGCAAAGGACTGTTCATCGGCATTGAGTTTGTCGCAGATCGTTTGTCCAAAACGCCATTTCCTGCACATGCTCAGATGACGAATCTAGTCGTGGAGACGGCAAAGCAAAATGGTTTACTCGTATATCCAGCAAGTGCCGGAGAGGATGGAGTGGGAGGCGCAGCTGTCATGATTGCACCGCCGCTTTCTATCACGCAACAGGAGATGGATGAACTCATTCATCTATTCGGGCAGACCATCACGCAGGTCGAACAAGAAGTCATCAATCGAGGGTTTTTCCCATCTGCCATGTAGGGAGGAAGGAACATGAACAAAACAGCGGGCTTTGATGAAGTGATCGCACGTTTTAAAGATGGCATGACCATCATGTTTGGCGGCTTTGGTGGAGTGGGCTCACCGCCATCATTGATCGACGCCATCCTAGAAGCAAATATCAAAGATCTGATATTGATCGGAAACGATGCAGGCTTCCCGCAAATTGGTGTTGGCCGGCTCATCACAGAGGGGAGAGTCAAGAAAATAATCGCTTCTCATATTGGCTCAAATCCCATTGCCGGGAAGAAAATGCAGGCGGGTACATTAGACGTTCTCTTTTACCCGCAGGGCATCCTAGCAGAAAAGATCAGAGCAGGCGGGATGGGCCTAGCGGGCATTGTGACAGATGTCGGGATGGATAGCCTGAATCGTGATGAGAAACAATTGGTTCCGCTAAATGGGAAGAATTATATTCTTGAGCCTGCGCTGACAGCGGATGTTGCCATCGTTAATGCCTTCAAAGCAGATGAAGCAGGAAATTTGATTTTTGATAAAAGTGCACGGAATACAAACCCGATTGTAGCGATGGCAGGAGACTGGACCATTGCGGAAGCAGAAGAGATTGTGCCGGTGGGTCAGCTCCATCCAGAAGAAATCGTGACGCCAGGCGTATTTGTGAACCAGATCGTGCAATCAAAAGGAGTGAACTGGACATGGGCATGGGAGACATCGATTTAAGACATCGCATTGCCAAAAGAGCGGCACAGGAAATTGAAGATGGCATGATTGTGAATCTTGGGATCGGAATCCCAACCCTAGCGGCGGATTACATCCCCACGCATTATCAAGTGTGGCTGCATGCAGAAAATGGCATTATGGGGGCAGGAGCCTCACCTGTACAAGGTGAAGAAGACCCGAATTTGTGCAATGCCGGCGGTTTTCCAATTACGTTATCAAAAGGTGGATCATACATGGACAGCACGACAGCTTTTGGCATCATTCGAAAAGGAATGCTAGACATGACAATTTTAGGTGCACTTGAAGTAAGCAGCCAGGGTGACCTTGCGAATTGGATCGTACCAGGTAAAAGAGTACCTGGTATGGGCGGAGCGATTGAGCTGGCGCAAAAAGCAAAAAAGGTTGTGGTGGTGATGAACCACCTTGATAAACACGGTCAATCAAAGGTGAAATCGGCCTGTACGCTGCCACTAACCGCTAAATCCTGTGTGGATCTGATTATCACGGATATGGCGGTTATTGAGATCAAGTCTCAGCTGTTGATCTTGCGTGAAGTCATGCCGCCGTTTCAGCCGGAAGATGTCATCAGGGCGACAGAGGCTCCTTTAATTTTAGCGCCTGATGTCAAATTTGTTGTGTAGAAAGGATGACCAACTTGCAGCCAATCACACGTATCAAAAACTGGATGAGAGAGCACCAGGATGAAGCCATTACGCTTCTTCAGCAAATGGTGCAATGTGACAGCACACAAGGAAATGAAAAAGAAGTACAGCAAATCGTCGCAAATAAGCTTTCAGCCATTGGTTTTGATGTAGATGTATGGGATATCGGCGGCGATGAATTGCTGGAACACCCTTATTTTTATTCACCGCGGCGTTCCTTTAAAGAAAGTCCCAATGTAGCTGGGCGATTGAGAGGGAAAGGAAACGGAAAATCCATTTTATTAAATGGCCACGTGGACGTTGTACCTGAAGGTGATATGAAACAATGGACATATCCGCCCTATAGTGGGTATATCATAAACGGGAGACTTTATGGACGCGGTGCAACAGATATGAAAGGCGGGAACGTTTCTTTACTCTTCGCACTTGAGGCGCTGCATGCGCTTCAGATTCCTCTGAAAGGAGATGTGGTGTTCCATAGTGTGGTCGAAGAGGAAAGTGGCGGGGCAGGCACACTTGCAGCGATACTAAAAGGGTATACAGCAGATGCTGCTATCATTCCGGAACCAAGCCATATGAAGATATTTCCGATTCAGCAGGGATCAAAGTGGTTCAGGCTGTACATTAAAGGAAGGGCAGCTCATGGCGGAACAAGATATCACGGTGTCTCCGCTATTGAAAAAAGTACCATTGTTCTTTCACATATAGCGGCACTTGAAGAAGAGAGAAATAAGCGAATCACCGAGCCACTGTTTCAGCATATCCCCATACCGATACCGATCAACATTGGGAAAATTCAAGGCGGTGATTGGCCGTCCTCTGTAGCAGACCTTGTCACAATGGAAGGCAGGCTCGGCGTGATGCCGGGTGAAACGGTTAAACAGGCAGAGAAGGAATTAGAAAATTGGATGGCGGGACTTGCGGAAAAGGATGAATGGTTTCAAGATCATCCTGTGGAAGTCGAATGGTTTGGTGCAAGGTGGCTTCCAGGTTCAATTGATTCAGATCACCCGCTTTTAGATCTATTGAAGGAACAATATGAAGAGGTATTGAAGGAGCCGCCAAAGATTGAAGCTGCCCCTTGGGGAACAGATGGCGGCCTATTGTCACAGGCTGCTGGTATCCCGATCATTGTGTTCGGACCTGGTACCACGGAGCTTGCCCATTACCCAAATGAATCCATCGACATTGAACAAGTCATCGAAGTAGCTGAAATTATCGCTGGTACGATAGTGAAATGGTGTGAAGTAGCAGAATGATGGGGTCATAAAAAAGAAGGCTGTCTCATTCAGCCTTCTCTTTATGTGTGTCCTGCTGCTCACACATATACGTCACTGGACAAAAACGAAGAATACCAGATGCCATCTTCATACCGCCAAACATGATGCTGAAAAGAAGCATTTTACTCCATGGTCTTCTTGAATATAAGGATCCAGCCACAGTACATATCGTCATTCCGCAGGCAATTCTAATGAGCGCTTCCATTAAGTCAAGATTAGGTTTCATTGAATGTGAATCTCCTTTTTAAATTATTTTAAGTGTGATTTCAAGAAATTGTAACGTTTCATTAATGCGTAACATGATTCGTTATGTTACGATAGGGCTAATACAAATGAAGGAGAGTATGTGAATGTCCGAACGTACTTTTAATTGGAGAAACAATGACATCCGTACACAAATCGATGTAGTCGACTCAAAAATAGTTCCAACACTCCTTTTAATGAATGGACTCGTGCTAAACCCGTTTTTAAAGCAATGGGTGAAGGCAAATATTTGGATACATGATGATCGAATTGTTTATGTCGGAGCAGAGCTTCCTCAAAATAAATCAGCTAAACGTGTAATTGATTGTAAAGGGAAATACATTGTGCCAGGGTATATTGAGCCTCATGCGCATCCGTTCCATATTTATAATCCCCAATCACTTGCAGAATATGTGTCTCAATTTGGCACAACAACGATGGTCAGCGATAACTTATTTCTTCTCTTGCAGAGCAATGAAAAGAAAGCGCTTTCCACTTTATGTGAATTAAAAAAGCAGCCATTTCAATATTTTTGGTGGTCCAGATACGATCTTCAAACTGAAGTGAGATATGAAGATGAGGTGCTTCCTATCAATTATCGCAAGGAATGGATTGATCATCCTGACGTCCTTCAAGGCGGCGAATTAACAAGCTGGCCAAGATTGATGGACGGTGATGATCTCATTTTATATTGCATGCAAGAAACGAAGAAGCAGAGAAAACGGATTGAAGGGCATTTTCCCGGTGCTTCTGAGAAAACGCTAACAAAAATGAAGCTGTTTGGAGCGGACAGTGATCATGAAGCGATGAATGCGGACGATGTGCTAAAACGATTGTCCCTTGGCTATTATGTATCACTGCGTCATTCTTCCATTCGCCCAGATTTAGTGAATATCTTAAGAGAACTTCATGAGCGTGATTTTAGACAGTATGATCACTTTTTTTATACAACAGATGGATCCGCCCCCCACTTTTATGAAGAAGGCATGATTAATCGCTTAATTTCAATTGCACTTAAAGAAGGTGTACCCATCATTGATGCGTACAATATGGCGACATTTAACATTGCGAAATACTATCAAATTGATGACTTATTAGGAGTTGTCGGACCTGGTCGATTGGCTTCTTTGAATATTTTAGATGATCCGTTGAATCCAAATCCTGAAACAGTTTTATCCAAAGGGGTAATTCTCAAATTAGAAGGCGAAAACCAGCATCAATTCAAAGAAACAAAATGGGAAAACGGCGGGCTTGTTCCACTAGACTTAAGCTATGACCTGACAATGAGCGATTTGCAATTCTCTATGCCGCTTGGTGTAAAAATGAGAAATGCCGTCATCATGGAGCCTTATACAGTGGAGATTGATAACTCTGTCAATCAACTGTCATGTGACCATGATCAAAGCTTCTTTAGCCTGATTGATCGAAAAGGCGAGTGGCGTGTGAATACAATGCTAAAAGGCTTTGCAAACAAGATACAAGGCTTTGTCAGCTCATTTTCAACAACTGGTGACATATTAGTCATCGGGAAAAATAAAGAGGATATGATGCTTGCTCATAAGCGAATGAAAGAAATCGGCGGAGGGATCGTGCTCACAGAGAACGGAAAGATTTTGCATGAAATACCGCTGCAATTATCCGGCTGTGCATCATCTGAACCGTTTGAGACTGTTCTTCATCAGGAACAAACATTACGCAAGCTGCTCATAGAGCGCGGGTATCCATTTGATTGTCCAATTGATACACTCGTCTTTTTCCAAAGTACACACTTGCCTTATATTCGAGTGACACCAAGAGGAATATTTGATGTCATGAAAAAAACTGTACTCTTTCCGTCTATAATGCGTTAAAATATAACAGAGTGGAGCTGTATCATCTTTGTCTGATTTCTGACTGCTGTTATAGGGCAGAAGTGAGCAATGGGTCTCTTCGCTTCTATGTAAGGTGAGATCATCTTATATGGAGATGTTGACAAAGCAGAGGGCTTGACATGACGAATGAAGTGTCCTAATTGTAAAATGAATCTGTCGGTTACGCTGGCCGACCAATATATTTTGATCGATCAAGCAAGACGGGGTGCATATTTGTTGTCTCGGTAAGCTTTCCACACATACTGTATTTAAGGCAGACCTAACAGTGCAGAAGTGATCTCGAAATCAGAACAAACAAGTTTGTCAGATTGTCGCACAAGGAATATGACAAAACTTGTCGAATTTGTTTACGATAAAGAAGCTTCGGCTTACGAAAGAACCTGGCGGCATTTTCAGCGTAGCACCAAACCTGTCATGATTATAGTTCAAAGCTCATTGCTGAGGTTGAAAAAAATGAGTCAGAAAAGATACCGCTTTCTCGGAAGATTTTCGTGCGAAGCGGTGTGCCAATAGTAAAGGAGAAGATGTATAAAGATGCAAATTGATAAATTAAGGGGCAAAAGCTTAGATCAGTTATTCAACTCCATCTTATCCCTTAAAGACCTGGAAGAATGCTATCGATTCTTTGATGATTTGTGCACCATCAATGAAATCCAATCTTTATCACAGCGTCTTGAAGTAGCGCGTATGCTTCGCGAGGGAAACACGTATCATAAAATTGAAACGGAAACAGGTGCGAGTACGGCAACTATCTCACGTGTCAAACGCTGCTTGAACTATGGAAATGATGCCTATACGATGGCACTTGACCGCGTAGCAGAGCAACAAGCAAATGACGAAACAAATTAAAGGAGTCTTCCTGTAAACAATCCTTTTTGCGAAACGGATTTGTTTACAGCTTTTCTCAGATGAACACTTTGAGCCATTTCAGTTGTAATGGCTCTGTTTTATTTTATTCAGCTCGCCAATAACTCCATCTTTTTCTGTGATGATTTCCTTAACACCTAATGTTCGACCACAACACGAATGTTTCTCCGTCATTTGGCTTTAAATCAATGACATGTTCACCTGAATGCATACTCATTTGATCTTTTTCGGTGTTTTGTTGGAACGAATGAAATTCTAAGCAACTGGAAGAGGCAGAAGCCAGTAGTAAATATGAAAATCTGCCGGAAACTTGCCTCGATTTCTTTTATTATCTATCATCTGATAAGAATTCCGTTTCATTCCCCGAACCTTTTCTCAAGAAATACTTTTCTCCTCATTCCATTCACTTCTCTATGTTCTTTAAACGTGATTGATCAAGAATGTCAGCTAAAAAAAGTGAAACTTTTAGCTGAAGGAGGTTACCCGTTTTTTGCGGTCACTGATTTTGTTATAATATTTAAATGGAATGAAACGAAATGGAGGAACGTTTTTCATGTATGATGTTACCGAGTGGAAGCACGTCTTTAAACTCGATCCAAATAAAGAGATTTCCGATGAACAGCTAGAGGCCATTTGCGAATCTGGTACGGATGCCATATTGATTGGCGGAAGTGACAATGTGACAGAGGACAACGTGCTCCAATTGATGTCAAAGGTCCGCAGATTTCTTGTCCCATGTGTGCTTGAAATTTCGACACATGAGATGATTGTACCGGGCTTCGATATGTATTTCATCCCCACCGTGTTAAACAGCACCAATCAAGATTGGATTGTTGGGCTTCACAAAGATGCGATGAAGGAGTACGGTGATTTGATGTCAATGGAAGAGATTGTGCCGGAAGGATATGTGATCTTAAACGAAGATTGTAAAGTGGCCAAGCTCACAGAGGCAAATACGGCGTTGGATATAGATGACGTAAGAGCATATGCAAGAGTGGCAGAGCATTTGATGAAACTGCCCATTTTTTATCTAGAATACAGCGGGACGCTTGGAGACATAGATCTTGTCAAAGAAACAAAAGCAGTGCTTCATGAAACGGTTCTTTTTTATGGTGGCGGCATTGAGAACGCAGAGCAGGCAAAGGACTTTGCCCAGCATGCAGACGTGGTTGTTGTAGGAAACGTCATTTATGATCATTTCAAAGAAGCGTTAAAGACAGTCGACGCAGTCAAAAAATCATCATAATCAAACAAGACGAAATGGATTAAAGGGAACAAAAGTTCGAATTGGCGGTGAATGTAATGAATGAAATATCGAATCATCTATTAGAAGGGCTGAATGATGCGCAGAAAGAAGCGGTCAAAGCAACAGACGGTCCGCTATTACTGATGGCAGGAGCAGGAAGTGGTAAAACACGAGTGCTCACACATCGAATTGCGTACTTAATGGCAGAAAAGCATGTAGCTCCGTGGAACATTTTAGCGATTACGTTTACGAATAAAGCTGCACGTGAAATGCGTGAACGTGTAGAAGCTATTTTAGGACCGGGTGCAGATGACATTTGGATCTCTACTTTTCACAGCATGTGTGTCCGAATTTTAAGACGGGATATTGACCGGATTGGTGTGAATCGCAACTTCTCTATATTAGACACATCTGATCAGCTTTCAGTGATTAAGAACATTTTAAAAGAACGAAATATTGATCCTAAAAAGTTCGACCCACGCAGTATTTTAGGATCGATCAGCAATGCAAAAAACGAACTCATAGACGCAGAAGAATATGCAAAAACAAATGCTGACTTCTACGATCAAGTGGTCAGCGACGTGTATACAGATTATCAAAAACGATTGCTCAAAAACCAATCACTTGATTTTGATGATTTGATTATGATGACGATTCGTCTGTTTGAACGCATCCCTGAAGTATTAGAGCATTACCAGCGGAAATTCCAATACATTCATGTTGATGAGTATCAGGATACAAACAGAGCGCAGTACATGCTTGTGAAACTACTGGCTCAGCGTTTTCAAAACATTTGTGTCGTCGGTGACTCAGATCAGTCCATTTATCGCTGGCGTGGAGCGGATATTACAAACATTCTCTCCTTTGAAAAAGATTACCCGTCCAGTGAAGTGATTCTTCTTGAACAAAATTACAGATCCACTAAACGAATTTTGCATGCCGCGAATATGGTCATACAAAACAATGCAAACCGTAAACCAAAAAAACTTTGGACAGAAAATGATGAAGGTGCGAAGGTTGCCTATTACCGAGCAGATAATGAATTCGATGAAGGTCAATTTGTTGCTGGGAAGATTCGTCAGTTTCATCAAAGCGAAAAGCGCAAATTATCCGATTTCGCAATCCTCTATCGAACCAATGCTCAGTCTCGTGTCATAGAGGAAACATTAATGAAGGCGAACATTCAATACAACATTGTCGGCGGCACGAAGTTCTATGACAGAAAAGAGATCAAAGACATTTTGGCATACTTACGACTTGTGGCAAACCCAGACGACGATATTAGTTTCACGCGAATTGTCAACGTACCAAAGCGTGGTATCGGGGCCACATCTGTTGAGAAAATTGCTGCGTATGCAGAGATGAATGACCTGTCGAGGTCTGAAGCACTTGGTCAGGTGGATTTCATTGGACTAAATGCAAGGGCGGCCAATGCTCTTGATGAATTCAAACAGCTCATTGATCAGATGACGAATATGCAGGATTATTTATCTGTCACCGAATTAACGGAAGAAATACTAGAGAAAACAGGCTATCGTGAAGCGCTTAAGGTCGAAAAGACGATTGAAGCACAAAGTCGTTTAGAAAATATAGACGAGTTTCTATCCGTCACAAAGAACTTTGAAGAACAAAATGAAGATAAATCGCTTGTGACCTTCCTGACTGATCTCGCTTTAGTTGCAGACATTGATAAGCTGGATGAAAATGAGGAGGAAGATCAGGATGCTGTCATCTTGATGACCATTCACGCAGCCAAAGGTCTAGAATTCCCGGTTGTTTTCTTAATGGGGATGGAGGAAGGTGTCTTCCCGCACAGCCGTTCATTAATGGAAGATGCAGAGATGGAAGAAGAACGCCGCCTTGCTTACGTAGGCATCACACGGGCTGAAGAAGAGATTTATTTATCGAGTGCCAAGATGAGAACATTATTTGGCCGAACGAACATGAACCTTGAATCAAGATTCATTAGAGAAATACCAGCCGATTTATTGGACAACCTAATTGAGAAAAATGAATCGAAAAAACCGTTTGGCCAAACAAGAGAGAGACCGCAAAGACGGGGGCCTGTCTCACGTCCGCAAACACAAACCATTCAAAACACAGATGCCGGTAGTATTGGCTGGGCTGTGGGTGATAAAGCTGCCCATAAAAAATGGGGAGTTGGAACGGTTGTAAGTGTGAAAGGCAGCGGAGATAGCACAGAGCTTGATATTGCGTTCCCAATCCCTACAGGCATTAAGCGACTACTCGCAGCATTTGCGCCAATCGAGAAGCAATAAAACGATAGGACTTACAAAACGGAAGAATTGAAAGGAAGAAGCAGATGGATAAAGAAGCAGCGAAACGCCGGATCGGGGAACTGCACGAGATTTTGAATCAATACAACTACGAATATCATACACTTGATCGTCCAAGTGTTCCTGATGCTGAATATGATGCGCGGATGCGTGAGCTGATTTCTCTTGAAGAAGAACACCCTGATTTGAAATCAGCGGATTCTCCCTCACAAAGAGTAGGAGGTGCTGTTTTAGTTGCCTTCCAAAAAGTACGTCACGGCACACCGATGCTCAGCCTCGGGAATGCGTTTAATGAACAGGATCTTCTTGATTTTGACCGCCGGGTTCGTCAAGCAGTGGGTGACGATGTCGCATACAATGTCGAGCTGAAAATCGACGGACTTGCTGTTTCTCTCCGTTATGAAAACGGGGTGTTTGTCGGAGGTGCCACGCGAGGTGACGGGACAACGGGTGAGGATATTACGGAAAACCTAAAAACCATCCGTTCCATCCCTCTTAAAATCAACCGTCCTCTATCGATTGAAGTGAGAGGCGAGGCATTTATGCCAAAGCCTTCTTTTGAAGCATTAAACGAAAAAAGATTACAAAACGAAGAAGAGCCGTTTGCAAACCCGCGTAATGCGGCTGCGGGCTCACTTCGTCAGCTCGATACGAAAATTGCAGCGAAACGAAACCTCGATATATTCGTCTACAGTATAGCGGATCTTGATGAAATCGGTGTAGAAACGCAAAGTGAAGGGCTTGATCTTCTAGAAGATCTAGGCTTTAAAACCAACAAAGAAAGACGAATGTGCCAAACGATTGAGGAAGTGATCGACCTCATCGAAACAATGAAAACAAAGCGTTCCGATTATTCATATGAAATCGATGGAATTGTCATCAAAGTGGATTCATTGGCTCAGCAGGAAGAGCTGGGCTTTACAGCAAAAAGTCCCCGCTGGGCTGTTGCGTACAAATTCCCCGCCGAAGAAGTCGTGACGAAGCTGCTCGATATTGAACTAAGTGTGGGGCGTACAGGCGTCATCACACCAACAGCGATACTAGAGCCTGTAAAGGTAGCAGGAACGACGGTACAGCGTGCTTCTCTTCATAATGAAGATTTGATCAAAGAAAAGGATATTCGGCTATACGATCAAGTGATTGTGAAGAAAGCGGGCGATATTATTCCAGAGGTTGCCGGCGTGCTTGTCGATCAGCGAACAGGTGAAGAAAAGCCGTTTCACATGCCGAGTGAATGTCCAGAGTGTCAAAGTGAGCTGGTAAGAATCGAAGGTGAAGTGGCCTTAAGGTGTATCAATCCAGAATGTCCCGCACAAATACGTGAAGGACTCATTCACTTTGTTTCTCGTAATGCGATGAACATTGATGGTCTTGGCGAGCGGGTCATTACACAACTTTTTAAAGAAAAACTTGTGTCTCGTGTGTCTGATCTTTATCGATTAACGAAAGAACAGCTGATTCAGCTTGAACGAATGGGCGAAAAATCTGTCGATAATTTACTGCGTTCCATTGAACAATCGAAGGAAAATTCCCTTGAACGTTTACTATTTGGTCTTGGCATTCGATTTATTGGCTCTAAAGCGGCGAAAACCTTGGCCATGCATTTCGAAGACATCGATCAATTAAAGCAAGCGACGAAAGAACAATTGCTCGAAGTAGATGAAATTGGTGAAAAAATGGCCGATGAGGTTGTCACTTACTTTGAGAAAGAAGAAATACTGGATCTGCTAAATGAACTAAAAGAGCTTGGGGTTAATATGACCTACACAGGGCGAAAGCCGTTAAAAGCAGAAGAAAGTGATTCCTACTTTGCAGGAAAAACCATTGTGCTCACAGGGAAATTAGAAGAAATGTCTCGAAACGATGCAAAGGCAGCGATCGAAGCATTAGGTGGTAAATTAGCAGGTAGTGTGAGTAAAAAAACAAACTTAGTTATTGCCGGAGAAGCAGCTGGAAGTAAACTGACAAAGGCAGAAGAACTCAATATTGACATTTGGGACGAAGCTAAAATGCTCGAGGAGCTAAAGAAATAAGAGGAGTGTTTTCTATTGAAAAAGTTGTTATTGCTGCTGACAATGCTCACACTGGTATTGTCAGCGTGCGCACCTTTTGGGGGAAAGGATGAGAAAGAAGTCACAAAAAAAACGGATGAAACGAAGGAAACAGCGATCATCCCGATGTACAATATCTCTGACTCCTATTACAAAATGGTGCTGCCGTTTAAACAAGGTGCTGCAAGGGGATTAACAGCAGAGCGTCTTAATACACGCTTGGATATTGATGAATTTGAAACAGGTCTCATGCGCCTGGCAACAGAGTCATTTAATACAAACGACTATCTTTTTCAAGAAGGACAGCATTTAGATGAGGATACCGTTCTAAGCTGGCTGGCGCGCAAAAAAACAGGAAGTGATTTGAAAAAAGCAGAAAAAGAAGATGAAAACTTTAAGAACCTAGGCTTAAACCCTCCTCTTCCAAATTCAGGATCAACAAAGTCCAAAAACGAAAATAGTCCAATCTACTTAGCTTCGATGCTAGAGCATAATTACTTAATTCGAAAAGACAAAAACAGCTTACAGCTTGGCGGAGTCGTTATTGGTCTTGCGCTGAATTCCGTTTATTATTATCGAGAAAATATTGGCGATCCTCAGCAAGAGGTGACCATTGATTCATCGAAAAATTCAAAAAAACTCTTAGAAGAGGGCGAAAAAATTGCAGAACAAGTGATTAAACGAATACGCCAAATGGACGGTTTGGAAAAAGTGCCTGTGATGATTGCCCTTTATAAGCAAGCGCCAAAATCGTCCATCGTGCCAGGAAACTTTATCGCCAAAACCGATGTGAAAGCAGGATCATCTGATATCGGCAATTGGGACACGATCAAAGAGGAGAATGTATTCTTCCCTTCAGATAATGCCAAAAGCAACTACAAGAATGATTCAGAAAAATTTGATCGCTTCAAGACAAAGGTAGAAGACTACTTCCCAAATTACACCGGAGTGGTAGGAAAAGGCTTCTATAAAAATGGAAACATGCAAAAAATGAAAGTTGAAATTCCAATGCAATTCTATGGGAAAACAGAAGTAGTGGCTTTCACACAATATTTAACAGGTGAAGTCATGGATTACTATAAGAGCACAAATATAGAAATCTACATTACTTCTTCTGATCAACAAGAAGCCCTTATTACGAAAAATGCTGAAGATAAAGAACCAACAGTCCATATATATGACTAATTTAAAAAACCGCCTTTTGGCGGTTTTTTAAATTAGTAAAAAAGTATCAAATTAAGAAAATGTTGTTATAAAAAGTAGAAGTGTAGAAAATAATGTATTATTATGTATGGTAATGAAGAGAAAATAGAGATTACCATTTTACTTTTTATTAGGGGGGGCAAACCCTTGCTAAATTTTGGGGATTCACTATATGTTCTCGTTCTAACCTTCCTGACGTATCAATTTACAAGTTCTACGCTGATTGCTTCAATGGTGGCCGTCTCGCAGTTTGTCGGACAAGTACTTGGAGCGGTACTCATCCCTTTCTTTATGTATCATTTTAAGCTAAAAAGAAACTCATTTTCTATTTGTAAATATGTCAAATTATTTTCTTCCGTTGCTTGATTATATTCTACAACTAGCATCATTTTCTATTTCTATCTTTTTTATCATAGTATTTCTACTTTCTTTAATAGATGGGGGAACCATTCCAGTTAGAAATTCGATGATCCCGCTTTTAGTAGAAAAGCCCTTTTTATTAAAAAGCCAATAGTTAGATTTTCACTTCTGGTCTATGGTTAGGACTGAATGAATCAGCTAGGTTCAGTTTGTTATTTGTATTTTTATTAGGCCCAGCCTTTCAGCTTCGTAGTATTTCTATTCACACAATACGTAAAAGATACACTGAGTCAAATTTGAATTGCCTAAAATACTATAAGCTCAACATACATTATCCACTTTTATATATGGATTGCCCATCCTCGTTATGAGCACCATGACCGATCTCTTTGGGACAAGAATCGTCTTTTTTTCAACGTTGCCCTCTTTACTGTGTCGTCTTTCCTAGCGTCTACATTAAAAAATGAACATTTTTAGACATTTAAGCTCAATTATTTACAAAAATACCATTATATGATTTAATATGTTCGTAGAAATGTTAACTATACGAAAAGTAGAGGTGGCGTAATTGACTAGTAGTTTAGTATATTGGCCATTAACACATCCACAAAAGCGCGTTATAAACATGGAAACATTTTATCCAGAGACACCGATCAATCATATTGGTGGTATTATTTTCGTCAATGGGCCATTGCAGCTGGACAGACTTAAGCAGGCCATTGTATGTTGTATCAGGACGACAGAATCTCTTCGTCTCAAGCTAGTAGAGAAAGACGGAGTGACTCTTCAATACGTTGATCCAAACGCCGACAACCATATACCTGTATATGAGTTTTCAACCCATGAACTCATGTTAGAATGGGCCGAAAAAGCCTTCAAAACACCGTTTCAATTACTAGAAACCTCTCTTGTCGAATTCGCTGTATTAAAAGTCGGTGAACAACAGTCTGGTTATTTCATCAAATGCCATCATACTGTAGCAGATGGCTGGTCGATGAAAGTAATCATCGATAAGATTAGTCAACTTTACACTGCTCTTACACAAAACTCCTCAATCGAACAAGATACAGACGATCATTCTGTTTTTATTGATAAAGAATCGAAATATATGAACTCCCCAAGATTTAAAAAAGATCAGCAGTTTTGGAAAGAAACCTTATCTGATGTGTCTGATAGTTATTTGGTACAAGGAACTGACCAAATTAAAGGCCATCGACAAAGCCATTACCTTAATCGACAACTTTCAGAACGAATCTATGATTTTATAGATACCCATCATTGTTCAATCAACTCATTATTTACTTTAGGCCTCTTCGTTTACTTGCATAAAAGATACCAGCAAAAAGATTTTATTATTGGGACTCCAGTTCTCAATCGTTCCGGCCAGAAGGAAAAAGCTACATCCGGTATGACTGTCAGCACAATGCCTTATCGAATGAAGATCGATCCTCACCTATCTTTGTTAGAAAGTTTAACAGACGTACAAAAAAGCTATAAGGCTTACTTCCTTCACCAGCGCTATCCATATGACGCACTCGTCAAAGATTTAGAGCTGGCAAAGGCAGGATATGATCAGCTTTTTCAAATCTTTATCAACTCTTACAGCACAAATATGGTGCAGGAGATGGAAGGATACGCAGTTGAATATATAGAGCTTTACAATGGATTCCAGCCATATGGCTTACAAGTTGCTGTGAAAGAATGGGATGAAAAAGGGCAAATTGAGCTGCAATATGACTACAAAATCTCAGATTATGCCAAGGAAGACATCGACTTCCTTCATGAGAGAATGCTTCTATTTGTTGAGAACATACTCACCCATCCCGAACAGTGCTTGAAGGATGTCCTTTTGATGACAGAAGAGGAGAAGCATCGAGAGCTTTACCAATGGAATGACACAACCATTTTGTTTCCTCAGGAGAAAAAAATCCATGAATTGATCACAGACATGTCAAAGGCCTCTCCTAGTCGAATAGCGCTTCAGGATGGATCTCACGTGATGACATACGATGAGCTTGAGAGAAAAACCAATCAAATGGCGCATTTCCTTCAAACTCATGGGTTGCAGCGGCATGATTTTGTTGCTGTATGTATGAATCATTCACCAGAACTCATTGTGTTGCTACTAGGGATTTTAAAGGGGGGCGGTGCATATGTACCGATTGATCCTGAGTATCCGCAGGAGCGCATTCAGTTTATTTTGGATGATAGTCAGGCGAAGCTGTTTTTAACAGATCAAGCATCGTCATTCCCTTTTGAAGGGGATACGTACAATATGTACAACGTGTGGGATGAGTTGGTTCAGTATGATTCCGATCATCCATTCATTGGAGATGCGGAAGACGTTGCATATATGATCTATACTTCTGGCTCTACAGGACAGCCAAAAGGGGTCATGATTGAGCATCGAAGCTTAGTGAATTATATCATGTCTGCCAAATTAAACTATACAGATTCAGCCGATGATCACTTTGCATTGTATTCATCCATTGCATTTGATTTAACAGTGACATCCATCTATACACCATTGGTGATTGGAAGTAAGGTGGTGATCTATCGTCAAGAGGATCAGCCAGGCTTTTTATTAGAACATATCTTGCTTGATCAAAAAGCAAAAGTTATTAAGCTGACACCAGCACATATGGCGCTGCTAACAGATGTTGCACTCACGCAATCAGTTGTGAAGCGGATGATTGTTGGCGGGGAGCAATTATCGACAGCTCTGGCCAAAAGAATCATCGAGGCAAGTGATGGGCGAATTTCTATCTTTAATGAATACGGACCCACAGAAGCAACGGTTGGCTGCATGATTCATCCATTTCATCAAGACGATGGCGGGACATCGGTGTCAATTGGTGTGCCGATGCCAAATACGGAGATTTACCTTTTAGATGAGAATCAGCAAGTGGTGTTACCAGGAACAGTGGGAGAAATGTATATCTCAGGCGCGGGCGTTGGCAGAGGATATTGGCAGAGACCTGACTTGCAGGAATCACGCTTTCTGCCTAATCCATTTGTGAGTCATCGTCGTATGTACCGAACAGGTGACATTGCTAAACGAGCAACCGATGGAAAGCTTGAGTATATTGGCCGGATTGATCATCAAATCAAGCTGCGAGGTTACCGGATTGAACTGGGGGAAATTGAACTTGCGCTTATGGCACTCGAAGAAGTAGATAAAGCGGTTGTCATTGATCTCACCGATGAAGCTGGAGAAAAACAGCTCGCTGCTTATATTGAATTAAAAGAGAAACAACTAACAACCTTTTTGCTGAGAAAAAAATTATCAGATCAGCTCCCAGCCTATATGGTACCAGCGTATTTTGTTGTATTAGATGAGCTCCCGCTAACTCAAAATGGGAAAATTAATCGATCAGCACTGCCTGATCCATTGCTGTCTCAATTGGAAACCCCGGTTGAATGGTCAAGGGAAACAGCGGCCATCGAAGAGATCATGTTAGATACAGCAAAAGATATATTAGGGCATGAGAACATCGAACCGGCTGATCATTTTTATCAGCTTGGCGGTGACTCCATTAAGGCGATCCAGTTTATCGCGAAGTTAAAAGAAAAGGGGCTCTATTTAAAAACAAAAGATATGTTTACTTATCCAATCTTTAGAGAAATGGCACAAATTGTTCAGCAGGAACCTGTATTACATATCTCACAAGAGCAGGTGATGGGCGATGTGAAATCGATTCCAGTTGTCGAATGGTTCTGGTCTAAGCAGTTGGAAAATGAACATTTCTGGCATCAATCTGTCATTGTTCATTCAAAGCAGAAGATGGATGAGAGAATTGTACAGGATGCCTTAAAAGAGCTGATCAATCATCATGACGGATTAAGGTTAAAAGTACATGAGGCGACAAACATACTCTTTTATGATGAAGGCATTCAGCATATTCCTCTGGTGATACGCGATTTCACAGAGCAGGAAGAAGAGAATGTGCAAGAAGCGTTAAAAGAAGTGGGTTTTCAGTTAAAGCAAAGCACCCATCTTTATCAGGGACCGTTAATTCAAGTAGCACTTTGTCAGACATCTTCTCAATCGCATCTCATTTTTGCTGCGCACCATCTTTTAGCTGACGGCATGTCTTGGCAAATTCTTGTGGAGGACTTGATCAAATTATTGCATGCAGAAAAGGTGACAGCAGAGGTACTTCCGCTCAAAACCCATTCATATCAGATTTTTGCAGAGCGGATAAACCAATATGCAGCATCAGATGATGTAAAAGAAGAATTCAGCTATTGGGAGAAAGAGATTCAGGATATTCAGCCTTTGTATCAATTGGCAACAAGTGAGGGATATGTCAAAGATGAAATCAAACTGACCAAGTCATTATCAGTGGAACTGACGAATCAATTGATCAATCAAGCGAATAAAGCGTATCAAACGCAGCCTCATGAACTGTTAATTTCAGCTTTAACTCAAGCCTGTTATCAGCAAACGAATCAAAAACGGATTTCTATAGAATTAGAAGGTCATGGCAGAGATGCTGTGCAGGAAGATATCGATGTTTCTCGAACGTTCGGATGGTTTACAACCATGTATCCAGTGAATGTCAACGTTTATGAGTCTCTATCAGATCATATTCGAGCAGTAAAAGAAACGATACGTGAAGTACCAAATAAAGGTGCAGGCTACGGTTTGTTGTCACTCATCAATAGACAGCTTCCGGACCATTCAGCGCCACAATTACGCTTTAACTATTTAGGTGAGATCGATCAGGTACTTAAACAATCGGCTGATTATGAGATGTCCTATTTCACCTCAGGTACTGATTCGTCATTGGATAATCAGCTAACCACCGTCATCGATATGGTCGCAACGATCAAGGGCGGTCAGCTTATTTTTCATCTTTCTTTTAGCAGAAAACAGCTTTGTGAAATAGACATGACGCAGCTTTTACATGAGATAGAACGGCAAATTGAACGCATGGTTCAGCATTGTCTAGAGAAAGAAGAGGTCGAATTTACACCGTCTGATTTTGAAACAGTGGATATGTCTCTTGAAGAAATGGATTCGTTATTTACATGAGGGAAATTCAGCACGTTGTCTACATTTCATTTGTACTGGCATTGTTATGGATTAATAGTTTTGCCGGTCAAGCAAATGCACAAGCAGCCATTTCACCTAAAGCCATTGATCAAGTCATTGAAGAACAGATGGAGCTGGGACGCATTCCAGGCATGTCCGTTGTGGTTGTGAAAAAGGATCAAGTGGTGTACCAAAAAGGCTTTGGTTATGGAGACCGAAATAAGAAGAAACCTGTTACAGACAGCACTTTTTTTGAAATCGGTTCTACATCAAAGGCATTTACTGCTCTTGCTATTGTTGAACTAGAGAAGCAAGGGAAAATTGATCTGAAGGAGCCGGTGAGCAGCTATATTCCAGGTTTTTTTCCAACGTTTCATGGCAAGCCTCAGCCGATCACTGTGGATCAATTGATGCATCATACAAGCGGAATTCCTTTTCAATCCATTGCGCTTATCCAGCCGGAAGATTCAAAGGATGCGTTGAAAAAAACAGTCCATCAGCTGAAATCAATCGAGCTCAATCGCAAGCCAGGGAACTCCTTTGAATATGCCACCATCAACTATGATGTTCTTGGCCTTATCATTGAAAACGTAACAGGCGAGCCGTATGAGGCATATATGAAAAGACTGTTTAAAAGACATCACCTTGATCAAACGGAGGCAGGCCAAGACCGAATAAAGCACGGTGTTGTCTCGGAAGGGTTTAAACTGCAATTCCTTGCTCCGCAGGTCTATCACGCACCGGAATATCGAGGGAACACCCCTGCAGGCTATATTGTGATGAATAGCCAGGAGGTTGGTACTTGGCTGCAATATCAATTGACCGATTCAACATGGTCTCGCTTTGTAAAAAACCCGGATCACTTGACTGTGAATGTCCCAGACGAAGGGAAGCATGTCTATTACAATGCCGGCTGGTATATAGAAAAAAAGCATGAGCATGTGGAATCGTTATTTCATGCAGGCTCCAACCCAAATTATTCATCGTTTTTTCTTATTCAACCAAAAGAAGGCGTTGCTATCGGAGTTTTAGCGAATATGAATAGCATCTACACCGAGCAAACAGCCCGTCTCGTTGCCAATACGATCGTGGGAACAAAAGAACAAGTAGAAGCACCGGCTGATCCATTTCAGCTCATTGACAAATTAAGCCTTGCAGCTACAGGCCTGTTTATTTTGCTGCAAATTGTGTCTATCCTCCGATTTGTCAAGTGGAGAAGGAGGATCAAAAGGGGCATTGTGGTTCAGCGGAAGATGACACTTGCCGTTTTGCTGAAAAGTTCCTACTGGGTGTTGTTGTTGATTGGTGTGTTGATCCTGCCAATGATCCTTTCACAAGTGGCCTTTAACGGGCTACCTTGGAAGATGATTTTTGTATGGGGACCTTCCTCTCTTATTGAACTTGCTATCTCTTATTATTTGTTTTTCATTTGGTTTTGTACGATTGGTTTCATCAAAGGGTTCACGATGACATCTACTGCTGGAAAGAGAGGACAAGAATATGGCCGTCAAACAGATTTCAGGCATTCAACCTTATAATGAATTGTTTTATCGTAGCTGTTTCTTCAATTGCTTTTTTCCGATTGTGAAGCTGTATGATCAAGAAGTCGTTCCATACCTATTAAATGATCAATTCGCATATGGCCTTACAGACGACGGTTTTTTGCAGATTGACTGCATGTCAACGCATGATCCAGAAAGGATTATGAATTTTCAAGGCATTAAAGTCGAAAAAATCAAATATTGTGCCAATCTTATTGAGAAAGTCAAACAAGATGTGACGCTGGATCGCCCGGTCATTGTGTGGGTAGATCCTTACGTTCAGCGAGGAAGAAAAGAGTATTTGACGACGCATAGCCGCCATTCGATTTTAATCACGGGCTTTTCTGAAAAGCAGCAAACCTTCGATGTGTTAGAAAATCGGCATTTAGATAATTTGTCATATGAGCATCAAGTGTTGTCATATGGAGACGTGCAGAAAGGGTATGACAGCTTTCATGATTATTATCAGCCGAATGATCAATTTCACTCCTATGCGGCTTTCCGCTTTGATCCGGAAAAGGTCTCGACTGAATTATTTGATCAAAAAACGGCATATTTCCTGAGAAATATGCATGGTCAGCTTGAAACAATAGAAAAAGGAATCACAGCTCTTGAAACATATTATGAGCAGTTTCCACAATTGGATGACATCGAGAAGCTCGTGACATCTTTCAATCAGGTGATCAATATCAAGAAAGTGGAGCTGTATCGGCAGAATCTGATGAAAGAGGACATACCTGAAATGGTGCGGTGGACGGAATGTATTTTAGCAGAATGGGAGAAAGCGAGGCATCAGGCAGCAAAACTCCTTTTTTCAGGTGACATGTCCAGTAGGTACCAAGCAAACATCAAAGCTTCCTTAGAAAAAATAATCCATGATGAAAAAAACTGGCTTGAAGTGTTGGAAAACAAATGCAAAAGGGAGTGTGGCGTGTCGTGAAGTTATTTTGCCTACCGTATGCAGGTGGAGCAAGCACCATATTCAGTACGTGGAAACCATATATAGACCAGTCGATAGAAATTCATGCGCTTGAACTCCCTGGACATGGGACAAGAATGACAGAGCCTGTGCTGACTGATTTACATCAGGTCGCAGACGATCTTTACTTACAGGCATCCTCTTCCTTAAAAGAAGAAGAGCCCTACGCCATTTTTGGTCATAGCATGGGAGCCGTCCTTGCATACGAACTACAAAAAAGAATGAAAACAAGATTAAACAAAGAGCCTGTCCATGTCTTTTATTCTGGACGCTTTCCGCCACATATTCCAGAAAAGAAAGTCTATCATCAGCTGTCAGATGTCAAATTAAAAGAGGCGATTATTGAGATGGGAGGCGTTCCAGAGGAACTTGCTGATAACCATGCAGTGCTTGATTTCTTTCTGCCGATTTTAAGAGCAGACTTCCAGATTCTGGAGAACTATCAGTGTGATGAAGTCGTTCCAGCCGCTTGTCCAATTTCTATTTTCTATGGTACGGAAGATTTGCCTTCTGTGCTGTTTGATTTAGAAGATTGGGACCAGTATACAAGAGAAGATTGTGCGTTCTTTGAATTCGATGGAGATCACTTTTTTATTCATCCATTAACAAATGAAGTAGTAGAGAAAATCAATGTCATTTTAAAGCGAATTGGAGTGTTGGAAAAATGAACACGAAGCACGTAGGCATTATTGGAGCAGGTGTGATGGGGGCTGATATGGCATTAGACCTTTCAGCAAATGGCTATCAAGTCACATTAGTCGATCTCACAGAAGAAAAATTAAACGAAGCGTTAGAAAAAATCAAGAAGACATACCAATTGGTTCAATTTGTTAGAAAAAAGAAGATCTCCTTGTCCTTAGAAGAAGTATTGTCCCACATCCAGTTATCGACTTCATTTGAAGGCTTACATGATGCATATATCGTCATTGAAAATGTGACAGAAGATTGGGAGATTAAAAAGCCAATTTATGAAGAAATGCGAGATATTTGTGCTAAAGAAACCATTTATTTTGTAAACACAAGCTGTATTTCCATCACAAAGGTAGGATCCCTTATGCATCACCCTGAAAAGGTCATCGGGGCGCATTTTATGAATCCTGTTCCTCTAAAAGCGTTAGTTGAAGTCATTAGAGGAAAAGCGACTTCTGATGAAACAGTAGAAACGGCAAAAGATTTCTTGAAATCCTTTGATAAAACACCTGTCGTCGTGCATGATCTACCAGGATTTGTTTCCAACCGTGTGCTGATGCTGACAATCAACGAAGCCATCTGGGCTGTGCAAGATCAAGTCGCCACACCAGCTGATGTCGATAAAATTTTCCGCGGGGGCTTTGGTCATAAAATGGGTCCGCTTGCGACAGGGGACTTGATTGGACTCGATACGATTTTGAATTCATTGCTTGTTTTATATGAGAGCTACAAAGATCCTAAGTTCCGTCCGTGTCCTTTACTTGTCAAAATGGTCGACGCAGGCGAGTACGGGAAAAAATCAGGTAAGGGATTTTTCCAATATGACATGTGAGAGGAGAAAAAAGAATGGCTAAGCAAATCAAGTGTGTTGTCTGGGATTTAGATCATACATTATGGGACGGAATTTTACTTGAATCAGATGAAGTGACGTTAAAGCCTTCTATCAAAGAGGTGCTGACTGAATTAGATGAGCGAGGCATCCTTCTTTCGATCGCAAGCCGAAATGATGAAGCAGCCGTAAAGGAAAAGCTCTCTGCCTTCGGGATCGATCATTTTTTCCTCTATCCAGAGATTCATTGGAATGCCAAATCTAGTTCGTTAGAGAGAATCAGCGAGCGCTTGAATATTCATAAAGACACCATCCTTTTTATTGATGATCAGCCATTTGAACGAGAAGAAGTGAAGGCTGTTCATCCAGAGATTACGTGCTGGGATGCGGTGGATTATATGACATTGCTGACAGACGACCGGCTGCGTCCAGTCTTTATCACAGAGGATGCTAAACGCCGCAGAGAAATGTATATGGAAGCCGATAAAAGGCAGCAGGAAGAAGAGAAGTATGAAGGGCCGCCTGAGAAATTTTTGGCGTCTTTAGATATGAAATTCATTATATCTGAAGCAGGAGAACAAGACCTTCAGCGAGCCGAAGAATTAACAGTCCGTACCAATCAATTAAATGCAAGCGGGAAAACCTATGATTATGCAGAGCTTGATTACTTTCGTCAATCAGATGCTCACTTGCTTCTGGTCTGTGAACTTGAAGATAAATTCGGCTCCTACGGGAAAATCGGGCTCTCTTTAATAGAAGAAATAGGTGACACCTGGCATGTCAAACTACTGCTCATGTCTTGCCGTGTCATGTCTAGAGGTGTCGGGACTATTTTACTCACAACGATCTTGCAAGAAGCGAAAAAGCGAGGAAAGCGTCTTTTGGCTGACTTTAAACAAACAGACCGTAACCGCATGATGTATATCACTTATAAGTTTGCAAATTTCAAAGAAATTGAGAATGGAGAGAACGGCTATATTTTGTTTGAAAACGATTTAAGTTTGATTCAGCCTTTCCCAGAATACGTAGATGTCAAAATTGAAATTGACCAGAAAGACCCAGCCAAACAATAAAAAAGCGAAAAGCGAGGAGATTGAATCATGAACCTACACGAACAAGTAAGAGCATATATCGAGCAAAACCTAGTGGTATTTGATGAGGAAATAGAATTGGGAAATGATGATCACATTTTTGAGCAAGGCTTTGTCAATTCTCTATTTGCGATGAAACTAGTGAACTACATTGAACATGATTTTCACTTCCAGTTAGATAACGAAGATCTCGACATTGCCAATTTTAGTACGGTCAATCGCATTGTCTCCTTAATTGAGAAAAAACAACAGGGGGCGGCTCTTCATGAAAACAGCTGAACAAACAATCGATGGCATTGAGGAAATACGTCAGTATTGCGATCAACATATTCGCCCGTTTGCCAATGAATTCGATGAGACAGAACATCTGCCAGAGTCGCTGATTCGGGACATGGCGAAAAGAGGCTATTTGGCAGCAGGCATCCCATCTTCCTATCAAGGACTGGGGCTTGATCCGATTGCATATGGGCAGTTCACAGAGCAAGTGGGGAAAGCTTGCTGTAATGTACGGACCTTATTGACAGTGAATTCCCTCGTAGGAGAAGCCATCCTTCGTTATGGCACAAAAGATCAGAAACAAGGCTGGCTCGTTGAATTAGCCAAAGGGGAAAAAATCGGTGCCTTTGCATTGTCAGAGCCAAATATTGGTTCAGATGCCAATCATGTCGAAACAAGCTACCAAAAGAATGGACAGACTTATGTGTTGAACGGGAAGAAAAAGTGGATCTCCTTTGGAGCGATTGCGGACTTCTTTATTGTGATAGCAAGAGACGGCGAACAAGTTACCGCATTCCTTGTCGATCGAGGTCAGCCGGGCGTTGAGATTGAGAGAATTACAGGAATGATGGCAAACCGGGCGTCTTATTTAGCAGAAATCACCCTTGATGATGTACAAGTGCATGAAGATTGTGTCTTAGGACCAGTTGGGGGAGGATTTAACCATGTGGTCTCACTTGCTTTAGATCATGGAAGGTACAGTGTCGCTTGGGCAGGGCTCGCCATTGCACAAGAAGCCGTTGATTCTCTCGTAACGTATTCACGTAAAAGAACGCAATTTAATGAAAAGCTGTACAAGCATCAAATGATCAAAGGCATGATTGGAGATGCAGTTACCCAGCTCCATGCAGCCAGAGCATTATGCCTAAAGGCTGGAGAAATGAGACAGGCGAAGCACCCTGATGCCATCACAGAGACATCAATCGCAAAGTATTTCACATCCAAAATTGCCGTTGACATTACAAATACAAATGTCCAAATTCATGGTGGAAGCGGATTTAGCCGTGAGAATTCAGCTTCAAGACTTTATCGAGAAGCAAAGGTGCTCGAAATTATTGAAGGTACTTCTCAAATTCAGCAGCAAGTCATTGCTAACTACGGTTTACGCCATTATTTCGTGAAGCATTCTTAAGAGAAAGGAGATGATCCCATGGCTTTACAGCCGCAGAAGCTGGATAAAAAGAACATTGAAAATATGTTAGGTATCACTACGATCCAAGAAGGAATGCTGTTCCATCATTTAATGGAACCGCACGGAACGGCTTATTTTGAACAACTGCTGATCCAAATAGATGGACAGCTTGATCGAGAAACTTTTGAACAATCTTGGACGAATGTCACCAATCAGCATGACATGCTCAGAACATTGTTTAGGTGGCAGGAGCTCGCAAGGCCTGTACAAATTGTGCTGAAGCAGCATCAGCCTGATATTCGATATCGTGATTTGACTCAATCTGGGCAGCCTCTTCATCTGTTGAAAGAAGAGGTGGTGACACAGGACCGAGAAGAACGTTTTGATCTACAGCAAGTCCCATTTCGCTTGACTTTATGTGAGGTCAATGATGAAGTCAGTTGGATTCTGATTAGCTTCCACCACATTTTATTGGACGGATGGAGCCTTGGGATTGTATTAAGTGATTGGATGAGTGCATATGAGCGGTTGTCTAATGGGGACACCCCCCTTCTTGAACAAAGACCGTCCTATCAATCATTTGTCAAATGGCAGCAGAAAAACCTTCAACAGACAGAAGCACAAGCCTCCTATTGGAAAAATGTCTTGGATGGCTGGAGTTATTCAGAACTGCTTCCAAAGTCAGGTAGCGCGTATGAAGCCACAGGGGCTTTCTCAAAATATGAGCATCAGGTGGAAGCCTCCATTGCTGAGAGTTTGAACGATTTCACGAATAAACATGACGTGACATTGGCATCTGTGATGTATACGCTGTGGGGTGTTTTGCTATCCAGATATGCCAACCAAGATGATATTGTGTTTGGAACAACAGTATCAGGAAGAAATGCGGATGTGCCTCATATAGAAAGGATGACAGGCCTGTTCATTAACACATTACCGCTGCGGGTCTCATTCGAACAGGAGCAGACTATTCTCGAATATATGCAGCAAGTCAATCGTGACGTAGCCATTAGGAATGAATATGAACATACGCCACTATCTGATTTAAAGAAGTATGCAGGTATGACGGCAGAGCAATCGTTATTTGATTCAATCGTCGTAATTGAAAACTATCCACTTGATCAAATGCTAACGAAGAACGATCATCCTGTTCGTATTCGTGGGTTTGAGATGACAGAGCAGACGGAATTCGATCTGACGCTTAGTGTTCAGGCGTTTGATGATCAACTACATTTCTCATTGGTGTATAACCCAGTCAGTTTTTCAGCTGAACAAATCGAAAAATGGTGTCAGCATTTTCTGCATCTCTTGTCTGATGCCTGTGAACATCCGCACAAATCTGCGGATCAATTACAGCTACTATCAGAAGAAGAGAAAGAAAAGCAGCTAGCGGTCTTTCGTCAATATGACGGAGCATCTTCTTGTAATGAACCGACGGTGATTGATCTATTTGAAGAGCAAGTGGAACGAACGCCAGCTGCAACGGCAGTTGAGTTTGGCGATACGACCGTGACATATGAACAACTCAACAAGAGAGTGAATCAGCTCGCACATTATTTACAAAAGAAAGGGGTTAAACAGGAGCAGCGTGTCGGTATTTTAGCAGAGCATTCCATTGAAATGGTTGTGGCATGCTTGGCGATTTTAAAAGCTGGCGGTGCTTACGTGCCAATTGATCCTGAATACCCGCAGGAACGTATAGAGTATTTATTAGAAGACAGCGGGGTTGAATGGCTCCTGACTCATCCGATTAACGGGCTTACTTACGATTATAACGGAGAAAAAATTGATATCACACAGCCGGATTTATACACTGGATCATCAGATAACCTTACAACAGCCATCACCTCAGACCAAACAGCCTACTGCATTTATACATCAGGAACGACAGGAAGACCTAAAGGTGTACTCATTCACCATCTTGGCCTAGCCAACTATATTGACTGGGCAAAACAAGTCTATGTTCGAGGAGAAACAAGGCATTTTGCTTTGTATACTTCACTGTCATTTGACCTGACGGTTACTTCTATTTTTACACCACTGATTTCAGGAAATACCATCATGATTTATCACCATGAAAACCGGCAGCTGCTTGTCGAAGAAATTATAAAGGATAATCGTGCACATGTAATGAAGCTCACGCCGTCTCATTTGCAGTTTATTAAGCATCTGTCTTTTCCAGACAGCCAAATGAAATGCTTCATCTTAGGCGGAGAACAGTTGGAAACATCTTTAGCAAAATCCATTCAGCAATCATTCCCGCAGTCAATTGATATTGTGAATGAATATGGCCCTACTGAAACAGTTGTTGGCTGCATGATTCATCGATATGATCAAGACCGTGATCAAGACGTGTATGTACCGATCGGAAAGCCCGCACAGCATACGGATATCCTTCTTTTTGACAAACATATGAATCTCATGCCGGAAGGGACCATCGGAGAATTATATATTGGTGGGAAGGGTGTCGCAAAAGGCTATTTGAATCGCCCAGAACTTACCGAAGAGCGGTTTGTAGACCATCCTTTCCAGCCAGGTGAAAAAATTTATAAAACTGGTGATGTAGCGCGTATTCTGCCTAATGGCCTCATTCAGTTTTTAGGACGAAATGATGATCAAGTGAAATTGAGAGGCTATCGTATCGAAACAGGTGAAATTGAATTCTGGCTAAATGAACAGCCAGGGGTCAAAGCAGCGGCTGTCGTTGTAAAACCAGATGCTTCTGGTTCACCCTGTTTGGCAGCTTACCTTATCACGACAGCCATACTAGATGAATCCGCAATGAAACAAGTATTGGCTGATCAGCTGCCAGATTATATGATCCCATCTCACTTTGTTCAATTGGATGATATGCCGCTGACTGCTAATGGCAAGCTAGATAAACGGGCACTGCCTGCATTAAAACAGCCGCAGCAAACGAAAAAGCTGATGGGATCAGACAACCTTTCTGACACAGAGAAGGTCATTCATGACATTTGGAAAAAAGTCCTTGGTTTAGATGAGATAAGTGTTCATGACAAATTCTTTGACATCGGCGGGCATTCTCTCAATCTGATTCATGTCAACCAACAGCTTGCTAAGCGATTAAATCAAAGCATTCCAATGGTAGAAATGTTCCGCCGTCCGACAATCAGAGAGCTTGCATCATATTTAAGCGGAGCATCAGAGCCGGTAACAGTCGACACACAATCCGCGAACCAAAAGAGAAGAAAAGAAAACGAGCCAATTGCGATTATTGGAATAGCTGGAAAATTCCCTGGTGCGAAAAATGTTGAGGCATTTTGGCGAAATCTGAAGAAAGGAGAAGAATCGATTTCGTTCTTTTCCGATGAAGAACTGCTTGAAGCTGGCATTGACCGTCAAACCTTTGAACGTCCAGATTATGTGAGAGCAAAAGGTGTGATCGATGGATTTGATTTGTTTGATGCATCCTTCTTCGGTTATTCACCAGGTCAAGCAGAAATGATGGATCCTCAAATTCGCCTGTTACATGAGTACGCTTATAAGGCCCTGGAAGATGCGGGATATGTACAGGAAGATTATACAGGTAAGGTCGGTTTATTTACTGGATCCACATCGAACTTTCAATGGATTCAACAATTTGCATCGTCCCTTGATAGCAGTATGTCAGAACTATTTGAAGTGGGTTCACTTAATGATACGTATACCGTTAGTACAAGAATTGCCCATAAATTGAATTTGAAAGGGCCGGCATTAACGCTTCAAACTGCTTGTTCGACCTCTTTGGTTGCTCTACATTTGGCCTGTCAATCCATTGCAAATGGTGATTCAGATGTAGCGCTTGCGGGTGGTGTGTCGATTTTACACCCAGTAAAATCAGGCTACATTTATCAGCAGAACATGGTGAAATCAAGCGATGGTCATTGCCGCGCTTTTGACGATCAAGCAGATGGAACAGTTGGCGGAGATGGCGTTGGTCTTGTTGCTTTAAAAGCACTCAGTGAAGCCATAGAGGATGGTGACCATATTTATGCAGTCATTAAGGGCTCTGCCATCAACAACGATGGCGATCAAAAGGTTGGCTTCAATGCACCAAGCGTTGAAGGGCAGACACGTGTCATTCAGGATGCTTTACGTCAGGCAGATGTTTCACCGGAAACGATTGAATATGTAGAAACACACGGAACAGGAACGTCTCTTGGTGATCCAATTGAAATAGAGGCGCTGACAAAAGCCTTCCAAACAGAGAAAAAACAATTTTGCCGCATTGGGTCTGTGAAAACAAATATTGGACATTTGGATGCAGCGGCAGGAGCGGCTGGCTTGATCAAAGCAGTGCTTTCGCTTCAGCATCAAACATTTGTGCCAAGTCTTCACTTCAAAAAAGCCAATGAAAACATTGCATTTGAGCATAGCCCATTCGTTGTGAACACCGAACTGACCGACTGGAAGCAGCCGTCTTCACATTTGCGCCGAGCTGGAGTGAGCTCATTTGGAATGGGTGGAACAAATGCGCATGTCATATTAGAAGAAGCACCGCAAAGAGATCGTAAGCAAATGCCGCGTTCTGCCGAGCTGCTTGTCCTATCAGCGAAGAGCAAAACGAGCATTGAAAGAATAAAAGAAAAACTCATGACCCAAATCGAAAACACGCCTTCTATCAATTTGGCGGACGTAGCGTATACCCTGCAAACAGGCAGACAATTTTTTGGTTTCCGTCAGGCATTTGTTGCGGGAAGCAGAGAAGATGCCTTGCGTGTGTTAAAAGAAAAGCAAGGAAAGGGCATTGGCAAGCTCATGCATTCGCATGTTGAAAAACAAAAGATTGTTTTTATGTTTTCAGGGCAAGGCAATCAATATCTCAATATGGGATTAGATTTGTATCGAGAAGAGCCTTATTTCAAGGAGCAAATGGATGCCTGTTTTCAAGCATATGAAGAAGCAACAGGGACAAGCCTTGCCCGTATTCTGTATCCATTAGCCGTTGAAACAGATAAGGCGCACGAAAAATTGGCAAGCACTCAATATGCACAGCCAGCCATTTTTGCTATTGAATATGCACTCTCAATGCTCTTCATTGATTGGGGCATTCGCCCTGATGTGATGATCGGCTATAGCTTTGGCGAATTAACAGCAGCAGCTATATCTGGAGTATTCAGCTTAAAGGATGCGATGTCTATGGTTGCTTACCGGGCTAATGCCATGCAGGCGTCTCCATCTGGCGTCATGATGAGTGTTCCTTTACCTGAAGAAGAATTAAAACCGATGCTTCCAAAGGATGTTTCTCTTGCGGTCGTCAATGATTCTTCATGTATCGTGTCAGGGCTTGAAGAGGCGATCAATGAATTTGAAAATGAGTTGAAGAACAAAAGATTGATGTGTATGCGATTAGGCGGCACAATTGCGGCCCACTCACATGTCATGGAGGAAGCAGCGGAGCAATTCGGAGAAAAATTGCAACATATCAAAGCCAATAAGCTCCGAATTCCATTCATTTCGAATTTATCAGGAGATTGGATGACAGACAAGAGCGCTGGAGATGTGTCTTATTGGAAACGGCATATGACCGATACGGTTCGCTTTGCTGAAGGCATCAGGAATATCTTACAAGAGGAGAATATTCAATTAATTGAGATTGGACCTGGACAGGATTTAAGTGTCATGGTCAACCGATCTCTCAACGGCCTGAATCAGCAGGTATGCCATGTGCTAAGGCATGCAAAACAAGATGTGACGGATAGTGAGTTTTTACTCGCACAGATTGGTCGTTTATGGTCACACGGGCTGTCGATTGATTGGAATCGATTCCAGATGAACCGTCAAGCATTGAAAACACCATTACCAACGTATGCGTTTGATCGTACCTCCTATTGGT
This sequence comes from Bacillus stratosphericus, assembly GCF_020524495.1. GTDB lineage: Bacteria > Bacillota > Bacilli > Bacillales > Bacillaceae > Bacillus > Bacillus stratosphericus_B. The sequence goes on along the minus strand of NZ_JAIVLB010000012.1, from coordinate 33,015 downwards.
ATGATCCATCAGATCTTGTAAAGCACGACAATTCAAAGCGGTTTGGAAAAAAGAGGCCAATGGAAGAATGGTTCTATACCCCTCATTGGGAAGCGGATCTTTTACCTTGCTCGCCATCCGATGATTCCTCTGCTGGAGCCATGCTTTTATTTGCAGAGCCATCTGCTTTCGGAGAGAAGGTAGCAGCTGAGCTTTTGACGAAACGGAAAGAGTACGTTGTGGTTCAAAAAGGAGATCAGTTTACGAAGCATAATCAAAAAAGCTATACCATTCGTTCTCATGTGCCATCTGATTATGAAAAGCTCATCTCGAATCTGGTAGATGATCATATCAACGTGACAAATGTTTGCCATCTATGGGGACTTTCAGATCGACTTTCATCCCAAACGGAGGAAGAGTGGGTCGTGCAAACGCAGCGAGATTCTTATTACTCCTTACTTTATATCGGACAGGCATTGAAGAAATATGTCTTTGACCAAAAGGTATTGATAACAGTTCTTTCTTCGCTGACGTATGCCATTGGCGGAGAGCCTGTGCTTTATCCTGAGAAAGCTGTCCATCTTGGACCTGCCATGGTGATTTCACAAGAAACACCGAACTTACATTATCGTATTCTTGATGTGGATCGTCCAGTAGAAAATGGTGTTCAGGAAAACAGTTTGTTGAAACAAATCAGCGATGAACTAGATCGAACGTATGGACAGCTTCTCACTGTCTATCGACGGAATAAACGATATGTGAAAAAGTATGCGAAAGGTTCAGTTCCTGAAACAGGACACGTTCATTTGGCTAAAAAAGATGGTGTGTACATTTTAATTGGCGGACTTGGTTTTATAGGATTGAACATCGCCCAGACTTTGGCCGAGCAAACGCAGGGAAAATTGGTCCTAACGAGTAGGTCTGGACTGCCTGATAGAAGCGAGTGGCCCGAGTGGCTAGCGACGCATGATGAACATGATCCAACAAAGAAGAAAATTCAAAAGGTCATGGCACTGGAAGAGACTGGCGCAGAAGTGCTGATAAAGAAAGTAGACGTTCGTCACCGAGAGGATATCCAGCAATTAATAAGCGCAGTGGATGCGTCCTATGGACAAATTGACGGTGTAATCTATGCAGCAGGTGTAACTGGTGACCAATCATTCCGGGTGATGGAGCAAACGGATGACACATTCTCAGAGCCGCATTTTGAGGCCAAGATGAACGGTGTACTTCATCTGAATGCTGCCCTCGGTGATCGACCACTTGATTTCTGCTTTGTGCTATCATCCTTGTCACCAATATTGGGTGGACTTGGTTTTACAGCCTATACAGCTGTGAATCATTTCATCGATGCGTACGTATATGAACGCAATCTACGTTCGCAAACGCAGTGGTCTGTGATTAGCTTTGACGGCTGGGAATTTGAGGATGGCAAGCAGTTGGATCTTCCAATCGGGGATGATGTCACCGAAACGTTGATTACAGAAAAAGAAGGAAGAGCGATCTTTGAGCGACTGCTTTCACTTCTTCAAGTTGAACATATTGTCATTTCGACAACAGATTTACACGATCGCATCCACCGATATGTAGATCGTCTATCTCGCGAAGAAGAGAGTGACGGTGAGCATGTACAAGATGGGACGATGTATTCCCGACCAGCGCTGTCGACGAATTATGTCGCACCTGAAACAGAGCTGGAGAAGGAACTAAGTCAACATTGGCAAGCGTTCTTTAAGATTGATGAAATTGGCATAGATGATCATTTCTTTGAAATGGGAGGAGATTCCCTAAAGGCGATCACCTTTATTGGCATCATTCATCGTGCATTTAGTGTAGAACTGACGCTGCCTCAATTTTTCCAAATGCCAACGATTCGTTTAATGGCAGAATATATCGATCAAGCAGATACAGCGACATATCAGGTGATTGAAAAAGCCGAAGTGAAGGAACGTTATCCTCTGTCGTCTGCCCAAAAACGTTTGTACCTTATGCAGCAAATGGATTTGAGCAGTACAGGATACAACGAATTTAAAGCGGGACGGATTAAAGGTAAGCTCGATATCAGCAGATTGGAATGGGCATTTCAACAGCTAATCAAGCGTCACGAAAGTTTGCGGACAGCGTTTGTACTAAAGAATGGCATCCCTTATCAAAAGATCGAAGAAGAGGTGCCGTTTTCTGTCACACTGTTTGATGTCACGAAAGGATCAAGTCAAGCATCTGAGGAAGATCAAAAACAAGTGATTGAACAATTTCTGACTCCCTTTACGTTAAGTGAGGCCCCATTGATGAGGGTAGGTGTGATGAAGGTCGCAGAAGAGGAGTTTGTGCTCATGCTGGACATGCATCACATTATCTCAGATGGTCTTTCTCAAGATATTTTGGTCAACGATTTTATGCAGTTATATGATGGAAGGACGCTTGCACCTTTAGCTCTTCAATATAAAGATTTTTCAGAATGGCAAAATGACATGCTTGCTTCTGATGCACTCAAAGAATCAAGTGATTATTGGAAAAATCGGCTGGAAGGTGCACCTGCACTAGATTTACCAACAGATTTCAACCGGCCAGAGGTGAGACAATTCCGAGGCGGACATTATACGTTCCGTATAGAAGAAGCAGAGCTGAACGCGTTTAAACAGGTCATTTCAAAAGAAGATGCAACTCTGTTTATGGGGCTGTTAAGTCTTTATCAGATTTTACTTCATAAATTAAGCGGGCAATCAGATATCACGGTTGGGGTTCCAGTATCAGGAAGAAAACAAGAGGAGCTGCAGCAAGTCATCGGTATCTTTGTCAATATGCTGCCACTTCGTTTATATCCTAAAGGAGAAATGACGTACCGTGAGTTCCTTAGCGATGTAAAGGCATATGTGATTGATGATTTCGGACATCAAGATTTTCAATATGAACAAATGGTCCAAGACCTGCAGCTGAGCCGAAATGTCAGCCGGAATCTATTGTTTGACGCTGTGTTCGCTTTGCAAAATATGAATCAGCCAGAACTGAAGGTAGGAGGTTTAACCTTTAGTGATTATCAGTATGAGACAGGAACGTCGCGGTTTGATTTATTGTGGATTGCGTATGAGCAGGGAGACGGGCTTTCTTCAACCCTTGAATATAATACAGAACTTTTCACAGAGGAAACCATTCAGCGCATTGCCGGCTTGCTGAAAGACATCATGCGAGCTGTCACAGTAGATGCAGTGAGATTAGAGGATATCGAACTGACTTCTTCATTCAAGCAACTAGACGACGTATCTCTTTTCGAATTAGATGACTTAAAAATATAAGTAAAGAGGTGAATGGAAGAGTGATTGAACAGGATGATTTTCAACTAAAAGCAGTGGCGAAGGAAAAGGTGAAGGAAAGAGCCTACTGGACATCTATTTTATCAGATGCTCAGTTGGATGGACGCATTCCCAATACGGTTTTACAAGCCAAGCCTGCTGCACTTAATCGATCGCTTTATTCGTCCTTCCCTACGGCTGTGAACCATTCGTTAAAGCAATTATGTGGAGATTCTGATTTGCGAATGTTTATTGTGCTGACCACAGCCGCATTTGGCTTGTTGCAACGTTATAGCGGAAAAACTGAATTGATGGTGACTGTTCCTACAATGGAACAGTCCGGCAATCAAAGCGCCATTAATCATATGCTGCCACTCAAGGCAGAGATTGATGTTCATATGAGCTTTAGCGCAGGATTAGACGCAGTAAAACAATCGTTTCAGGAGGCAGTGCGTCATCAAAACTACCCTGTTCACATTTTAATGGATGAAATTTGGCACTCAATAGGAGATAGCAATCAGCGTGTCAATCTGGCTTGTGCGTTTGAGACATTGCATGGACATGCTGATCGAGAGCAATTAAATGCGGATGTACTCATTGTATGGAAGAAAGAACAAGATCACCTTCATGCCGAAGTCCACTGGGATGCTTCAGTTTATGAAGATCAAATGATGGAGCAGTTTTCCAATCATTTCATGATACTCTTAGAGCAATTTCTCAAAGCACCTGAACAAGCCATGAGCACACACTCATTTCTGTCTGAAAAGGAAAAAAGTCAATTATTTGATGCATTTCAAGGGGAGTCGCTCCCTTATCCAGTTGATCGTGATATTGTGTCTTTATTTCAACAGCAAGTCCAGTTACATCCAGACCGAACGGCCGTTGTGTTTGACACCACCTCCTATACATATGAAGAGGTAGACCGTTTATCAGATCGCATAGCGCTTAGACTTTCTCAAAGTCAGATGACAAGGGAGACCCCAGTTGGTCTTAAAATGTATCGATCTGCTGAACTTGTGATTGCTATTCTTGGCATACTAAAGGCTGGCTATGCTTATTTACCGATTGATGTGAATCTGCCGATCGAAAGAATTCGGTATATGCTCAACAACAGTGGTGCTAAGGCCATTGTATCGGATTCAGCCGGAGATGATGGATTGGATGTCGAGGTTCACGTTATGCAAGACATGCTTCATGAATCGGAAGCAAAAGAGAAGCTGATTTCATCCATTTTGCCTTCGGATATGGCTTATGTGCTGTATACATCAGGCACGACAGGACATCCGAAGGGGGTTGTCATTGAACATCGTCAGGTCATTAATCTGGTTTACGGAATGAAAACACGCTTTTTTGATCTACTCTCAGATGATTTGCAAGTAGGAATGCTGGCTTCACATATTTTTGATGCGTCTGTTCAAACGTTGTTTCCAACATTGTTGCTCGGACATACGCTGCATATTGCAAAAGATGAAGTCCGAATGGATGGTCATGCGTTATGGGATTTTTATCAAAACAATCATATTCAGCTGTCAGATGTGACACCCTCTCATTTAAAGCTGATGAACAAAGCAGCAGGGCAATCGAAACAGGACCTGCCTGCACTGGACATGCTGCTTGTGGGCGGAGAAATATTCACAAAAGAGCTGAGGGATCAATTTTTACAGCATTTATCAAGTGAAGGACCCATCATGTTTAATATATATGGCCCTACTGAATGTACTGTTCAGTCATCATCTTTTTTGATTCCACATGATTGGGATGAACAAGTCATTCCTATTGGGCAGCCAATGCCAAATGAGCGTATCTTCATATGTGACGCGCAAGGGGAGCCAGTTCCGATTGGCGTATTTGGTGAACTGTATATCGCAGGTGATGGTGTAGCACGTGGGTACATCAATCACCCTGATCTGAACAAGGAGAAATTTATCAAAAAACCAGAGTTGGGCTGCGGGATGATATACACGACGGGAGACCTTGCAAGATGGCGTTTTGATGGGTTATTGGAATTTGCCAAAAGGATCGACAACCAAGTGAAAATCAGAGGATATCGGATTGAGCTAGAAGAAGTTCGTAGAGCTATTCTAGATGATCCACATTATCAGGGATTCATTCAAGATGTCATTGTGATCCCTAAGGAAACGACAGAGCAGGACCAATACATTTGTGCTTATTTGATGGCAAAACAAGTCATAGATCAGCGTGCACTTCGCCAGTCCTTAAGTGAAAGATTACCAGGTTATATGGTCCCAAGGCATTTGATTCAGGTCGATCAATTTCCTTTAAATCTATCAGGGAAATTAGATATTCAAGCACTGCCGAATCCAGAAGATCAGCAGCCGAGCGAGCAAGAGACAGTGACCATTCAGGCACATAATGAAACAGAGCAGAAGCTTGTTCGTATTTTCGCTTCTATTTTACAAGTCCCTGCTTCTCAGATTCGATTAGATGATCCATTTTTCGATTTGGGCGGGAACTCTTTTAATATCGTTGAGCTGTCAAATAAATTGAAAGAGGAATTTCAGCAGGAGCTGACCGTGATGGAGCTGTTCCAATATACAACCGTTTTACAAATAGCAGACCAATTAAGAAACAAAGCAGCAGGACAAGATAAACCAATAGAAGATGACGGTGAAAATGAAGCGGATGACTTAGAAAGTGCCGCACAACTGTTAGGCGGGATGATAGATGAGTAAGTTAACAGGATTAGAGGTTGCAGTGGTTGGTATGGCTTGCCGCTTTCCTGGAGCGAAGGATATTCATAGCTTTTGGGACAACCTTGCAAATGGAAGAGAGTCCATTACGTTTTTTTCTAAGGAAGAGCTACTTGAGGCAGGGGTTGAGCAAGAAGCATTGGATCATGAGCAATATGTACGTGCCAAAGGAGCTGTAGATCAGCATGATCACTTTGATGCGGATTTCTTTGGTTATTCACAGCGTGAGGCAGAAGTAATGGACCCGCAAATCCGCATGTTTCATGAGGTGGCGTGGGAATCCCTTGAAGACGCTGGCTATAACCCCGAAACCTATCAGGAGCCGATCGGTTTATTTGGCGCTGCTTCTGCAAATTTATATTGGCAAGCAGCTTCCATGCTAATGAGAACGAATAACTCATCTGAGCAATTTGCGGCTGTTCAGTTAACAGATAAAGATTTTATGAACACAAAGGTGTCCTATAAGTTGAATTTGAAGGGGCCGAGTGTAGCTGTTGATACGGCTTGTTCTTCCTCGTTGGTGGCAGTCCATTTGGCGTCACGCGCCCTGCTAACAGGAGAATGTAAAATGGCACTTGCTGGCGGTGTCACCATCACTACTCCTCACAAAAAAGGATACATGTATCAAGAGGGTATGATCATGTCTCCTGATGGACACTGCCGAGCCTTTGATGAACAGGCAAAAGGAACAGTTGGCGGCGAGGGCTGTGGAGTCGTTGTGCTCAAATCATTAAAGCAGGCGCTAAAGGATAAGGATCATATCTATGGTGTGATAAAAGGATCGGCGTATAACAATGATGGCGGGAGAAAGGTCGGTTATACAGCCCCAAGTATAGAAGGACAAAGTGAAATTATTAAAAAGGCGCTCAACATCAGTCGTGTAGAAGCCGAGAGCATTTCATATATCGAAGCACATGGCACCGGCACGACCCTCGGAGATCCGGTTGAAATTGAGTCACTCAATAAAGCCTTTCAAACCGATAAAAAACAGTTTTGTGCCATTGGGTCTGTAAAAACAAATATCGGTCATCTTGATTCAGCGGCAGGTATTGCTGGCTTTATTAAAACGACACTGAGTCTTTATCATCAAACATTGCCGCCGAGCCTTCATTATAAGAAGCCGAATCCAAAAATTGATTTTGAATCAAGTCCGTTTTATGTGAATACAAAACCCGTACCATGGACGAAAGTGGGTCATCCATTGCGTGCTGGGGTCAGTTCATTTGGTGTCGGCGGAACGAATGTACATCTCATCCTGGAAGAGGCACCCATAGCCGAAAAACTGTCAGCAGAAAAGGATCACGAACTTCTGGTAGTTTCGGCAAGATCGAAACAGGCGGTTCAAAAGTCTGCTGAGCAAGTCACATCTTATTTAAAAGAACAAAAGGATGTGCCGCTGTCACATGCTGCATTTACGCTGCAAGAAGGACGAAAGCATTTTCCTTATCGCCAAGCCTTGCTTGCCAGCCCAGATCGCACATTCCAGTCATCAGGACAGCCTCAAATGGCCTTTCAACAACCTGCAGTTGTCTGGATGTTTTCTGGTCAAGGTGCTCAGTATGTCAATATGGGCAAGGATTTATATGAGAATGACCCGGCATTTAAACAAGCGCTTCAGAAATGTTTTGCCATTGTTTTATCATTGGCTGGCATTGAGATCGAGAGAGTGCTATATCCTTCAACCGAAGAGGAAGGCACCCAGGCAGAACATCTTATGCAACAAACTTCTTATACACAAATCATCTTGTTTAGTTTTGAGTATGCCCTCGCATCGAAGCTCATGGGACTAGGCATACGTCCGCATTATTTTATCGGTCATAGTATTGGAGAAATCACGGCTGCCTGTGTGGCAGGTATCATCCAGCTTGAAGATGCGATTCGGATCGTTTTAAATAGAGGCAATTTGATGCAAAAGATGCCTCCAGGAGATATGGCTGGTGTGGCGCTTTCAGCCGAAGAGATTGAGCATAAACTTCCAGATGGTGTCGAGCTTTCAGCGGTAAATAGCTCACAGTTATCTGTTGTATCTGGTCCTTCTGATCGTTTGCAGGCTTATATTGAACAGGTTGAAAAAAGAGGAGCGTCTGTTCAAAAGTTGAAAACCTCTCACGCCTTTCATACGAGTATGATGGCTGATGCAGCTAAGCAGTTTAAGGAGGTTCTCTCTGAAATGACCTACCAGCAAGGTCATATACCAATCATTTCCAATGTGACCGGTAGCTGGTTAACCCATGAGCAAGCAGCATCACCTGATTACTGGGCATCTCATATTAGGCAGCCTGTTTTATTTAGTCAAGGGATAGAGAGGTTACTTGCATTTGGAGAAGTGGTCTTCATTGAACTCGGTCCAGGTCATACATTGACTCAATTCGTGAGACGGCATGATCGCTATGATGTGGACAAAGCAGCTGCTGTTTCATTGGTAAGACATCCAAAAGAGCAAGCAGCTGATGATGAATATATGCAAAAGGCAATAGGAAAGTTATGGAGTTACGGAGTGGAGCCGAACTGGAGGGCTGTCAGAAAAGGAGAGGCCCCATATCGAGTCTCTCTACCAACCTATCCATTTGAGCATCAAAAGTTCCCCTCACCGCAGTTCCAAGCTGATCAGCTGATGAGTGCATTATCTCCAACAGCACAGAAGAATCACTTAGCTGACTTTCAAGACTGGTTCTACATTCCAGTGTGGGAGCGATCTTCACCAGTACTGAAAGAACAGAATCATCAAGGGAAGCGTGTGTTGGTTTTTGAGAAAAATGGTCATATCGGCGCCTATTTGAAAGAGCGAAATGCGCAGGTCGTCAGCGTATGTCAAAGTGATCATACAATAAAAGAAAATGACCAGATGATGAAGGCAGACGTTCATATGCTGACACATATAGAGTGGGTCATGGCTGAATTACAGCAATCTGGATTTATACCTGAAGACATCATCTGGATGCATGATGAGCTCACTTCGGAGACGGAAGACAAGCCAAATTATTTATCTGTACTCGATCTCGTCAGGCTGATCGGAAAACACCATAACACACACATGAGACTTCATCTCGTGACGAGCCAAGCGCATGATGTCATCGGGACGGAGAAGATTCAGCCTCTTCAAGCAACAATGACAGGACTTGCGCTGACCATTCCGCAAGAATATCAGCACATAGCGTGTCATCACATTGATTTATGTCAGGATAAGATGGCAAATTGGCCGCTATTTCTCTCATATGAGGTAGCGATGCACGATCAAGAAGCGATCGTTGCATATCGTGGCAGCAGCCGGTGGATTCGAAAAGCTTCAAGCACATCGTTAAGCCGAGAGGAATCGTCTAAGCAGCCTTTCAGATCTAGCGGCGTTTATTTCATTACTGGTGGTATGGGCGGCATTGGCTTCACATTAGCTAAGCATTTAGCAGAAACGTATCAAGGGAAACTTGTGATCATGACCCGATCACATATACGTGAACGATCTGAATGGCACGAGCTGCGTGATGAAGATGGGAAAGAAGCTGAGGCTGTTAAAAAGCTGCTGGCTCTTGAAGAATTAGGTGCTAGTGTACAAGTTGTACAAGGTGATGTGTCGGATGAATATGCTGTACAGCAAGCGATTCAGCTAGCCCATACGGTATTTGGTGGTTTACATGGCGTCATTCATGCGGCAGGAGAGGCAGACGGGAAGATCATCCAAGCAAGAACAGTAGAAGATGAGATTCGCATGTGTCAGGCAAAAATCAACGGAACCTATGTGTTGGGGGAAGCACTCAAGGGTGAAACGCTCGATTTCTTTTTGCTTTGTTCATCCCTCGTTTCCTTTCTTGGAGCGGCTGGACAGGTTGCTTATGCGGCTTCTAATGCCTTTATGGATAGCTTTGCTCATGAGAAAAGGAAGGAAGGGAAGCCAGTTATTTCTTTGAACTGGGATCGCTGGGAGAAAGTCGGTATGGCACATGATTCGGCATTGGCGGCGAAAGTCAATGACATGCTGGCACTTGAGGAGCAGGCAGGAATTTCTCCAGAACAAGGAATGAAAGTGCTCCAAGAAGTGCTGCGACTAGATTATCCGCAAATTCTTGTGTCAGTTCGAGATATGGGAGAGAGAATCAAACATCGCTTAACATCTGTGCAACAAGAGGAGACGCCGCTTCAAGAAATATCACAGGGAATAGATGATCGTCTAGAATCATCTTTGAGTGATGTGCTCAGCTCCTTTTTTAAACATGAGCCGGATGTAAATGAGAATTTCTTTGAAATGGGTGCGACATCCCTTGATTTGTTGCAGATGAGTGGACATATCAAATCGGTATACGGCATTGAGGTTCCGGTGGTCATGATGTATAGCCATCCAACCATCGCGTCATTGGCTGCCGAATTGAAGAGAATACATGGTGTAAAGGAAGAAAAGCCAGCTGTTGCCGAATCATCTAAACTACGCAAACAAGCGATGGCTGAAGGGAAAAATCGCCGTAAACAGAGATTAAAACGAAAATAGATGGGAGAAATGTAGCGTATGTCTGATCAAGAGCAATGGACTGAATCTGGACTTGAAATTGCAGTAGTAGGATTAGCAGGTACGTTTCCCGGAGCTCCGGATGTCCAAACGTTTTGGGAAAATGTATCGCAAGGGAAGGAATCCGTTACGTTTTTCACTGATGAGGAATTAAAGGCAGCGGGTGTGGGTGAGACGCTGCTAAAGCGTCCTGATTATGTGAAGGCAAAGCCATATTTACAAGATGCTGCATCATTTGATGCGGACTTCTTTGGCTATTCTCCGCGCGAGGCTTCAATGATGGATCCGCAAATTCGATTGATGCACGAATGTACATGGCATGCACTAGAAGATGCCGGCTATGAACCTGAACAATACGATGGGTTAATTGGTCTTTATGCTGGGGCATCTAGCAATCTATCATGGATGGGTCAGCATATGTCGTCACTTGGAAAGAACGAAGATGTGTTTCAAATCATGCATCTCAATGATCCGTCCTTTGCTTCTCGGGTTGCCTATAAATTAAATCTAAAGGGTCCAAGTGTATCAGTGCAAACGGCTTGCTCTACGTCACTTGTCGCCATCCATATGGCATGCCAAGGATTGATTGGAGGAGAATGTGATCTTGCGTTAGCTGGCGGTGTCACGCTTCATCAACCTCAGATCACGGGATATCAATACCAAGAAGGAATGATTTATTCTCCTGATGGTCATTGCCGTCCATTTGATGAGAAAGCAAAAGGGACGATTTTTGGAGAAGGTGCAGGGGTTGTTGCGCTAAAACGATTAAAGGATGCGATAGAAGACGGAGATTTTATTTATGCCGTCGTGAAAGGGTCTGCAACGAACAATGATGGGAGCAGTAAAGTCGGCTATACAGCTCCAAGTGTCAGTGGTCAGGCAAGTGTTATTGAATCTGCTTTAGAAATGGCCGAGACAGAACCAGAGACGATTTCTTATATTGAATCACATGGAACGGGTACGCCAGTAGGGGATCCGATAGAAATTGAAGCACTCACTCGCGCTTTTCAAACAGATCAACAAGGCTTTTGCCGGATTGGATCAGTCAAAGCCAATATCGGTCATTTAGATGCAGCAAGCGGCGTGGCTGGTTTTATCAAAACAGTCATGATGTTGCATCACCGTCAATTTACCCCGATGCCGCACTTTGACAAGCCGAATCACCGTATTCCATTTGATCAAAGCCCATTTTATGTTGGGACGGACAAAGAAGAGTGGAAGGCGTCTCATTTGCCAAGGAGAGCTGGAGTCAGCGCCTTTGGTATCGGTGGTGCAAATGCCCATGTCATCTTAGAAGAGGCGAAGCCAAGAAAAGCGCACAGCACGACACCTTCCAAGGAATTAATCGTGCTGTCAGCCAGATCAAAGCATGACTTGAAAAACATGACAAAGAACTTGAAGGAATATGTTTCCTCACATCATGAACTCTCAATTGGTCAAGCTGCTTACACCTTACAAAGGGGAAGAAGAGCGTTCCAATATCGTAAAACGTTTGTCTGTTCCACGCGTGATGAATTATTAGAACAACTGCATGATCTAAACGAGGAAACATTAGGTAGAGAAAGTGTTCTTTTCAAACGGATACGCATGAGGTCGTCTGGCTATGATGAGGCTGGTCTACAAAAATATATCAAGCTGTATGAGAAAGATTCTTCTTTCAAAAGAGAAGTGGATCGGTCAATAAGTCTCATCCAATCAGTGTTACCTATAGCCAAAGACCAGTTATTTCATACAAAACAACATATATCGGAAGGACAAGCAGAAGTAGCTATGCTGATCATGACATCGGCGTTTTCAAATCAACTGAAGGCATTCGGAATTGAGCCAGACGTATGGATTGGAGAAGGAAGTGGGGTTTGGACAGCATTATGTGTAGCAGGCGGTCTTGAGCTAACAGAAGCTGCATCCATTCTTTATCATCTCAATGAAACTCAAACGATGGATCAATGGCTGTCTACATTGCCTCAAAAAACGCTGCATCAGCCTGTTTACATTCAACAGACCGGAGAGGAACTGACCACTTTCCATCCATCGTCTGCAAGGCGTTATCTCGATATGGACAACACTGTAAACCTGTCTGCGATTGATCAGGAATCAGCTGCCTTGATCATCGACCTTTCAATGAAACAAGACATTATGGTTAAAAAGGGAGCAGAAAAAATAACCGAAACTCTTGATGGGGACATCCTTCAAATTGCAGGTGCTCTTTGGGAAATGGGGGTCGATCTAGCTTTTCCTTTAACAGAGGAGAAAAATAGGCAGCGTATTCCGCTCCCAGGGTATCCATTTCATAAAAAAGACTTCTCTGCACAAACAAAGCCTATGGCATCTATTGAACCGCAAAAGTCGCAGGAGGAAAAGCGTCTATTTTCATCGCTTGCTTCTTTACAAAAAGACATTCACGACATTGTTCAAACTCATTTTGGATTCGATCAAATGGACGATGAATCGCCATTTTTTGAATTTGGTGCGACATCTCTCGATATATCCCAGCTTGCAGCGAAAATATCTGAGCGAATCGATCAACAAATCGACACTGTTCAATTATACCGTTTTGCCACGGTAGCAAGCCTCTCTGAATACTTGTTTGAAGAGCAGACAGAACGTGAAGAAACACCTGCTTTACTCCCAGCAAAAATGACAACACAAGAACATGCAGATATTGCCATTGTCGGAATGGCAGGAAGGTTCCCAGGGGCTTCGTCGCTAGAAGACTTTTGGCAGCGTCTTGTGAATGGCGAGGAAATGATTCATTTTTTCACAGAAGAAGAGCTCAAGAAAGCGGGGCTGGATGCGGCTGTTTTTCAGCATCCAAATTTTATCGGAGCAAAAGGTCGTTTACAAGACATCGAAGGCTTTGATGCAGACTTCTTCAACTACTCTGCTAGAGAGGCAGAGCTGATGGATCCGCAGTTCAGACTCTTGCATGAATGTGCTTGGGAAGCGCTCGAGGATGCAGGCTGTGACCCTGACAGAATGGCTGGGAAAATTGGGGTTTATACAGGAACAAGTCCAAATCATGAGTGGCTGACGCGTTTTGCACACCAGATGGATGAAACAGAGCAATTCAGCGCCATGCTGTTAAATGATCGTGAGTTCTTTAGTACGCAGCTTTCTTATAAATTGAATTTACACGGGCCGAGTGTGACGATGCAGACAGCTTGTTCGACCTCACTCGTCAATATTGGCATGGGATGTCAGGCGTTATTGAATCAAGAATGTGATGCAGCGCTGGCAGGCGGTGTGACGGTCAGCTCGCCAGAAAATATCGGCTACATCTATCAAGATGGAATGATTCAATCAAAAGATGGCCATTGCCGTCCCTTTGACCAACAGGCGAGCGGAACCATTTTCGGAGATGGCGCGGGGATTGTTCTGTTAAAACGTTACGAAGATGCAATAAGAGACGGCAACCCGATTCATGCTGTTATCAAAGGGATTGGCGTGAACAATGATGGCAACCGAAAAGCTGGTTTTACCGCACCGAGTGTGGAAGGACAGGCAGAGGTTTTAAAAGAAACCTATGAAAAGTCAGGCATAGACCCCGCTTCCATTGGTTATTTAGAAGCGCATGGTACGGGGACAAAAATGGGAGATCCAATCGAGGTATCTGCCCTCAGTCAAGTGTTCAAAGGAATAGAGCCGCTGAGCATTCCAATCGGCTCTGTCAAAAGCAATGTCGGACACTTAAATAGTGCAGCAGGGATCGCAGGTCTGTTTAAAGTCATTTTGTCCATGCAACATAAAACGATTCCACCGACCATTCATTATGAGTCGCCAAATGAAGATATTCCTTTCAAAGATACACCGTTTTATGTGAATCAAAAGGCACTGTATTGGAAGGAAACAGATAAGCCGAGAAGAGCGGGCATCAGTTCTTTCGGTATCGGCGGGACGAATGCTCATATGATCATAGAAGAAGGAATAAAGGCTAAGAAAAAACCAGCTTCTCATCAAAAGCAACTGCTCGTCTTATCTGCAAAAACCGATACCGCTTTAGCGGCAATGACAGATCAATTAAAGCAGTATATGTTGGAACATCCTCAAGTTCCGCTCGAAGATATCGCTTATACATTGCGCTATGGCAGAAAGCAATTTTCGTACCGCAAAGCAATCGTGCTCTCGTCTGCTGATGATTGGAGGCAACAAAAACAAATCGAAACCAGTGTGTTCCGAAGCAAAAAATGGCGTAAAGCTACATTTATGTTTTCTGGTCAAGGTGCTCAATATGCTGGCATGATGCGTGGTTTATACGAAGCAGAACCAGTATTCAAATGGGAAGTAGATAGATGTTTTAAATATGTACTGGAAACAGAGCAAGTTGATTTAAAGGCAGTTGTTTTTGCAGAGGATCATGAAACAAACCAGGACATCACAAAAACGTCAAATGCTCAGCCGCTTCTCTTTATTTTTGAATATGCATTAGCAAAAATGCTACAGCATAGTGGTGTTGAGCCGGAATCTATGATTGGACACAGTATTGGTGAATACGTTGCAGCTTGTTTGTCAGGTGTCTTCTCGTTGGAATCTGCTTTAACACTCGTTATGGCAAGAGGCAGATTGATGCAAGGGATGGAAAAAGGCGCAATGCTTAGTGTGCAGCTATCGGAAACAGAGCTTACTTTGATGATGGATAAATCGCTTTCTATTGCTGCTATCAATGCGAAAGACCTTTGTGTCGTGTCTGGTAAGGAAGAGCATGTGACCGCTTTTGAAAAGAAGTTACAAGACAAAGGGATTGTCACGAGGCAGCTGCATACTTCCCATGCCTTTCATTCATATATGATGGAGCCGATGCTTGAGGAGTTTCATCAATTCGTAGAGCAAGTGGAATTTCATGAGCCGTCGATTCCGTTCATCTCAAATGTGACAGGCACATGGGCGAAAAGCGAAGAGGTGACGACAGCGTCTTATTGGACGAATCACCTTCGCGGAACTGTTCGGTTTCACGATGGCTTATCTCAGCTATTAACCGATGAAGTACTAGCACTCATTGAGGTAGGACCTGGGAACAGCTTGACGGCATTAGCGAAGCGTCATGAAAACAAAGAACATCATCATGATGTGCTGAATATGGTGAGGCATGCACAAGAACAAGCAGATGATCATGCGTATTTCTTAAAGCGAATAGGAGAGTTATGGGCAGGCGGCTACGAGGTCAAGGCGCAGCAATATCCAACACAAGAGGATCATCAGCTTGTATCGTTACCAACCTATCCATTCCAACGCAAACGATATTGGACTGAAGCAGGAAAGCCAGCTTCTCCGCAGCTATCAGTCCCTAAGGAAACAAAGAAGAAAGAGATGGGGGAATGGTTCTATCTTCCTTCGTGGGAGCAGCAGCCGCTAAAACCAGTTTTCGAAAAAGAAACAGAAGAACAAACATGGCTCATTTTTCGGGAAAAGGATGCCTTTCATGAACTGTTTACACAATCATTCATCCAACACGATATTAAGGTCATTTCTGTCACAAAGGGTGAAGCTTATCAAGAGCTAGATCAGTCGTTTACGATCAATCCGGCAGAAGGCCAGCACTACCGTAACATGCTAGATTCATTGTCTAATAGAGGTGTCAATATCCATCGGATTCTGCATTTATGGGAAGCTGCGAAAGAAGATGACAACTCGAATCGACAAGCCGCTTTTCAGGCGCACATTGAAAAAGGCTATTACAGTTTAATTTTCTTATCTCAAGCGATTGCTGCCCAAAAAAATATTCGAGAATGTCGTCTGTTTACTGTCACTAGCGGAATTCAGCCAGTCACAGGACATGAGACGATTTGTGCAGAGAAAAGTGCAATGCTTGGACCGTGTAAAGTCATTTCACAGGAATACCACCATATCAAATGCTGGAATATTGATGTGGAGGACGTGCCAGACGTGATGTCTTGGAAGGAACAAGCACTTGTCGATCTGATTGTTCAGGAAATCATGCAGCCTGGAAAGGACCAGCTTGTGGCGTATCGCAATCGTCAACGCTGGGTACAGAGCTACAAACATTTGCCGCTGCAAAAAGAGGATGGGCTTCCAAACATGATCAGGCCAAATGGTGTGTATCTGATTACAGGCGGTTTAGGAGGCATCGGTTTTGTCCTATCAAAGATGCTGGCGAAAGAAGGAAACGTCCATCTTTATTTAACAGGAAGAACAGCATTACCGCCAAGAGACGAATGGGCGTCCTATACTCATCAAGAGAATGCGGATGAAGGGATGCGTACGAGAATTGAGAAAGTACTTGAGCTCGAACGATTAGGTGCAACAGTTGAGGCGATGCAGGCGAATGCAGGAGATCTTGATGATATGAAGCATGTGTTTAGTGCCATTCGTAATAAGCACGGCGGCGTTCATGGTGTGTTCCATGCGGCAGGGTTGCCTGGCAGTACATCCTTCCGGGCGATCAAAGATATACCTTCTACACTCGCACAGGGAGAGGATCAATTTCAATCAAAGGTGAGAGGGCTTGATGTGTTAGAGCAGCTATTAGATCAAGAGCAAGCGGATTTTTGTCTGCTCTTTTCATCCATTAGTGCATTACTTGGTGGCTTAGGATTCTCTGCTTACTCAGCGGCTAACTTATATATGGATGCATTTGCAGCTAGACTCAATCAAAATAGTCAAACCCCATGGGTGTGTGTGAACTGGGATGCGTGGAATTTCTGGGGTGAGTTGGAATCGACAATTGGTGAATCAATTAATGAGCTTGCTATTTTACCAGAAGAGGGTGCCGAGCTGTTTCAATATGTTCTTTCTAATCGACAAAATCGACACATGCTCGTGTCAACAGGAAGTCTTAATGAACGGATAGATCAATGGCTGTCACTAGAGTCGAAGGCTGCAACGAGTGAGGATTCATATGAGGTGTCTAAGCACGAAAGGCCAGAGTTGAGCAATCCGTATGTGGCCCCTAGAAATGAAACTGAAAAAGCGATCTGTCAAGTATGGCAAGACTTTATGGGCATGGAACAAGTGGGGATTCACGACAACTTCTTTGATCTCGGCGCAAGCTCGCTTGATATTGTTCAAGTCACCAACCGGTTAAATCAAGCACTTCAAACGAATGAAGCGGTTGTTACGTTGTTTACGTACCCTTCTGTCGCAGAGCTAGCGAAATATATCCAACCTTCTGATGAATCGAAGGAAGAATCGATGGAAGAAGAACTAGCCGTCGTCACATCAGGTGATCGAAGAGCTCGTTTTAAACAGCAACGAAATAAAAGATTGAGAGGCGGAATCGAGAATGAATGATACAACAAATCACTATCATGGCGCAGAAATTGCTGTTATCGGTCTTGCAGGTCGTTTTCCAGGTGCCAAAAACGTAGATGAATACTGGGAGAATCTGAAAAAAGGGAAGGAAACGATCTCCTTTTTTACAGAGGAGGAATTACGGGGTGAAGGTACAGATGAAGCCTTATTAAAAAACCCTCGCTTTGTCAAAGCAAAAGGGATGCTTGATGATGTCGATTTGTTTGATGCAGATTTCTTTGACTATACACCAAAAGAAGCAGCCATGATGGACCCGCAGTTCAGACTGTTTCATGAATGTGTTTGGACGGCGCTTGAGGATGCTGGGTACGACCCATTTGAATACAAAGGTCAAATTGGTCTTTATACAGGTGCAGGAATCAATACAGAATGGGTCATGAGAGCACTTCAAGGTGCTGTGCAGGGCGAGGACTCGAAAACACTAGAAACCGCTGTTCTGAATATGCGTGACTATTTGGCCACGATGATCTCATATAAACTAAATCTGAAGGGGCCGAGTATGGTGGTGCAGACCGCCTGCTCGACCTCTATGGTATCGATTCACTTGGCAGTTCAGGCTTTACTAAGCGGAGACTGTCATATGGCTGTTGCAGGCGGCGTTTCCATTCGTCTGCCACAAAAATCGGGTTATCTCTATCAAGAAGGCATGATCCATTCATCTGATGGACATTGCCGCGTATTTGATAACAAAGCTGATGGAACCGTCTTTGGTGATGGTGCAGGAGCTGTCATTTTAAAAAACTTAGAGGATGCCATTAAAGACGGCGACCATATTTATGCTGTAATTAAAGGATCCTCCATTAATAATGACGGAAATAGAAAAGTAGGGTATACGGCTCCAAGTACCAAAGGCCAAGTATCAGCTATTAAGACGGCTCTTAGAATGGCCGAGGTGGATCCTGAAACCATTTCTTACATTGAAGCACATGGGACCGGTACAACACTTGGAGACCCCATTGAAATTGAAGCACTAAAGCAAGCGTTTGATACGGATAAAAAAGGGTTTTGCCGCATTGGCTCAGTGAAATCAAATGTCGGTCATTTGAATGATGCTTCAGGTGTTGCCGGCTTTATTAAAACAGTCTTAAGCTTAAAGCATCAAGTGATTCCTCCGACGATTCATTTTGAAACACCGAATGAAAAAATTGAATTTGCAAATTCACCTTTCGTTGTCAACACAGACTTGACGCCATGGGGTGAGCAAGCAACTCCTCGCCGAGCGGGTGTAAGCTCATTTGGGATTGGTGGAACAAACGCGCATGTCATTTTAGAAGAAGCACCGAATACACGTGTAGCAGCAGATGATACAGGTGATAGTGAACTTCTTTTATTATCTGCAAAAACACCAGAAGCACTTGAGAAAATGACGGATCATCTTGCAGACTATTTACTTGAGCATCAGCAGCATGTCCGTTTAGCAGATGTCGCTTATACGCTTCAAACAGGACGCCATCATTTTCCGCATAAACGTGTCATTCTCGGAAGTGACACAGCTGACATGTTACAGGCGCTGAATCAAAGGTCAAAAGAGGTGGTCAAGACAGCCAGTTCTCAAACATTGAGCCGGCCTGTCGTCTTTCTTTTCCCAGGCCAAGGATCTCAGTATGTGGACATGGGGCGTCAGCTTTATGACAAGTACCCAGTCTTTAAGGAAGCGTTGGATCAATGTTTTGACCAATTCAATCAGCATGTCTCAATTGACCCATTCAGCATTTTATTTTCAACAGAAGCAAGTCATGACCGTCAGCTAATCAACCAAACAGAATATACGCAGCCTCTGCTGTTTAGCGTTGAATATGCTTTAGCTAAATTATTGATTCATTTTGGGATTAAACCGCAGGCGATGATCGGTCATAGTATCGGAGAATACACAGCAGCTGCCGTGTCAGGTTTACTATCTGTAGAAGATGCCATAGATCTTGTGTCTTATCGTGGACAACTCATTAGTCAGCTTCCGAAAGGCTCTATGCTAAGTGTTCCTTTGAGTGAACAGAAAGTGTTGCCATATTTAACAGAAGAACTTTCACTCGCAGCAGTAAATGGTCCTGAGTTATGTGTCGTTTCAGGTGAGACGCCAGCTATTGACGCACTAGCTGAAAAGCTAGAGGCTGCTGGACATGGGTGTAGAAAGCTTCACACCTCTCATGCCTTTCATTCCAAAATGATGGATGACATACTTCCATCATTCAAAGAGAAATTAGCTGAGTATCAATTGAATTCACCGTCTATCCCATACATTTCTAACGTCACAGGTACGTGGGTCGAAAAGGAAGCGGTGAAAGACCCGGCATACTGGGCTGATCACTTGCGGCAAGCGGTTCGTTTCCGTGATGGAGCAGAGACATTACTAACTGAGCTTGATCCGATTTTGATTGAAGTAGGACCAGGAAATACGTTAAGTGCCTTTATTCGTCAAGCCGCTAAGGAACACACTCAGCAGCCAATTCCATTGATGCGTCATCCGAAAGAAGAGGCAGCAGACGATCGCTATCTTTTGAGCAGACTGGGTGACATTTGGCTACAAGGAGTACCGATTGACTGGACAAAGTTAAGACAACACAAATCAAACCAAAAAGTATCCCTGCCAACCTATCCGTTTGAACGACAAAGATATTGGATCGACAAGGTAGATACATCAGCACTATCCCCGTCCTCAGGTGTTCAAATGGTTGTGCCGAAAGAAAACAAGGGAGAAGAAATAGAAGAAAGCAATCAAGGACAAACCATTGCCACAAGCGACATTGAAGCAACACTAAAGCGTATGTGGAAAGACATTTTAGGATTAGAAAAGGTGGAAAGGGACGATCATTTCTTTGAACTTGGTGGACATTCGTTAAATGCGACCAGTCTCATTTCTCAAATTCACAAGGAATTTGGTGTGGAGCTAACGCTCACAGACATGTTCAACAATCCGACGATTGAAAAGCTTCAAGTATTCATTGAAAGGGCAGAGAAGCATCAGTATTTCAAAATCGAACCGGTGAAGCGGAAAGACACGTACCCATTATCTGCAGCTCAAAGACGAACGTTTCTTATTCATCAGCGTATTGGTCAAGTCACCTCATACAACATGCCAATGGCGCTTAGATGTAAAGGAGACATCGATGTTGAGCGCTTTGAACAGACCTTCAGGCAATTAATTGATCGCCATGAAACTTTGCGGACGACATTTGAATTAAAAGATGGGGAACCTGTTCAGCGGGTGCACGATGATTTCCAGTTTGCCGTTGAAATGACAGAGGCTAAGGAAGAGGAATTAGAAGCACAAATCGATGAATTCATTCGACCATTTGACTTAAAGGCTGCACCATTGATCCGTGTGCGGTTTGTCAAGATCGGAACAGTTGATCATCTTTTATTAGTCGATATGCACAATATTGTCGCTGATGGTGCGAGCATGAACATTTTTATTAAAGAATTTACTGAGCTTTATCGCGGAGAAACCTTGCCAGAACTTACTGTTCAATATAAGGATTATGCAGAATGGCAGGAAAAGTATTTCCGCAGCGAGATGTTTCAAAAGCAGCAGGATTATTGGAAGGAGCAAATTGGTTCAAACGTTCCGACCTTGACGATGCCATATGATTTTGAACGGAAGGAACAATCCTTCTTAGGAAGAGCGATTAAGTTTAACATTGAGCCGCACATCGTGGAAAAAATTGAACAGCTAGCTGAACGATATCAGCTGACGAACAACGTCATCTTATTCCAGTTATATGGTCTGCTGCTCTCACGCTATGCCAATCAGGAGGAACTGATTGTCGGTTCACTTGTTGCTGGCAGACGTCACGCAGATATTGAACATACAATTGGTATGTTTACGAACTTCCTGCCAATTAAACTAGAAATGGAACAAGATGCATCCTTTACAGAGCAATTGGCTCAAACAAAACAAGTACTGCTTGATGCATATGATCATCAAGAATACCCATTTGACCAAATGGTCGAACACCTGAATCCAAAAACAAGACCGCACCGCAACCCATTCTTTGATACGATGCTCATTTATCATAATGAGTACGATCCGAATATTAAAATTGAAGCCGATGGACTGACCTTTGAAACGCATGAGTTTGCAAAGGGAATTTCCAAGCTTGATATGAAAATGGATGTTGTCAGAGAGGTAACAGGCGAGTTAAAGTGCGTTCTTCAATACAATCTTGCTTTGTTTGAACATGAGACGATGCAGGCTTTCGTGACGCATTTCCAGCGCTTGGTCGAACAGGCTGTTCAAGCCCCAGATCAATTGCTCAAGGATTTCGACGTGCTTTCAGAGGAAGAAGAAAGAGTAGCGCAAGAGAAAAGAGAACGGGCAGAGAAAAAAGCACCACTTGTGCTGGCAGTCAGCTCAACGTTTACAGCAGATCCGGTCGCTCCATACATTCAGTATTGGGCGAAACAGTTTGATGTGCAGCTCGATGTTCAGTTTGCACCGTATGGACAGGTTTATCAAGAATTATTAAATGAAAAGAGCCTCATCTCTCAGAAGAAAAATGGAGCCAATCTTCTACTCGTTCGTTTGGAGGATATTACTGGTCCAGCTCATGTATCACTTGAAGAAAAGAAAAAGCTCGCCTCAGAACATGCTGAAGAACTCGCAAACGTTCTCAAATTAAAAACGAACCATAACCTATATTTTGTTGGCATTTTGCCATTGAGTCCTGCTTTTAAAGACACCCTTCAAGACGTGGAACAAGAGTGGATCGCCCAGCTATCTGATATTGACAATGTTCAGCTAATCGATTGCCGTCTTCTTGGACAGCAATATCAGATTGAAGAGATTTTTGATGAAAAAGGAGAGCAAGCCGCTCATCTCCCATTCACGGAGGCCTTTTGTGGAGCAATTGGCACAAAAGTAGCGAGAGAGATTGTCGCATGGCGAGGTGTACCATTTAAAGTGGCTGCTATTGACTGCGATCATACACTTTGGAAAGGCGTCGTTTCAGAAGACGGTGTGGAAGGCATCGACATTACGCCAGAACACCAAACGCTCCAACGCTTCTTAAAACAAAAGCAACAAGAAGGATTGCTGCTTGTCTTAAGCAGCAGGAACAATGAAGAAGATGTGTGGCGTGTATTTGAAAACCATCCTGATATGATCTTGCAAAAAGAAGATATTGTCGACTGGCGGATCAATTGGGAAAGTAAACCTATCCAACTAAAAGAAATGGCAGATTCACTGAATCTTTCGTTATCTCAGTTTATTTTCTTAGATGATGACCCGGCCCAGTGCCTGCGTATGAATGAAGAGTTACCTGAAGTGATGACGCTGCTGTTACCTGCCAATGAAAAAGCGATTCCGTTATTTGTCGAGCATGCTTGGGCATTTGACCGTTATGAAGTCACCGATGAAGATAGAGGGCGAACAACGAGCTACAAGGCTGAAAAAGCTCGTCAAAAAGAGCAAGCAGAGTCGCCATCAATGGAGCAATTTTTGCAAAATTTGAATTTGAATATGAGCGTAACAGAATGGAAAGAGCAGCACCTTGCCCGCGTGGCCCAAATGAGCAGTCGCATTAACCAGTTCCGTTTAAACGATCAGCGTTTTGATGAACAGCATCTGAGAGAGCAGATGGAGAACGAGCATGTTCAGGGCTGGATCATTGAGGCAGCGGATCGCTTCAGTCACGAAGGAGTTGTAGGAGCCATCTTGGCGCATCGAACAAATGAAATCTTGAAAATTGATGCATGGATGCTGAGCTGCCGTGCGCTAGGGAAAGGGATTGAGCAAAAATGTCTGACATGGCTCGCTGAATATAGCCGTCAGCACCAACTTTCCACCATTGAATTTTCGTTTGTACCTACTGGACGTAATCAGCTGTTCAAGACATTTATGGAAGAACATCAGATGCAGAAGATGGAGTGGCAGCAAACATATCGAATACAAGTGAAGGATATCGATTCATATAGTGATCACATTCAGATCGTCACTCATTTGTCACCCCTTCAGCACTCAACTGGAGAAATAGATGATCACAAGACGGAGGCAGCAAGTGATCTTGTTTCTCAGACTTATACATGGGAAACTATTCAAACAGATCAAACGAAGCACAGATGCTATGTGCAAGCTCTTAAGGTGCATGATGAAGAAGGTCTTCGGTCATTATTAAAAATGGATCACACGCAATATGATGGACTTTACGCGCAGCCAACCAATGAACGTGAGGCATTACTCATGAACATTTGGTGTGACATTCTTCATGTGAAAAAAGTAGGAATTGACAACGACTTTTTCGATTTAGGAGGAAATTCTTTACTTGCTGTCAAAATGGAAGTAGAGATTGAAAAGAAGGGTTGGTATGTTGATGATTTGAATTTTGCTGAAAAACACACCATTCGCGAATTGGCAAAATATATAAAGAGGGAGAATCAGCATGCATAAAGATGTAAAAGCCATATATGAAGAATCAAACATTTTAGATGAGGCGACTCATTTATATGGAGTCCAGCGAAGTGACATCCATTTTATCGCAGATGCAGAAAACTATGTGTATGAAATGAAAAAAGGCGAAGAGTCTTTCATTTTAAAAATTACCCATACCATCCGCAGATCACCTGATTATATTTTAGGTGAAATGGAATGGCTGCATCACTTAGCGAAGGGTGGTCTTTCAGTTGCGAAACCCATTGCTTCATTAAATGGTCGAGATATCGAGCAAGTAGACGATGGTCGAGGCGGTGCATTTTTACTTCGAGTATATGAAAAAGCACCAGGCCGAAAAGTCGAAGAGGCAGACTGGAACGATGAATTATTTTATGCTCTTGGACAATATACAGGGCTCATGCACAAACTGACAAAAAGCTACCAGTTGTCAGACGCACGTTATAAAAGACAAGAGTGGGATGAAGAGGAGCAGCTTAAGCTACGAAAATATGTACCCGCAGATCAGACACTTGTGTTCGAGCAAGCGGATCGGTTAATGGAAAAGCTAGCAAAGCTTCCGAAAAATAAAGATACGTATGGATTGGTTCATGCGGACCTGCATCACGGAAATTTTCACTGGGATCAAGGGGAAATCACGACCTTTGATTTCGATGATATTGGGTACAACTGGTTTATCAACGACATCAGCATTTTGCTATACAATGTCTTGTGGTACCCAGTGATTCCGTACGAGGACAAAGCTGCTTTTGCAGGGAACTTTATGAAGCATTTCCTTAAAGGCTATCGGAAAGAGAATGAGCTGTTGGATGAATGGCTCGCATACATTCCTGATTTCCTTCGCTTGCGCCACATGCTCATTTATGGGTTGCTGCATCAAGCATTTGATTTGGCCACAATCGGAGTAGAAGAGAAGGCCATGCTTGCTGGCATCCGTTCTGATATTGAGCAAGCGACTCCTATTACGACGTTTGACTTTACAAAGCTAAGTCAATCTTAAAACAAAAATCCCCGCCTAATTGATGAGGCGGGGATACTTATTTATGGGCGATAAGTGGAGGATGATTCAATAATTTGAAACAAGTTTTTTCCTTGCTTGGTATTATCAATCCAGCCTTGAAATGCTGCTTTTCCTGGACCATATGCATAGACAGGGACATCCTCTCCTGTATGGGCAAATGTTGTCCAACCTGAGAAAGAACGCTGATCAAAGATACGTTGAATACTTAACTGGATCGTACTTGCATGCCCTGATTGTGCTGCTTTTTCTACCTGTGAAATTTCTTCTGTTGTCAGTGAGAAATCAATATTGGTGTGAAGTACTTCATTGACAGATTGGCCATCTGCAATTTTCTTTGCCATATACACAGGCGTTTTCTTTGCAGCTAGGATGGGTGCTGGATCCCATTTATAGCCGGTTTCACTTGTCATCCCGTCTGCGCCAAAGGAAAACCCGCCAGTCGAATGGTCTGCTGTGATGACCACGAGGGTTTCTTGGTCTTTTTTAGCGAATTGAAGAGCTGCTTGGACTGCTTTCTCAAAATCCTCCATCTCACTCATTGCACCGACAACATCATTTTCATGCCCAGCCGAATCAATCGTGCTGCCTTCGAGTAGCATAAAGAAGCCATGCTGGTTGTCTTGATTCAATTGAGTTAGTGCTGCCTGCGTCATGTCTTTTAAAGTAGGGACATGCTTTGGGCGGTCAATGGCTCGATCTAGCTCATCTTCTTGAAATAAGCCGAGCATTTGCTTTGATGATTGAGACTTAAAATCGTCTTTCGATCGAAGAATGGAATACCCGCTCTTCTTAAATTCTTGAACGAGATTACGGTCTTTGCGGTCAAAATATTGCATTCCGCCACCAAGAAGGATATCAACTTTGTGCTCTCCATTGATTTTCTCATCAAAAAAGTGGTCTGCAATTTGTTCTTTGTTTTTTCGGGAAACGTTATGTGTGCCAAAAGCAGCTGGTGTTGCATCGGTGATATCAGATGAGACAACAAAGGCAGTTTTCATTCGTGCTTCCTTTGCCGCTTCAACGACACTTCTAAGAGGTTCTTTTTCATGATTGACGGCGATGGCGTTATTGTATGTTTTTTTTCCAGTTGCCATGGCTGTGGCTGCGGCAGCAGAATCAGTAATATTATCTCGAGGGTCATCTGGGTGCGTCGTCTGCATCCCGACTAAATAAGGATCCCAGACGGTTTGTCCTTTTGCAGAAGAATGCTTTTCCTGTTTGAATGTACGGTAGGCTTTGATCATGGGCATCCCCATTCCATCGCCAACGATAAAGATAATGTTTTTTGGTGTCTTCGTTTGTTTTTTGTCTGCTGCATTCGTTGATGTGGGAGAGACATAATGTGAGGTGAGCATAACGGCTAGCATGAGAGCTGTCAGAATAATAGTAAAGAGAAGAATACGATTTTTACGATTCAAATAACCCATTAGAAATCCCCTTTTATTATTTTTTCATATTTTGTATTTTATTTGAATATAAGCCGTTGTTCAACCCCTAATCCCATAAAAAATGGTAATGAGACTTTTGTCTCATCACCATTTACACCGTATCACACTTCACGCCAACAACGCCTTCTAAATCTTTAATATCAAAATATACATCGGTTGTATAGCGATCTTTATGCACACGAACGCGTACTTCCATGATCGGATAGTCCTTTTCCTTTAAATCATCAATTCGAACAGAATGAATGCGGATATTAAGTGCTTTCATTTCTTTTAAAATGTTCGTCATCCGGTTTCGATCAGATAGAGACATTCTGATACGAATTTCTTTTTCCTGTAAGCGAATCGGCCCGATTCGTTGGAAGATCCATGGTAAAAATTCGACGCTGACAAGAATAAAGAAAAGACTGATGAAGGCTTCTTTATAAAAACCTGCACCTGTTGCAACCCCAAGTCCTGCTGCCCCCCAGATCATGGCGGAAGTCGTTAGACCTGAGATGACATCATTGCTTTTTCGAAGAATCACGCCTGCTCCAATAAAACCAACACCAGATATAATTTGCGCCGGTAACCTGAGTGGGTCCATTTGAAGCTTAGAGACTCGAGGGAAATTGTAGGCTGCATCAATGCTAATGATGGTTAATACGCAGGAGCTGACAGCAATGACAATACACGTTTTTAAGCCGAGGGGCTTTTTTTTAAGCTCGCGTTCAAGACCGATGATCAAACCAATTAAGGTTGCCACGGCTAATTTTAAGACAGTATCCCATTCAATTGTCCAAGACATGCGTATCGCTCCTTTCATTTCATTTACGTTTCACATCATGTATATGACCTTCTCACAGCCATATGGCTGCACAACTTCTATTTTATTCAGAAATGGGAGAAAGAAAAGCATTTTATTTAAAAATAAAGAGAGTCATCCGCTAAAGGGCAGATGACTCTTCACTTTTGTTATTTTGTTTCTTCTTCAAGGTGATCTTCCATTTTGGTAAATAGCTTCTTAGAAGCTTTAGACGGTTTATTGGTCAAGAGGCTGACAATGATCGCAGTCAAACCACTCAAAATAAATCCGGGAACCATTTCGTACAAGCCAGTTGTATTATTCAAGCCGGTTGAGATCCATGTTAAGACAACCACTGCTCCTACAACCATTCCTGCTAGTGCACCGTGATGGTTCATTCGCTTCCAGTATAGACATAGCAAGATGACTGGACCAAATGAAGATCCAAAACCTGCCCAAGCATAACCAACAAGATCAAGAATAGTATCACTTGGATTAAGAGAAAGACAAAGCGCGATAATGGCCACAACTAATACAGACATACGTCCGATCATCACCAGTTCTTTGTCTGACGCTTTTTTTCTAAAGAAAGTACGGTATAAATCCTCTGTCATCGCACTTGCTGTCACAAGCAGCTGTGAGGAAATTGAACTCATAATCGCAGCTAAAATGGCAGAGAGTAAAAATCCAGTAATATACGGATGGAATAACACTTTAGAAAGTACAATAAAGATGGTTTCAGGATCTGCCAAAGTAGTACTTGTTTGATGTACATAAGCGACTCCGACTAATCCGACAGAAAGTGAACCAATGACTGATACAATCATCCAGCTCATTCCGATACGACGCGCTGGTTTTAAATCTTTTACAGTCGTAATGGCCATAAATCGAACAATGATGTGCGGCTGTCCAAAGTAACCAAGCCCCCATGCTAAGAAAGAAATAATGCCAATGACGCTCGTTCCTCTGAATATATCAAGCAATTTTGGATCAATTTGTTGTATATCTTGGTACGTGGCAATTGGGCCACCTAACTGAGTAAAGGCAACGATAGGCACGAGCACTAAAGCTAAAAACATAATGACTCCTTGAACAAAATCAGTTAAACTAACTGCCAAAAAGCCGCCTAATAATGTGTATAAGATCACGATACTAGAAGTTAAAATCAAACCAAACATATAATCAGCGCCAAACGCTGATTCAAATAAACGCCCCCCTGATACCATACCTGATGAGGTATAGAGTGTAAAGAAAATCATAATAATGATAGCTGATACAGCTTTCAATAGAGTAGATGAATCTTTAAACCGTTTATCAAAAAAGTCTGGAATGGTGATCGCATCATCAGCAACCTCTGTATACGATCGCAAGCGAGGAGCTAAGAATAAATAATTTAAGTAAGCTCCACTAATCAAGCCAACAGCAAGCCATCCAGATGAAAGCCCCGTTGTATACATAGCGCCTGGAAGTCCCATAAGCATCCAGCCACTCATATCTGATGCGCCAGCAGATAGAGCTGTCACATAAGGACCTAGCCCGCGTCCGCCTAACATATAATCATTTAAGTTATTTGTTTTTCTAAATGAATACCAGCCAATAGAAAGCATTCCAATAAAATAAATAGATAAAGAAATTCCAATTTCAATACTCATGTTTCCATATCACCTTTTTCGTATTAATTTGACATCACCTCAATTAAAATTTACACAGTACATCAAAATGGTCTGTGCTTACTGCTATGGTTATTTAACCTACCAGAGAATACCCAGGTGATCAACCTTCTTAAACCCCGCCATCCGCAAAAAAATACGTGTATTGGCTATAAGAATCTATGTGTAAGCGTTTACAAAATATATAAAAGAAAAAATTTTCTGAAGAATAAGAATAACATATATAAATATTTTGGGCAATTGCTTATTTGAACGGTGAATGGATAATATCCCTTTTCTCAAGCCTTGGTAAAGTTGCTTTAGAACAGTAAAATTTGATATGATAAAGTGTATATGACTTATGATCATGACCATCAACACGCATTATTTTTGGAGGTGAACCTGCATGTCAAGAATTAAAATAGAAGAAGTAAAGCACGTTGCGCATCTAGCAAGGCTTGCGATTACAGAAGAAGAAGCTGAGATGTTTACAGAACAGCTTGATAGCATCATTTCATTTGCAGAGCAGTTAAACGAGGTAGATACGGAAAACGTTGAACCAACCACACACGTATTAAAAATGAAAAACGTCATGAGAGAAGATGTTCCGAATAAAGGTCTTTCCATTGAGGCAGTCATCAAAAACGCGCCTGATCATAAAGACGGCTATATTCGTGTGCCATCAATTTTGGACTAAAGGAGGCCCGAGACATGTCACTGTTTGATCACAAAATTTCTGAATTAAAAGAGCTTTTACATAAAAAGGAACTGTCTGTTTCTGATTTAGTGGACGAGTCTTATAAACGAATCAATGAAGTAGATGGGAAAGTACAAGCATTCCTTGCATTAGACGAAGAGAAAGCACGTACGTATGCAAAGGAATTGGACGAGGCAGTTGGTGGAAAGGGCGAGCTTGGCCTATTGTTCGGTATGCCGATCGGTGTCAAAGACAACATTGTGACGAAGGATTTACGTACAACAGCATCAAGTAAGATTTTACAAAACTTTGATCCAATTTATGATGCAACTGTTGTGAACCGTCTAAGAGAGGCGGAAGCTGTCACAATTGGAAAATTAAACATGGACGAATTTGCAATGGGATCATCTACGGAGAATTCTGGCTACAAAGCAACGAAAAACCCATGGAATTTGGACACAGTTCCAGGTGGATCAAGTGGTGGATCAGCAGCAGCTGTTGCAGCAGGTGAAGTACCATTTTCCCTTGGATCAGATACAGGCGGTTCCATTCGTCAGCCGGCATCTTTCTGTGGTGTTGTTGGTCTTAAACCGACATATGGCCGTGTATCCAGATACGGTTTAATTGCATTTGCTTCATCATTAGATCAAATTGGGCCTATTACGCGTAATGTAGAGGATAATGCATATATTCTTCAAGCGATTTCTGGCGTCGATCAAATGGACGCAACAAGTGCAAATGTGGATGTACCAAATTTTCTTTCTTCATTAACTGGCGATATCAAAGGTCTTAAAATTGCAGTGCCAAAAGAATATCTTGGCGAAGGTGTGGGCGTTGAAGCGAGAGAGTCTGTTCTTCAAGCGTTAAAAGTATTAGAAGGACTTGGTGCTACATGGGAAGAAGTGTCTCTTCCGCATTCTAAATATGCACTTGCGATATACTATTTGCTGTCTTCTTCAGAAGCATCTGCGAACCTTGCGCGCTTTGACGGCATCCGCTATGGCTACCGTACAGATCATGCAGACGATCTCATTGATTTATACAAAAATACACGTTCTGAAGGCTTCGGGAACGAAGTCAAGCGCCGCATCATGCTTGGCACCTTCGCTCTAAGCTCAGGATATTACGATGCGTATTATAAAAAAGCACAAAAAGTCCGTACATTGATCAAAAAAGACTTTGAAGATGTTTTCGAAAAGTATGATGTCATTGTAGGACCAACAACACCAACTCCTGCATTTCACATTGGTGAAAAGACAAGCGATCCTCTTACCATGTATGCAAACGACATTTTAACGATCCCTGTGAACCTTGCAGGTGTTCCAGGAATCAGTGTGCCTTGTGGATTTGCAAGCGGACTTCCGTTAGGACTGCAAATCATCGGCAAGCACTTTGACGAAGGAATAGTTTACCGTGTGGCTCATGCTTTCGAGCAAGCAACAGATTATCATAAAGCAAAACCTGAACTGTAAGGGGTGAATCAGAGTGAACTTTGAAACGGTAATAGGACTTGAAGTCCACGTAGAGCTAAAAACACAGTCAAAAATTTTCTCAAGCTCGCCGACACCTTTTGGTGCAGCTGCCAATACGCAAACAAGTGTCATCGATCTTGGTTATCCTGGCGTACTACCGGTTCTGAACAAAGAGGCGGTGAACTTTGCAATGAAAGCAGCTATGGCGCTGAACTGTGAGATCGCAACAGACACAAAATTTGACCGTAAAAACTATTTCTATCCTGATAACCCAAAGGCTTATCAAATTTCGCAATTTGATAAACCGATCGGGGAAAATGGTTGGATTGAGATTGAAGTAGACGGAAAAACAAAACGAATCGGTATCACACGTCTCCACCTGGAAGAGGATGCAGGAAAGCTGACGCACACCGATGACGGATACTCACTCGTTGATTTCAACCGCCAGGGCACACCGCTTGTTGAAATCGTATCTGAGCCAGACATTCGCACACCAGAAGAAGCGTACGCATACTTAGAAAAGCTAAAATCCATTATTCAATATACAGGCGTCTCCGACTGTAAAATGGAAGAAGGCTCACTTCGCTGTGATGCCAATATTTCTCTTCGTCCAATTGGTCAAGAGAAGTTTGGAACAAAAACAGAGCTCAAGAACTTGAACTCGTTCGCTTTTGTTCAAAAAGGACTTGAATTCGAAGAAAAACGCCAAGAGCAAGTACTGCTTTCTGGCGGTCTGATAGAGCAGGAAACACGCCGTTATGACGAAGCGTCTAAAAAGACGATTCTCATGCGTGTCAAAGAAGGCTCAGATGATTACCGCTACTTCCCAGAACCAGATTTGGTGGAGCTGTACATTGATGACGCATGGAAAAAACGTATAAGGGCGTCGATCCCAGAGCTTCCAGATGAGCGCCGCAAACGCTACATCGAAGAGCTTGGACTGCCTGCATATGATGCAATGGTTCTGACGCTGACAAAAGAAATGTCTGATTTCTTTGAAGCGACCATTTCAGAAGGTGCGGAAGCGAAGCAAGCATCGAACTGGCTGATGGGTGAAGTATCTGCATACCTAAACTCCGCTCAAAAAGAGCTGGAAGGAACAAAACTAACGCCGCAAGGACTTGCCGGCATGATCAAACTCATTGAAAAAGGAACGATATCCTCTAAAATTGCCAAAAAGGTATTTAAAGAGCTGATCGAAAATGGGGGAAATGCAGAAACAATCGTCAAAGAAAAAGGACTTGTCCAAATATCTGATGAAGGTGCGCTGCTCAAACTTGTCACAGAAGCACTTGATAACAACCCACAATCCATTGAAGACTTCAAAAATGGAAAAGACCGTGCGATTGGTTTCTTAATAGGTCAAATCATGAAAGCATCGAAGGGACAAGCAAACCCGCCGATGGTCAACAAGATTCTCCTAGAAGAAATCAAAAAACGCTAAATAAAAAAAACCGCCTCATCTGGGGACTGACCCCCGTTTTTGATACAGGGATCAAAACACCTTTATGAAACAGCCAGTTGTCGAAACTCTTTCGGTGACTGGTTGTTTCATTTTAATTGAATTCGGATATTATTATAATAATTAATATACTCCCTGACCGTTTTTTCTACAATGGCTGTTGTAGTGTTTGTCAGGTGGTGGAGATAGAATCCTTCTGATTTTAAACTGGAGTGGAAGGATTCGATGGGGGCATTATCATCGGGCATTCCCTTACGGGACATGCTCATGGTAATGCCTTTTTCTTTTATCTCCAATCGTATAAGCCACAACCTCACCAGTATATAAATCTTTTATGCTGGATAGATAAAGTGTTTTTTGAC